>JAFUSC010000055.1 GCA_017467705.1 Prevotella sp. | reverse complement strand
ATGCCGGCGTTGTTCACCAGAATGTCAATCTGACCCACCTCGGCGTGAATCTTCTCAACGAGGGCTTTGACAGCGTTCTCGTCGGTCACGTCGCAGACGTAGCCCTTCACGTTCTCGATGCCGGCCTCGCGGTAGTTGTTGAGTCCGCGCTCCAGCGCTGCCTCGTTGATGTCGTTGAAGATAATGTTCTTAATGCCCGCAGCCACGAAAGCCTTGGCAATGTTGAAACCGATACCGTAAGACGCACCGGTGATCCAAGCATTTTTTCCTTCTAATGAAAATGGATTTGTCATTGTAGTTGTTTTTTTATGGGAGTGTAGGAGTGTGGGAGTGTAGGAGTGTAGACGTATGTCTCACGCTCCTGTTGTCCCTTGTCCTTTGCTCCAATGTTTATACTAATCTTTTATTCCTTTATTATTAATGATCCCATTACTGTATGCAGTCAGCAATCGGCCCGTTTCTTCTGCGCGTTGATGTAGTAAAACGTATTCATCGTTGTCAATCAACGTCAGCTGTCGTGACAGGATAATGTAGTTCTCACATTCAGCCAAACTGCCTTCGGCAATGTTCAGAAGGCGAAGCTTGTCTGCTTTGCTTAGCTTTTTGTAGCCTTCTGCGATATTAGCTCCTATGGATACTGCTGCACGCCTGAACTGGGAGACGAGTCCGAAACGTTCGTCCTCAGGGAACTGCTTGGTTATTTGGTATACCAATTGTGTAAAAGCGTTAGCCTTTTGCCAAGCAATGATTTTCTCAAAAGAGAACGGTTCCATATCTTGTACGTATTTAATGCACGAAGTTTGGCATGTCGTAAGAGGTATTGTCTACACTCCTACACTCCTGCCACTCCTACACTCCTATCTCAAATCTGTAATCAGCGAGAAGTCCTGATCTCCGTAGTCGAGGTTCTCGCCGCCCATGCCCCAGATGAACGTGTAGTTGTGAGTAGCAGCAGCAGAGTGGATGCTCCATTCGGGTGAGAGCACGGCCTGGTCGCCGCGCATCCAGATGTGGCGCGTCTCGTTGACCTCGCCCATGAAGTGGCAGACAGCCTGGTCTTCGGGCACCTCGAAATAGAAGTAAGCCTCCATGCGGCGCGAGTGGACGTGTGCCGGCATCGTGTTCCACACCGAACCCGTGGCCAGCTCCGTCATACCCATCTGCAGCTGACACGTGGGCAGCACCTGGTTGACCAGCATCTTGTTGATGTCGCGTTCGTTCGACATCTCCAGCGAACCCATGTGGGCCACCACGGCGTCCTGCTTCGTCACCTTCTTGCAGGGATACTCCTTGTGGGCCGTCGTGGAGTTGAAGTAGAACTTGGCAGGCTTCTGTGCGTCCTTCGAGCAGAACACCACGTCGCGGTCGCCGCGGCCGATGTAGAGCGCCTCCTTGTAGTCGAGCTCAAAAGTCTCGTCGCCCACCTTCACGCAGCCGGCACCGCCGACGTTGAACACACCGATCTCACGGCGTGTGGTGAAGTGGGGAGCCTTCAGCGGGTCAATGGCTTCCAGTGTCAGACATTCCTTGACGGGCATAGCGCCGCCCACCACCATGCGGTCGTACATGGAATAGACCATGTTCACCTCGTCAGCAGCAAACACCGTCTCAATCAGGAAGTCGCGGCGGATGCGCTGGGTGTCATAGCTCTTCGCATCCTCGGGATGCGCAGCATAACGGATTTCGTAATTTGTCTTCATTGTCTTGATGTTTTTAAGATTGTTTTGTTAGGTGCAAAGGTACAAAAAATAATGATGAAAGGTGAACGATGAATCATAAAAATATGCGTAACCGATTGCGGAGGGCCCTGCCGCTCTCTGGTCCCGTCGGTCTTGTCATGTTGTTCTGCCGATTTTGTCATGTTGTTCTGCCGGTTTTGTCATGTTGTTCTGCCGATTTAGGAAAGTAATAAGTCACATTTTAAAAAGTAATAAGTTACTTATTACCGAGTAATATGTTACTTATTACCGAGCAATAAGTTACTTATTACTTTGCAATAAGTGGCTTATTACTTTCAGAAACTGCCAGTTCTCGTTTACTGAACGGGCGGAAATGAGTCACCAAACAGGCAGGAAGCAAAAATCAAACGAAAAAGTTTGCACGGTTCGGCAGAATGTTGTAACTTTGCAACTGTGTTCCTTGTTGTCGTTGTATAGGCGGCATGAAAAGTGGACATGACTTTTTACTTTGCTCAAATTCTCCAGTCGAACTACCACCTCGGAACGAGATTTTACGAGCAACATTTCTACACTGTGTGAGGTGTGCGCTATAAGCGCAGCTTCAATGTAAGTGTGGATAGGCTGTGGTAGGCCTGGCTGGAGATACAGTGAGGTCTGCGCTTCTTTTCTTGCCAAAAAGTTAGTACAGGCTTTCGGTAGGGAAAACTCTTTGTAATAACTTTTAAAAACCAACAAACATGAAAAAGGTATTATTCACACTGCTGGTAGCCGCTGCCACGTTGCAGGTGCAGGCTCAGGTGAACCCGAAGGCGGGTTACATCATCACGAACACGAACGACACGGTGTACGGAACCATTGACTACCGCTCGGACATACGCAACGCCGAGACGTGCAGCTTCAAGGCTGACGGGGCTGCGCAGTACACGGACTACAAGCCCGGCGACATCAGCGGCTACCGGTTGACGGACAACGGCATCTACTACGTCACACGGACATTTCCCATTGACGGTGAAGAGAAGACCATCTTCGCCGAGTATCTGCTGCAAGGCGGCGTGAGCCTCTATCACTATAAGGCATACAGCACGGACTATTACTACATGGTGGACGCTACGGGCAAGGTGGCTCCCATCCGCGAGACGCATGACCTCTATCTGGCCACTGACGAACGCAAACAGGCACAGCGTGAGAAGATGCAGGCGGTGAGCCAGATGCTGCACCAGAGCGACAAGGCGCAGCGGCAGCTGTGGACAATGACGGACGTGACGTCGAAAGAACTGACGCAGCTGACGCGCGACTACAACATGGAATACTGCACGGATGCCGGTGACTGCGTGACGTTCCAGTATGACAGCCAAGAGACGACACGCCTGTCTGTCCGTCTGCGCATGGAGGGAGGTTTGGCCCTGCTCAGGATGAAGCCCACGCCCCACAGTTCTGTGAAGGAGATGACCATGACGGGCACGACGCCGCTGGTGGGTGCCGGCTTCGACATCCAACTGCCGCGCGTCAGTCAGGCACTGGTGCTGCAAGCCATGTTCTACTATACCTATAACTCAGCAGAAAAAGAATCGTCGGCCAACGGCATCATGGCAACCCGCAAGATTACGTTCCACGACCTGAACCTGCAGGCAGGTGCCATGTTCCGCCTCATGCCGCAAAGCCGCATCACGCCCGTGGTGCGTGGCGGATTGTCACTGAACTACCTGTTAGGTTACAAGACGGAAAACCTGAGCGGCTACTACGGCAATGCAGACACCTTCCTGCGCAAGCGCACGGCGACGGTGGGCTTCTATGGCGGTGCCGGCGTGGAGTTCGAGGTGGGTACGCACAGGCTGAGTCTGACGGGAAACTACATCTACCGCAACTACGGCCACTTCGACCTCAATGCCCCGATGGTCACGTTCAACCTCGGCTTTGTGTTATAGGCAGAACCATCAGCGTAAGGCAATAAAAAAAGGAAAGGAGCTTGAACTTCTTTCCTTTTTTGCGTTGTCCAAGGCGGATTCGAACCACCACAAACAGAACCAAAACCTGTTGTGCTACCATTACACCATTGGACAATCATGCTGTTAGCGGCTGCAAAGGTAAGAAAAAATTGGTTATCAGCCAAATTTTTAAATTAGAAATTAGGAGTTAGCCATTAGAAATTGCAATTTCGAGCGTGTCTTGTTCTTACGAGGAAACTATTGCGCTACGATGAAATGAGGAGCGGTGTCAACGGTAATCAGGCCGTTATTGCGCTCGGCTTCTTCCGTGAGGATGCGGACGGCGCTCTCGTTGTCAACGCTGTCCTTGCTCTTCAGCCGCGGCGTGCTGTTCCAGTTGAGCAGCGGATTGTGCATGTTTGTTGCCTTGTCTACGCGGTCGCTCGTCGCAACAAACTGGCTGACGGCCACCTTGACGGTGCGCCCGGACCAGTCGTCTGTCCACTGACCGTCGGCATAGATGGTCTGTCCGTCCTTGACCAGCGAGCGGAGCGTATAGCTCTCGTCGTCGTTGACGGTCAAGTAGCAGTCAATGCCCGTCATGCGCGACAGCAGCATGGCGCCGCTCTTGGTCATCGAATACTCCAGAAGCGTGAGCAGGTCGGCATAGGTGAGCTCATAGACGTAGACCAGATTGTCGAAGGGGAACATCTCGTAGATGTTTGAGACGGTGATGTTGCGCGTCGGTGCTCCGTTGAGGGGGAACGACGTGCGGACTCCTCCGTTGTTGACGAAACCGATATCGGCATGGCCTATCCGCCGCATCAGGTCGCTCATCCAGTTACCCATCGTGGATGCCCGGCCACCACTGCCGCGAAGTGCTAGACTGTCGTCGATGTTATTGTAGTTACGCACCAAGTCGACGTTGATGTGCCCGATGACTTTCTCGAGCATCGGCTTGACGTGCTGGATGGCATTGTCGGACAAAGCGAGGATGTCAGCATCCAAATCTTCGGCGTTCTCGTCGGGATGTGTGTGGGTGTCGCGCTTGGCGTCGACTTCAGGATTGCTGCAATTGCCTGCATGGGAGAACGCCAGCTTGCCTGCGGCATCAACCGTGAACACCAGCTCAGCATAGGAGAAGGACTGACCGTAGGCCTTAGCCTGAACGTAAGGCAGTCCCCACGCCGTGGTGTCGCACTGATTCATGTGGCTGTGACCGCCTAACACCAGGTCGATGACTGACTGTTGGCCAAGTTCCTGTGCGGCCACGTCGGCAGCACCATGGATGAGCAGCACCGTGGCGTCGCAACTGCCGCTGCGCTCCAGCGAGTCGGCCAGTGCGTTGATCGGCGCATAGTCGATGCGGACGTCATAGCCCTTGTTGATAAACTGATGGGCGAACATGCTCGTGGCCTTGTAATGCGCCATGCCGATGACGCCAATGCGCACGTTCACAAGGTAACCGTCGGCGTTGACGGCCGCTTTGTCAAGGATGATGTAGTCGCGCGTGGTGTGGGTACGCTTGCCGTGACGGTAGAGATTGGCACACAACACGGGAATCTCGTTGGCGTTGTAAGTCCCGTCCTGCTCATAGCCAAGCAGCGTGGCATCATCGTCAACCATCGTCTCAAAGCCCCAGTCAAACTCGTGGTTGCCCAGTGCTACGGCGTCGTAGTCCATCTTGTCCAGTGCCACGTAAAGAGGTTGCCCGCGGCGCAGGTTGGACAAGACGGTGCCCTGATAGATGTCGCCGCCGTCGAGCAGCAGCAGCCGTCGCGTGTCGTAATCCTTTCCCCGCCCACGGATGTCGTTGGCCTTGTCAGCGATATAGGCCAGCCGATAGTGGTTCGTGCCCGTTGAGGTGTTTACCAACGTGCCGTGAATGTCGGTCGTCTCTATGACGGGCAGCACGTATTCGCCCTTCGGCACCACCGGATAATCGCGTTGTAGATTACGAACTGACGAACAGCCCACTGCGACAAGGCAGGCAGCCAAGCAGCAGACCAAGGAACGAATGAAGGAATGATGATGACGCATAAAAGTGGAAATAATGTTTACCCCACCGTGCCTTCTAACGACACGCTGAGTAGTTTCTGTGCTTCGTAGGCAAACTCCATGGGCAGTTTCTGCAGCACCTCCTTGGCGTAGCCGTTGACAATGAGGCCGACGGCCTGTTCGGTGGGGATGCCGCGCTGGTTGCAATAGAAGAGCTGGTCTTCGCTGATCTTACTGGTAGTGGCTTCGTGCTCGAAGATGGCCGTCTCGTTGTGCACGTCCATGTAGGGGAACGTGTGTGCACCGCAGTTAGAGCCTAAGAGCAGCGAGTCGCATGAGGAATAGTTACGGGCATTGTCGGCGTTGCTGGTGGCGCGCACCAGTCCGCGGTAAGAGTTCTGCGAGTGGCCGGCAGAGATGCCCTTTGAGATGATGGTACTCTTCGTGTTGCGGCCAATGTGGATCATCTTCGTGCCCGTGTCGGCCTCCTGATAGTTGTTGGTGACGGCCACCGAATAGAATTCGGCGGTGCTGTTGTCGCCACGCAGAACGCATGAAGGATATTTCCACGTAATGGCCGAGCCGGTTTCCACCTGTGTCCACGACAGTTTGGAACCCTCGCCGCGCAGGTCGCCGCGCTTGGTGACGAGGTTGAGCACGCCGCCACGTCCCTGTTCGTCGCCGGGATACCAGTTCTGGACGGTAGAGTATTTCACCTCGGCGCGGTTCATGACGACAATCTCAACGACGGCAGCATGCAGCTGGTTCTCGTCGCGCATGGGGGCGGTGCAACCCTCCAAGTAGCTGACGTAAGAGTCATCATCAGCCACGATGAGCGTACGTTCAAACTGACCTGTGTTGCGGGCGTTGATGCGGAAGTAGCTGCTCAGCTCCATGGGGCAGCGCACGCCTTTAGGAATGTAAACAAACGAGCCGTCGCTGAAGACTGCGCTGTTGAGCGCGGCGAAGAAATTGTCACGGTAAGGCACGACGGAGCCGAGATATTGCTGCACCAGCTCGCCATGCTCCTTGATGGCCTCGCCGATGGAGCAGAAGATGACCCCTTTCTCGCGCAGCTTCTCCTTGAAGGTGGTCTTCACGCTGACGGAGTCCATGATGGCATCGACGGCAGTGTTGCCGCTCAGTGCCAGTCGTTCCTCCAAGGGGATGCCCAGCTTGTCGAAGGTTTTTTCCAGTTCCGGGTCTATCCCGTCTTGCCCTTTGCTCCCTGCTCCTTGCCCCTTGCTCCCTGCTCCTTGCCCCTTCTTTGCCGTCGGGTCAGCATAATAACTGATGGCCTGATAGTCAATAGACGGCACGTGGACATGTCCCCACGTGGGTTCCTGCTGCTCCTGCCAGTAACGGAAAGCCTTGAGACGGAAGTCGAGCATCCACTGGGGCTCACCTTTCTTGGCAGAGATAAGCCTGACGACGTCCTCGTTTAGTCCCTTCTCTATAATCTCCGTATGCACGTCAGTGGTGAAGCCGAACTCATACTTCTGCTCGGCCACCTGACGGACAAACTCATTACTCGTTGAGTTCATAGTTCACAGTTCATAGTCCATAGTTCGTAGTTCATAGTTCATAGTCCATAGTCCATAGTCCATAGTTCATAGTTCATAGTTGGGGTGATACCTGATATTTGGACTGTGGATTGTAAACTATGAACTATGAACTATGAACTGTGAACTGTATTACAGTTTCTGTTCTACCTCAATCTCCATGAAGGTCTCGATGATGTCGCCCACCTGAATGTCGTTGAAGTTGACGAGCGAGATACCGCACTCGAAGTTGGCACCCACTTCCTTCACGTCATCCTTATAGCGCTTCAGGGCATTGATGGCACCGGTGTGAACGACGATACCGTCGCGCACCAGTCGGGCCTTGTCGGTGCGGTGCACCTTACCCTCGGTAACCATTGCACCGGCCACGGTGCCGACCTTCGATATCTTGTAGACCTCGCGCACTTCAACCTCACCGGTAACCTGTTCCTTGATGACCTTGTCAAGCATACCCTCCATGGCAGAGCGGATGTCGTCAATGGCATCATAGATGACCGAGTAGGTGTTGATTTCCACACCGTTGCGCTCTGCCAGCTTGCGGGCGTCAGACGAAGGACGCACCTGGAAGCCGACGATGACGGCATCAGAAGCACTGGCCAGCATGACGTCGTTCTCCGAAATCTGGCCGACGGCCTTGTTGATGACGTTGACCTGCACCTTCTCGGTGGACAGCTTGAGGAACGAGTCGCTCAGGGCCTCGATACTACCATCGGTGTCACCCTTCACGACGATGTTCAGTTCATGGAACTCACCCAGTGCGATGCGGTGTGAAATGTCGTCAAGACCCAGTGTGCGCTGTGTGCGCAGACCCTGTTCACGCTGCAACTGCTCGCGCTTGTTGGCAATCTCGCGGGCCTCCTGCTCGGTGTCCATCACGTGGAACGAGTCACCGGCCGTCGGCGCTCCGTTCAGTCCGAGGATAATGGCAGGCTCAGCCGGGCGGGCTTCCTGTATGCGCTGGTTACGCTCGTTGAACATCGCCTTGATCTTACCATGGCTGGTACCGGCAAAGACGACGTCGCCCACCTTCAGGGTTCCGTTGCTGACGAGCACGGTTGAGACGTAGCCACGGCCCTTGTCAAGACTCGACTCGATGATGCTACCCGTAGCCTTGCGGTTGGGGTTCGCCTTCAGGTCGAGCATCTCAGCTTCGAGCAGCACCTTCTCCAGCAGCTCGTCGACGCCCATTCCCTTCTTGGCCGAAATCTCCTGACACTGGTACTTGCCGCCCCATTCCTCAACGAGGAGGTTCATCTGTGCCAGGTCTTCACGAATCTTGTCGGGGTTAGCGCCGGGCTTGTCAATCTTGTTGATGGCAAACACCATCGGCACGTTGGCTGCCTGTGCGTGGGCAATGGCCTCCTTTGTGGTAGGCATCACCGAGTCGTCGGCAGCAATGATGATGATGGCAATATCCGTCACCTGCGTACCGCGGGCACGCATGGCGGTGAAGGCTTCGTGACCCGGCGTGTCGAGGAACGTGATGCGGCGTCCGTCCTTCAGCTTCACGTTGTAGGCACCGATGTGCTGCGTGATGCCGCCGGCCTCACCTGCAATGACGTTCGTGTTGCGGATGTGGTCAAGCAGCGAAGTCTTACCGTGGTCAACGTGTCCCATGACGGTGACAATCGGTGCACGGGGAATGAGATCGTTTTCGTCGTCGGCCTCTTCCTGAATGGCGTTCTGCACTTCGGCACTGACGTACTCTGTCTTGAATCCGAACTCATCGGCCACGATGTTGATGGTCTCAGCGTCCAGACGCTGGTTGATGCTCACCATGATGCCGATGCTCATGCAGGTGCCGATGACCTTCGTGACGGGCACGTTCATCATCGTGGCCAGCTCTGACACGGTCACGAACTCAGTCAGCTTGAGCACCTTGCTCTCTGCTGCCTGCTCGGCCAGCTCTTCATTCAGACGCTCCTGTACGGCGTCGCGCTTCTCGCGGCGATACTTGGCGCCCTTCTTGTTCTGGTTTTTCGACGTGAGGCGGGCCAGTGTCTCCTTGACCTGACGTGCTACGGCCTCTTCGTCCACCTCCAGCGGCTTCACGGGACGATTTTTCTTCTTGCTCTTGCCGCCCTGCTGACCGCCTTGTTGCTGGTTGCCCTGCTGGTTGTTCTTATTCTTCTTGCCGCCGCCCTGCTGTTGCTGGTTGCTCTGGTTGGCAGCTGCCTCAATGTCAACGCGCTCTTTGCCGCTGCGTATGCGCTCACGCTTCTTGCGCTCGCCGTTGGCACTCTTCTGCTGGGCAGCTTTCTCCTCACGTTCCTTGCGACGCTCTTCCTTCGATTTCTTCTTGGGGCGCGTGCTCTGGTTGATGCTTGACAGGTCAATCTTACCCAGCACGTTCACCTTCGGCGCCATCTTCTTCTCGCTCTTCAGCGTGTAGATTTCCGGGCCGTTGGCCTTTTCGTTGTCATCCGTCTCAGGTGCGTCAACCACGGGCTTCTTCTCCACCTTCGGTGCGGCAGCTGATTCGGCGGGCTTGTTCTTGGTTTCCGGTTCAGCAGCTTTCACGGGCGCAGCCTGTTCCGGCTGTGCGGGCGTCTCTTTCTGTTCCTTCGCCGGCTGTGCAGCGGCGGTGGCAGGCTCCTGCTTGGCGGGAGCCAGTTCCTTCTTCACCTCGCTGGCGACTTCTTGCTTGGCGGGCTTGTCGGCCTCTACCGGTTGTGCAGGCTTGGCAGGCTCTGCGGGCTTCGCCGGTTGTGCAGGCTTCTTGCCCAGACTGTCGAGGTCAATCTTCCCCAGCGGCTTGAACTGCGGACGTTGCTGTTGCTCCAGCAGTTCCTCAGCCTTGGCAGGCTTCTCGGGCTTCTTTTCCTTGGGCTTCTTGGGAAAAATCTTCTCGGCTTCGCTCTTCATGTCCTTGTCGCCCTTGAACTCGTTGACCAGCGCCTCATACTGTTCGTCGCTGATCTTCGTGCTGAGCTTCGGTTCGTCTTCTATCTCACCGAGGCCCTTCTTGTTCTTCAGGAAGTCGACAGCCGTCTGAAGTCCTATGTTCAGTTCTGATAATACTTTATTTAATCTTATACTCATACTTTTTTCAGTTCATAGTTCATAATTCATAGTTCATAGTTCTCTGCAGTTCATAATCCACGGCAGGGCGCAGCCCAACTATGAACTATGAACTCTTGACTATGAACTATTCAAACTCTGCCTTCAGCACTTCAAGTACGTGGTCAACGGTTTCCTCTTCCAGGTCGGCCTTCTCGATGAGCATCTCGCGCGGAGCGTTGATGACGGCCTTGGCTGTGTCGAGACCGATGGCCTTGATGGCGTCGATGATCCACTGGTCAATTTCGTCAGAGAACTCTTCGAGGTAGATGTCCTCGTCCTCTTCGGCGTCGTTGAGCACGCGGAACACGTCAATGGTGAACTCGGTGAGCATGGAGGCCAGCTTGATGTTCATACCGCTGCGACCGATGGCGAGGCTCACTTCCTCAGGCTGCAGGTAGACCTCGGCCTTGTGCTCGTCGGCGTTGAGCTTGATTTCCGTCACCTTGGCCGGCGACAGAGCACGCTGGATGAAGAGCTGGATGTTGTTTGAGTAGTTGATGACGTCGATGTTCTCGCCGCCCAGTTCGCGCACGATGCCGTGCACACGGCTGCCCTTCACGCCGACGCAGGCGCCCACGGGGTCGATGCGCTCGTCGTAGCTCTCAACGGCAACCTTGGCGCGCTCACCTGGCATGCGGGCAATGCGCTTGATGGTGATGAGGCCGTCGTTGATCTCGGGCACCTCAGCTTCCAGCAGACGCTCCAGGAACTGCGGGCTGGTGCGGCTCAGGATGATGCGCGGGTTGTTGTTCTCGTTCTGCACTTCCTTCACGATGGCGCGCACGGTCTCACCCTTGTGGTAGTTGTCGTTGGGAATCTGGTCGCCCTTCGGCAGATGCAGCTCGTTGCCCTCGTCGTCAATCAGCAGCACTTCGCGCTTCCACATCTGGTACACCTCACCTGAGACAATCTGGCCCACCTTGTCCTTATACTTATTATATAAGGAGTCGTGCTCCAGTTCCAGAATCTTCGATGCCAGTGTCTGGCGCAGGTTCAGGATGGCGCGACGGCCGAACTTGGCAAACTCTACGCGCTCACTCACTTCCTCGCCCACCTCGTAGTCGGGCTCAATCTTCTGTGCTTCCGTGAGCGAGATCTGCTTGTTCTCGTCCTGCACCTCACCGTCGGCCACGACGATGCGGTTGCGATAGATTTCAAAGTCACCCTTGTCGGGGTTTACAATCACGTCGAAGTTCTCATCAGAGCCGAACATCTTGGCAATCACGTTGCGGAAGCTTTCCTCCAGCACGCTTACCAGTGTGGTACGGTCAATGTTCTTCGTCTCCTTAAATTCCTGAAAGGTCTCAATCATTGACGGGCCTTTGTCTTTCTTTAATGCCATAACTTTATTTTTTTCTTATTTGAAATTCAACAGATACTTGGTTGACTTCACCTCGTTCATGCGGAACGTGTGGTCAACGCTGACCGTCACGGGGCGTTTCTTGCCTTCCACCTTCTGCTTCTCTTCTACGCTGACGGTGAACTGTTCGCCGTCCACGGCTGTCAGTATGCCTTTCAGCTTCTTGCCGTCGGCTGTCAGCACCTCCACCTCTTTGTCGATGTGGTTGACGTACTGCTGTGCCACCTTGAACGGCTGTCCCAGTCCGGCCGAGCCTACCTCCAGCTCATAGTCGTCCAGTTCCTCGCCTAAGCGTTCCTGCAGGAAGTGGCTCAGCTCAGCGCAGTCCTCTATCCACACGCCGTCGGCATGGTCAATTTCCACTACAATGCGGCCGTCGGGCGTCATGTTCACATCCACGAGGAAGTAATCATTACCCCCCAGCCACTCTTCAACTAATGTCTTTACTGTGTTCTTTTCTATCATATCATATACGTTCTTGTCATTATAATAAGAATGAGGAGCTCTTCCGAGCCCCTCATTCCACTGAACGGGTGCAAAGGTACGACATTTCCGCGAATCCTGCAAGTTTTTCCGCGAAATTTTGTTGGTCTGCCTGAAGATTCTTGTTTCTTGTGTCTGTGGAGCCTCCCTGCAAGAAAAATAATCCGAATCGCTTGGCAGTTCGGATTTTTATTTTTACCTTTGCAACGCCATTCGCTTCGGCGGGTGGCCGACATTTGGAAAAACTGAAGCGTTGTGCTTCTATCTTGTGTTCTGAAACCTGAGAAATTTCAAACCAAAACAAGATGGAGTGACAATGGTTCACGCGTTTAGCGTGGCCTGTTACCTTTATATCTTTTTTTGGTGGGTTTTCTCAGGACCTCAGAACAGGGATGTGGAGCATATCAGTTCCACGCTTTTGTCGTGTGCGTCTGTGAAATATCTCAGATATAACAATTACAATATTAACTTTAACAAAAACAAAACATTATGAGAAAATTAAGTTTACTTAAAACGATGCTCCTGCTATGCGCCCTCGTAGCAGGAAGTGCAAGTGTGTGGGCAGCTCCTGGTGATGAAATCAAATCACCCAGTAATGTTGTCAGTGGTAAGTGGTATTACATTAAAGGTGTGTATACCAGTAGCAGTGTTGAATATTCACAGTATTACGCTCCATCAACTGATGCTAAGGATACGAAAGTAACTAACGCTGCTGCAACGGACATTGCAAATGCCATGCCTATCCTATTTACACAAGTCACAGGCGGGTGGACATTACAAACACCTAACGGCTATTACGTTCGTCCTCATTCTTCAAATGGTCAGTCTTATCTGCTTGAAGACGAATTCGTGATGACACTTACCAGCGGCGATACCAAAGAAGGTACAGGTAAAGGTATCAAAATTGGAAAGTATACAGCAAGTTCCAAGGACTGGTATTTGCAGGCTAATCAGCAGAGCGCAAAAATAGGCGGCTATAAAGATACTCAGTGGGATGTGACTCTTATTGAAGCAGGTGAAGTAACCATCAACTCCGCATGTACTGATGGAAGTCAATTCTTTGGAACTTATAGTAGTTCTGTGGCATTTGTTGTTCCTTCTGTTCTTACTGTGTCTGAGGTAAAGGTTGTAAGCGGTAAGTTGCAACTTTCCAACTATGACACAGGTGACATTGTTCCTGCAAATACGGGAGTTTTGGTTTCCTCAGCAACTGCCAAAAAGTTTGTTCTTGCTCCAACCACTGGTGGTACATCGTTACTTGGAAGCGGCAACATGCTGAAAGGTTCTGGCGACGATGGCATTACGGCTTCTGCTATGACGGCTGCCAATACGCTGTTCTATCGTTTGACCATGCACAACGGCTCGACGATAGGTTTCTGGTGGGGTGCTGCTGACGGCGCAGCTTTTGACCTTGCTGCTAACAAGGCTTACTTGGCTGTTCCCGTAGATGCTGCTCGTGAAGGCTTCGGCTTTGACGACACGACGGGCATTGAGAACGTGAACCGTGAAACAATAACCATAACCGTTATTACACGCTGGATGGCCGCGAGGTGGAGAACCCGACGAAAGGCATCTACATCATGAACGGCAAAAAGGTGGTTGTGAAGTAAAAGCCCCCTCCAAACCTCCCCGAAGGGGGAGGCTTGCCTACGGAGAATGTAAATAGCCTAAGGATTTAAAGGATTAAAAGGAATAAACGCAATAGCAAACTCCTTATCTCCTTGACTCCTTAGACAAAAAAGAAAGGAATAGGGGACTCAAAAGGAATAAATCCTTTAAATCCTTAAAATCCTTAGACAAAAAGAGAAAAGTTATTCATTAGAAAAAGAAAGGAACTGAAAAATGAAAAAGCAATATATCAATCCCACGATGGACGTGGTGAAAGTGAACATGTCAAACAGCCTGCTTGCTGTTTCTGGCGGTGGTTTAGAGTCAGGCAGCGGCACTCCCGGTGATGAATATACAAGCACAGACGAGAGCTTTGCCCGCGGCGGTGACTTCGACGACTGGGACGATTAAAGAAACAGGTTCCCATGCAGGGCGGGTAACGTTGTGAAACGTGTACGGCGGTTGCTGACTTGTCGCTGCGCCCCGGAAGGGGAAGGGAACGAATTTGATTTAAAAGGTTAATATTAAAATTTTGCGTAAGCCACCGGTTCGTGAGAATCGGTGGCTTTCTTCGTGTGGTAAACGGCCACAAACGGCTTGACAGACAGGCATATACGGTTTGTCAAACTTCCACAAACGGATTGACAAACGGGCATAGTTGATTTGTAATATAGTCTATTTTACAATGTAATATAGACTAAATTGCGTTGTAATATAGATTATATTACATT
>JAFUSC010000054.1 GCA_017467705.1 Prevotella sp. | reverse complement strand
GTTATCAAGAAGTTGTCAAGTACCTCCTTGGGCAGCACTAACCGTGCCAGCATCAACAAACCTTTGTCTTCCATGCAGCAAAGGTAAGAAAAATATCCGATATTCAAAAAAGGTTACCCCTATGAAATATCGACTGACCCCGTTTATCACCGTTAATTACAATGCTGTAACAACATTGTAACACGAATCTTTCGATTTGTATAAAGACAATGTGTAACTTTGCACTCGAAAAAACGAAAAGGAAATAATATGATAACCATCATGGGTATGCCCCTCTGGGCGTGGATTGTTTTTTATGCTTTAGTATTGCTGATGCTTGTGGCCGACTTGAAGATGTTTGGCCGCAAGGGGCAGCATGAAGTCAATGTCAAGGAGGCCCTGCAGATGACCGCCATCTGGATTGGCATCTCGTTGGTGTTCTGTGCAGGCATCTACCTGTTCTATCCCCACGAACCGCACGAGAAAGCCATGGAGTTTCTGGCAGGTTATCTGATAGAGAAGTCGCTGTCCATGGACAACCTGTTCGTTTTCCTCATGCTGTTCTCGTTCTTCGGCATCGAGCGGAAATATCAGCATGAAGTGCTCTTCTGGGGCATCTTCGGTGCATTGGTGCTGCGCAGCATTTTTATCTTTGCCGGTGCAGCCATGGTCGAGCGGTTCGAGTGGGTGCTGGGCCTGTTCGGACTGTTCCTGCTCTATACGGGCGGAAAGATGCTTGTGCACGATGACGACGAGCAGACAGACCCCTCGCAGAACATCATCGTGCGTTGGTTCCGCAAGGTCTATCCCGTGACAGACAAGATGCATGGTGACCGGTTCTTCGTCAGCGAAAACGGCAAGCGCCTGGCAACGCCGCTCTTCGTGGCCCTGTTGGTCATCGAGACCACTGATGTCGCCTTTGCCGTCGACAGCATCCCCGCCGTGTTCTCGGTCAGCCGCGACCCGTTCATCGTGCTCACCTCCAACATCTTCGCCATTCTCGGCCTCCGGGCTCTCTACTTCGCACTGGCTGCTGTCGCTAAATATTTCACTTACCTGAAATACGGACTTGGCATCATTCTCATGTTTGTTGGCGTGAAAATGCTGCTGGCCATGAACGAGTACATCAATGCCCTCGGTTCCCTGCTGGGGGTCAACATCAACATGCCTCACATCGAGGTTCCGACACTTGTCAGCCTTATCATCATTTTTGGCGTCCTCGTGCTTTCGATGCTCCTGTCGGTCGTGGTTACCCGGCGGAAGTAATTGAGGCGCAACCCCCTCTCGCAGGGTGAAAACAAAGGATTCTGCGGGGCAGAAAGCACCGTTCCGAGGTACAAGACTGGCTTTTTCGGAGCGTCCAGCCCGGGCTGCGCGATCGCGCAGCTGGAGGTGGACGATCGCGCAGCCCGAGCTGGACGATTGGAAATGAATAGTAATGTACCGCGAAACGGTGTGTTCCGCCCCGCAGAATCTATAATGCTGTACCGCAGGAGTGCGTCACTTCAAGAAGTCGAACATGAACAGCACGGCGGCGTAGGTCTTGGGCACGCCCCGGGCAGAGCCAATGCTGGCGTTGCTGGCATTGCGCACGGTGCCGTCGTTCTCAATCTTGCCGACATACGCATTGCTGGCGTTGCGCACGGTGCCGTCGCTCTCCACCTTGCCGACATAGGCGTTGCCGGCATTGCGGATGGTGCCGTTGCTCTCAATCTTGCCGACGTAGGCGTTGCCGGCGTTGCGGATGGTGCCGTCACGCTCTATCTTGCCGACGTAGGCATTGTTGGCATTGCGGATGGTGCCGTCATTCTCAATCTTGCCGATGTAGGAGTTACTGGCACTGCGCATGGTCTGCGAATAGCCCAACGTGGACAGGCAGAGCATCAGGAGTGTAAATAAGATTTTCTTCATTGTCGTAAGGTTTTAAGTTTATTGTAAAGTCAGCGGTTCTATTAAAATTCCACATAGGGTTCCAAGCGGCGGATGGCATCGTCAGGGAAGTCGCGGTGCAGACGCAGGTCTTGCAGGCTTTGCAGCGGACCGCGCAGGCGTCGGTACTCGATGATGACCTTGGCCTGATGGAAGTTGATGTAGGGATGACGCTGCAGCTGGTTAAGCGTGAGCTGGTTGAGGTTGATGCGGTGCGTGGCGGGACGGTTGACGGTGAAGTAAGAGATGGCCTCAACAGGGAAATCCTCTATCTCGCGCAGCTGCTCAGTGCTGACGTAGCCGCCGAGCCGCTGGCCGTAGCTGATGATGCGGCGGGCAAAGGCGGTGCCAATGCCCGGCACCTTGCGCAGGAGCATGGTGTCCGTGGTGTTGAGGTTGACGCTCTGCGGCACCTCCACCTTGACGGGATATTTCAGCGTGTCGCGCTCATGGTGCTCAGCCTCGCCGACCAGTGTGGCAGCCGGCATGCTGTAGTCAGGCGAAATGCGGATGTAAGGCTCCAGCTCACGATATTCCTGCACGGTCAGACCGTAGAGCCGCGCAAAGTCTTCCTTATGACGATAGACGCCGCCACGCGCGCGATACTTATATATATTACGCACCTGCCACGGCCGCAGCCCGAGCCGCAGCAACTGGGTGGAGTCGGCGGTGTTGGGATCGAAGGCGAAGCGCTCGGGCGACGCAGTACCGTCCTGCCGGTAGTAGAGCGGCTGGCGGTCGGCATAGCCGTCAGCGGCAAGCCGTGTCGAGTCAGTACCGACGTCAGCCAGCGGCGTAGCTTCACGCTGCCCCGTCAGCAACAGCACAAGCACCGCCACGGCACCCACGGCAAGCAGGAACAGCAGCACCTGCCGGTCAGACTTGCGCATATAGAAGAACTCCTTGAACATTATTCCCTTTTTTAATTAGAAATTAGTAATTAGGAATTAGAAATTATGATTACTTTTTAATTAGGAATTAGGAATTAGTAATGAGTAATTATGATTACCGTGCACGCCCGTGTATAGCGTTAAATGATCTTCAGTCCATTGAGGAAGACGAGCATGATGGCCAGAGGACAGACGAAGCGCACGCAGAAAAGGTAAAGCGTAAAGATGCGGCCGCGCAGGGTGCCGCCGTTGGTCAGCTCGTCGCGGATGATGTGCTTCGGCACGTACCAGCCTAAGAACAGACTGGTGAGCAGACCACCCATCGGCAGGAATATCTGTCCGGTGAGGAAGTCGAACCAGTCGAACAGCGACTTGCCGCCCACTATCAGCCAACTGCGTGTGTCACCATAGGACAAAGCGCAGAACAGGCCGATGAAGGCACACAGGACCGTGACGAGCGCTGCGCCACGCTTGCGCGAGATGTTCAGCTCTTCGTGGAAGAAGGCTGTGCTCACCTCGTGCAGTGACATCAGCGACGTGAGAGCGGCCAAGGAGAGCAGCGCGTAGAACATGAGCGCCACCAGCTGCCCCAGCAACGGCACGCCGGAGAAAGCCTGCTGAAACACGTTGGGCAGGGTGATGAACACCAGCCCGGGACCGCAATACTGCCTGACGGCGGCAGGGTCGGTGCTGGCCAGCAGTTCCGTGGCCTGCTCACGATAGGTGGCAAAGAAAGCGGGGAAAATCATGAGACCCGCAAGGATGGCAATGAGCGTGTCGATGGAAATAATCTGCACGGCAGACTTCGTCAGGTGGGTGTCGCGCTTGAAATAGCTGGCATAGGTGCACAGACAGCCCATGCCCAGACTGAGCGAATAGAACGCCTGACCCAAAGCACCGAGAAACACGTCGCCGTTCACCTTCGAGAAGTCGGGACTGAACAGGAAACGGATGCCGCCGCTGGCCCCGGGCATCAGGCACGACGCCACGGCAATGACGATGAGCAGGATGAAGAGCAGGGGCATCATGAGCTTGGAACCGCGCTCAATGCCTTTCTCCACGCCGCGGGAAATGATGAAGTGACAGATCAGGATGAACACCAGCATCCACAGCGCAGGCTTCCACGGATGGGTGGAGAAGGTGTCGAAGTAGGTCTTGATGTAATCAGGATCGCCTTGCAGAGAGCCTACCGCAGAGGCATAGATGTACTGCAAGCACCAGCCGGAGACCACCACATAATAGCTCGTGATGAGGAAGCCCGTGATGACGCCGAAGTAGCCGATCAGCCGCCAAGGCGTTCCGTTAGCCAGCTTACTGTAGGCACGGGCGGTGTTGGCCTGCGCCCTGCGGCCAATGATGAACTCACTCAGCATGCAAGGAATACCTAAGAGCAGCACGCAACCGATGTAGATGAGGACAAAGGCGGCGCCGCCGTTCTGTCCCGTCATATAGGGAAAGCGCCACACATTGCCCAGACCGACAGCTGAGCCAGCCGTGGCCAGAATGACACCGATGGTGCTTCCAAAATTGGGTCTTTCCGAATTAGTCATCGCAACATTCTTCTTAATTCGTTTGCAAAAGTACAAAATAAATCATAATACATAATTCATAATCCATAATTATTTTTTACTTTTGCACCCAAATTCAAACAAAAGTCAAAGAAAATGCTTCGATTTGTAAGAAAATACCCGTTTTCGCTGGTCTGTATCGCCCTGATATGGATATTGTCATTAACCCCGTTCTTTCCCGAAACGCCGTTTGACGAAGTTCAGTTCATTGACAAGTGGACACACTTGGTGATGTACGGCGGCACGTGCAGCGTTATTTGGCTGGAATATTTAAGAAGCCACCGCGCTTGTAACGCTCTTAAGCTCTTCACGTGGGCATGGCTTGCTCCTATCCTGATGAGCGGGCTGTTAGAATTATTGCAAGAGTATGCCACCACTACCCGCAACGGCGACTGGATGGACTTGGTGGCCAATACTGCCGGCGTCACACTTGCCGTCCTTGTCGGAATAGCAATGAGAGCATCAGGCGTCAGAACAGCAAAAAATAATTGACGGAATGTCACTTTACGAATGACATTCTTGCAATTCTCGTTTGACAATCCGGTGGCAGCACTTTGTCCATTCAGAAAGTTTTTCTTGTCAATTTATTCTTGACCTATTTGCTCCGTTGCACAAATCAAAAAAGTCCTGATTCAACCGATAAAGAACCAGGACTTTCGTGACGAACTATTAGAACAAGCTATACTTGAAAGGCAGCAACATCTCGAAAGTGAATAGTAGCATAACAAGTAAGGCGACGGCTTCAATCATCAGCAACAGCCATTCTGGTCTTTTCTTGAGCCATAACTGTAGCACAATGCTTGCGGATAGCAACACAATTATGAGGCACATCAGCACGCCATCAGCCGAGATACTCAAAAAGCGCACGGCCCATGTCAACCCCATAACCAGTATCATGGACAGGAGACCTGTCCTCACTAACGGCAATAATCGGTTATTAATCATCATACTTCCAATAAACATTCCATTCTCCTTCATTTCCTGTCGGAACAATCTTGAGTAAAACGACTCTATCACTAGAAAGTTTGCTTGATAAATCACTCGCTAATCTAAGGGCGGACAACTTTCCCTTAACTGTTCCAGCGAAGTGCCAATCATCATTTGTCGCTCTAGTCATTGCCGATGATTCTTTTTCTGATTCCATAGAAGTAAATGATACGAAATAGCTGCCATCAGTATTGCATGTTAAGAAGATAACTTCCTTTCCAAATTCTGTATTTTCCACAATTGCTGATAGCATTTCTCCGATTGGTGTAATTTCTATGGTAACTTCATTAAAATCATCATTGTCATTATTTGAGCATGAAGAGAAATTCAACGATACCGCAATAGCTAAAATTAAAAGAAACAAATTTTTTATCATGAAACAAAGATTTTTTACTTTACCTACTCTTTTCGTCTTTCGGTTTCCACGCCTTGGCAGTTTGGTCTGAAAAAATAATTCTTCCGGAAAGCTATTTAATGATGCAAAAGTAGAAATCTCTTTGTAATAATCCAAAAGAAAGTGAAACTTTTTTTGGGGGGTGTGACAAATTAAAAACACGGCGCAAACACCTTTTTATCAACGCATTAAGAACAAAAAAAGACTATTGAAACAAAGAAAATTGTCACAGCTTTATCGCTTGTTCCTGTTCAATCGGGACTTAGTTGCACGGAAGGCAACGTCACTGATAGACAATATGCGTTTAATGTCTGAATCTGTTTTCCCCATTTCTTTCAGAATAAGGAATGTCAGCAGCCTGTCTGAAAGGTGTTTATACTCTTGTTGCCATTGATTGTACTTTTCATAATGCAACACGGAAAAGTACTTTATCAGCCAACGTTCGTTGTCTGTCACACTCAGTTTTTCACCATTTCTTACCACATCATACATCTTCTTGCCAAGTCCTAATTGCTCGTTTGACTGCTGTTGAAGTATAACCATCCTCTTACGCAGAGAGTTTATCTCTTCACTATGCTCGCCTTCGGCACCCTCTAAGAAGGCTATTCGCTGTTGGGCTTGTATAAGTGACTTCTCTGTTTCGTCAATCTTCACGGCGTATGTCTGCGTCATGTATTGATAGATTAATGCACCTATCAATAGAACAACGAAGAAACCAATAATCCATACAAAAATATTATAGATGCTGTTGGCCATGACATCCTCGTCGTATTGCCTTTGCAGACCTGCAATGGTTTCTTCAAACAAGTAATACAACGAATCATCCGTCTGACGTTCTTGGCCAACAACGTCAGCACAATTGATTCTAAACAGCAACAGCAACACGAAACGTATCATACTTTAGCAGGAATGTGTGTTTGTTCGGGCCCGCTCCCCCTTGCTCAGTGGCCGGTGGTGCCACTCTTTGTAGGGATGTGCACGCAGCGAACTATTATAGTAACGGCGGTCGCCCGTCACTTCATCGCCGATGAAGGCGGGCTTCACAAACGCTTCGTCGGCACTGCCAAGCTCCACTTCGGCCATGATGAGCCCGGCATTGTCGCCCGAGAACTCATCCACTTCGAACGTGTGGGCACCGCTTTTGACCAGCCAGCGCGTCTTTTCCACCACGCCCGGCTCGCAGAGACAGAACAGCTGTTCGGCTTCCTCGGTGGTTATTTCCTTCTCAAACTCATAACGCGACAGTCCCCCGTCAAGGCTGGGGCCTTTGATGGTGAGGTATGCCTTGTCGTCACGCCGACGGACACGCACCGTGCGGCCACGCTCACTGCAGATGTAGCCCTGCTTGATGCTGCTGTGCGCATAAGCCTCGTGCTTGAACGACTGGTCAAGCACGAGGAACTTACGCTCAATCTCCATGCCTGCCATCAGACTACTTGGAGAATGAGGAACAACACGGCTGCGGCAATCAGTATGCCGAACACCCAGTTCACGATTTGCTTTCCTTCTTTTTCCTGTCGTGCTTCACGGGCTGCACGACGAGCCTTTGCTTTCTGACTCATAACTTTTCTTTAAAGGTTTAACATTTATTCTTTTTTAATTACTCATTGTCAATGGTCGGGAACTCCATCAGGTAAGCCTTGATGAACTCGTCAATCTTGCCGTTCATCACGCCGTCCACGTCGCTGGTCTGGTAGTTCGTGCGGTGGTCTTTGACGCGCTTGTCGTCGAAGACATACGAGCGTATCTGGCTGCCCCACTCTATCTTCTTCTTGCCGGCCTCAATCTTCGCCTGCGCTTCCAAGCGTTTCTTCATGGCGCGGTCGTAGAGTTGCGACTTCAGCAGCTTCAGTGCGCGCTCCTTGTTCTTCGGTTGGTCGCGCGTCTCGGTGTTCTCAATGAGGATTTCCTCTTCCTCGCCGGTGTCAGGGTCGGTGTACCAGTAGCGCAGACGCACGCCTGACTCCACTTTGTTGACGTTCTGTCCGCCGGCACCTGACGAGCGGAACGTGTCCCACGAGAGCTTGGCGGGGTCAACAAACACCTCGATGGTGTCGTCGACGAGCGGCGTGACAAACACCGAGGCGAACGACGTCATGCGCTTGCCCTGCGCATTGAACGGACTGACACGCACCAGACGGTGCACGCCGTTCTCGCACTTCAGGTAACCGTAGGCATACTCGCCGCCTTCTATCTGCATGGTGACGCTCTTGATGCCGGCCTCATCGCCGTCGAGAAGGTTCGAGATGGTGACCTTGTAGCCGTGTGCCTCAGCCCAACGCTGATACATGCGCATCAGCATCGAGGCCCAGTCCTGACTCTCCGTGCCGCCGGCACCGGAGTTGATCTTCAGCACGCAGTCCATCGGGTCCTCCTTCTGGCGCAGCATGTTCATCAGTTCCAGGTCCTCAATGGCCTTGATGGCCTTGCGATAGTCCTCATCCACCTCCTGTTCGGTGACCATCTCGTCCTTGTAGAAGTCGAAGGCCAGCTGCAGTTCATCGGCCAGCGTGCGCACAAGCTTATAGCCATCCAGCCACCGCTTGATGCTCTTCACCTTCTTCATCTGTTCCTCGGCACGTTTCGGGTCGTCCCAGAAGTCCGGCGCCTGCGTACGCAAGTCCTCCTCCTCGAACTCCATCTGCTTCTCGTCTATCTTCAAATAGTGCCTGAGCTTATCCGCTCTGTCGAGCACATCTTTTAATTGGTCTTGTGTGATCATTATTCTTTTCTAAATTAGGAATTAGAAATTAGGAATTAGAAATTATGATTACTTCTGTAGCTTCCTTTTCATTGTTCCCGTAATTTTTACTAATATACTTATTATTTCTTCATTATCTTTTAACATAGAGTCAAACTCTGCTTCAGTTATGTAGCCTCCACCTCTCAGGCGTTGAAGCCAATATCTTGTTTCATTCGCTTCCTTCAAAGCTATGCTTAGCTTACTGACAAAATCCGCTTCACTCTGCGCGAACCTGCTCTCTGCCGTGTTTGCACCTATACTCGTGCCGCTTCTTAGTATCTGCTTGAGAATATCTGAATCACGATGCTTACTGTATTTCAAATAGTTGTGCATCTTAATCACTCTGTCTGCAAATGCTTCAGTCTTCTTTAAGATAATATTCTCTTTACGTTGCAGCATAATCAGGTAATCATAATTTCTAATTTCTAATTCCTAATTCCTAATTTCTTAATCGAAATACATCTTCTCGATTAAGTCTTTGTAATTTTCGTTTAATACGCGGCGTTTGATTTTGAGTGTGTTGGTCAGTTCTCCACGATCCATGGAGAAGTGGTGGGGCAGCAGGGTGAAGCGCTTGACTTGCTCGTAGTGGGCCAGTTGTTGTTGCAGGGTGTCTATGCGCTCCATCATCATGTCGTAGATTTCGCGGTTGCGACAGAGGTCCTCGCGGTCCTTGTAGTAGATGTTGTGCTTGGCGGCGTATTCCTCCAGCAGCTTGTATTCGGGTATGATGAGTGCCGAGACGAACTTACGCTGGTCGGCGATGACGGCTATTTGGTCAATGTATTTGTCGACTAACAGCTTCGACTCTATCATCTGCGGTGCGATGTACTTGCCGTTCGACGTCTTGAACAGGTCCTTGATGCGCTCCTTCAGGAACAGCTCACCGTCTTTCATGTAGCCGGCGTCGCCCGTGCGGAAGTAGCCTTCCTCGTCGAACGCCGTGCGGTTGATGTCGTCGCGGTTGTAGTAACCACGGGTGATGGTGGGGCCTTTCAGCAGTATCTCGCCCTCGGGACTGATCTTGATCTTGATGGAATCAATGGGACGGCCTACGGAACCCACCGTGAAAGGCTCGCCGCGATGGTCGCAGCTGACCGTGGCCAACGACTCTGTGAGGCCATAACCCACAATCATGTCAATGCCTATCGAGTGGACAAACTCCTCCACGTGGGCCGACACAGCGGCGCCTGCCGTGGGGAAGAAGTTGGCGTTCTCCAGTCCCAGCTCCTTGCGCACGAGCGAGAACACCGTGCGATTGAGCATTTCGTACTCCAAGTGCAGCGCCATGGGGGGCTTCTGCCCGCGGCTCAGGTAGTCAATGTTATGCTTTTTTCCGACGGCCAGCGCATGCTGGAAGAGCACACGCTTGGCGGGGTTGGCGTTGTCTATCTGCTCCTGCACGCCCATGTAGACCTTCTCCCAGAAGCGGGGAACTGATGACATGCACGTGGGATGGGTCTGACGCATAGACTGTTGCACCTGTTGCGGATAGGTGTTGACAATCATCGTGGCACCTTTCGTCATGGCAAAGATGGCCCACCCGCGCTCGAAGATATGAGTATAGGGCAGGAAGTTCATCACGCGGTCCTTGTCGGTCACGGGCACGCACTTGTTGTTGGCCTCGAACGCGGCATGGAACTGCCCGAAGGTCAGGATGACGCCCTTCGAGTCGCCCGTCGTGCCGCTGGTGTAGAGAATGTTGGCCGTCTCGTCCATCGATGCCTCGGCGTAGCGCTGCTCCAGCTGGTCGTCGAACTCTGCCGTCTCGCCCTGGCGCAGGAAGTCATCAAAATAGATGGTGTGGGGGTCGTGGCTGCTGATTTGCACACGGCGGTCGAAGACGATGATGCGTTCCAGCGACGGACAGAACGAGAAGATGCGGTGTGCCTTGTCATACTGGTCCTGTTCGCCCACGAAGAGCAGGCGCACATGGGCATCGTTGAGCATGAACTGTATCTGCTGTTCCGAACTGGTGGCATAGAACGGGATGGTGGTAGCACGCACACCCCACGCGCCGAAGTCGGTAAACAGATATTGCACCGAGTTCTGCGAGAAGATACCGATGTTCTCCTGTGGCTGCACACTCATGCTGAGCAGTGCCTTCGACGCCTTTCGCACCGTGTCGGCAAACTGCTGCCATGAACATGATTTCCACTCCTCGCCGCCGAAGTCCTGATAAATCAGCGCCTCACGCTGTCCCCAGTGGGCCGCCAGGTCGCGGATAAGCACCGACATGTGACTGTTTATTTGCATACGCTCTCCTTTTGTTTGTTCCTGCAAAGGTACGAATAAGTCAGCAAAGACACAAATTATTCGGCAGAAAAACAAATAAATAGAAAAAAATATCGTAACTTTGCACTCATGATGGACATCAAGAAATATACCGATGAGGCGGTGGAATTGCTGGAGTGTCTCATTGCCAAGCCCAGCATCAGCCGCGACGAAGCACTGGCAGCCGACGTGATGGAACAGCAGATGAAGGCTTGGGGGCTTAACCCTCAGCGCTTCGGCAACAACATTGCAGCGTGGGAAGACCTGGACAACAGCAAACCGACGCTGCTGCTCAACGCCCACATCGACACGGTGAAGCCCGTGAAGACATGGACACGCGACCCGTTCAAGCCGACGTTAGAGGGTGACCGCCTCTACGGACTGGGTGCCAACGACTGCGGCGGCGGCTTGGTGAGCCTGCTGACGGTGTATAGGATAGTGAAAAACGAAGCCCCCCTTTCGTCCCCCGAGGGGGACACAAATGTTTTGCAACAGGTAATGTGTCCCCCTCGGGGGACGAAAGGGGGGCTTCCTTTCAACTTAGTCTTCCTCGCTTCGTGCGAAGAGGAGGTTTCCGGACAGAACGGCATTGCACTGGCACTGCCTCAGTTGCCGCCGATTGACGTGGCCATCGTGGGCGAACCGACGGGCATGCAGCCCGCCATTGCTGAGAAGGGGCTCATGGTGATTGACGCCACGGCACACGGCAAGAGCGGACATGCGGCGCGCAACGAGGGCATCAACGCCATCAACGAAGCGCTGGACGACCTTGTCTGGCTGCGCGACTATCAGTTTAAGCGGGTCAGTCCGTTGTTAGGACCGGTGAAGATGTCAGTAACCGTCATCAACAGCGGCACGCAGCACAACGTGGTGCCCGACCGTTGCGACTTCATCATCGACGTGCGCACCAATGAGCTTTACACCAACGAGGAGGCGTTCCGCATCATCGACGAGCACACACGCAGCACCTTGAAGGCCCGTTCGTTCCGTCTGAGCTCGTCATCCATTCCCGCTGACCATCCGTTAGTGCAGCGTTGCGTGGCTTTAGGCATGACACCGTTCGGCTCCCCCACCCTGAGTGATCAGGCACTGATGCCGTTCCCCTCGCTGAAACTGGGCCCCGGAGAGTCAGCACGCTCCCACTCCGCCGACGAATACATCTGCATCAGCGAGATCAAACAAGCCATTGAAACGTATTTGAAATTAGTAATTAGTAATTAGAAATTAGAAATTCAAGTTCCACATTCGCTCACTTTTTTGTAGTTAAAGGAGTTAAGGAAGTTAAAGGAGTTAAAGGACAATACCTTTTTCCCTTCAGTGTCCCCACAAGGAGCAGGGTGTCGGAGCCTTTAGAACTATACACGGGCGTGCACGGTAATCATAATTTCTAATTCCTAATTACTCATTTCTAATTTGGTAATCATAATTACTAATTCCTAATTACTCATTTCTAATTAAAAAGAGCCCCTGTGTCGCCCCTGTCCGTAGGCGCTCCCCGCCCCTAAAGGGGAGGGGTCGGGGGTGGGGTGAGAGAGCAAAACAGCCTGTTTCGGAGAGCAAAACGCACCGTTTCGCGGTACAACAGCACCTTTTCCCGACCGTCCACCCCGGGCTGCGCGATCGTCCACCTCCAGCTGCGCGGTCGCGCACCTCGGGCTGGACGATCCGAAACAAACAGCATTGTACCGCGAAACCGTGCGTTCTGCTCCGCAGAAATGTGCATTGTGCACCTCGAAAATGCTGATTCACAAAAAAAAAGACCAGCCGTCCGTTCAATCAGACAACCGGTCTTGTGCCGTAATCGTATCGTTAAATCCAACTTATTTCATCATCGGAATGAATTATTCAGAGTCCTCATTTATCTGCCACATATTTCTTTCCTCCACGGATGTATATGCCTTGTGAAGGGATGGCAGGCAACTGACGGCCTTGCAGGTCGTAGATGGCATCATGAATGTCGTTCCCCACCTGTTCAGCAGCCGCTTCCTTGATGCCTGTGATGACAGAGAAGTCATCGGAAGTAAAGATGCACTCACCATCTTCATAGCAGGATTTGAAATTATGGAGAACATAAATACCATTAGTGGGGAAATCTGTAAATTCATAAACTATATCCCATCCACATCTGCCTCCAACGCCTTCTATGATGTATGCATCCTCTGTAAAGTCGTTTTCAATAAATCTCCGGATGGCATCATATTTAAAAACGGTAAGTTCCTTGTCATGAAACGTCTGTTGCTTCGTTGAAACAAGTTTTAGACGGATATCAGCATCCTGATACGCAAGTTCGTAATAGTCTCCATGCTGCATGCCAAAATCAAACAAAAGCAAATCACTGCCCGATTCTTCATCATACATCAGCACTTTCTGCCCTTCTTCACGCAGATATTTGTGAAGTGTCTTTTCTTCCAAGGCTGAAAACTGTTCATCAGATGTTGCTCGGTAGAGTTTCTTGTAAGTCTTACCGTCAATCACCTCATCTCCTTCAATGATGAATGAGACGTACTCTGTGATGTCTATATCTTCCCAGAGATTCACGTGCTCAAACTCGTAGTTCCACCGTTTGCCCTCTTTCAGGAAAGGCTTGTAGGCTTCTTGCGCAAAAGCGACAAGAGGCAGCAAAGCTAAACAAAGTAAACAAAACTTTTTCATATTATATATCCTTTAAAAAATAGACATTGCAAAGATAACAAATATTCTACACTTCACATAAGATTTTTTTAATTATTAACAGTCAAAGTGAATCACGGGGACTCTAATTTTGCGCTCTGATAGAATAATCTGTGAAGAATTTGCTTTGTCCCGGTGATTTCAAGTTTCGGGAGTTAGCCACCTCCGAAGGATTTGAGCCTGCAATTCTTGTCAATCTGATAAATGTACATATAGTTGTCAGGTTCTTGATATTCTATAAACAGGCACATCTTTTTATGTCTGATGGCACTACAATAATATGGAGATTTGTCATCAAATATTGTAGACTTTATACTGTAATACATTCTTTTGACCTTCGCTCCATAGACAATGACATAACTATACTTATCAAAGTTTAAGTTCATAGAACGTTTAATACTATCACCATGATCATCGTAAACAGCACATTCTAAAAACTCTTTCTCTGTATGGAATATTCTATATGCATCAGGACGGAACCCATCTCCATCAAGAAGTTTTACTCTTTTACAATCGGAATAATCGACTTCAAATTGGTAGAAGAAGCCAACTGCAAATATCACTATAGATATTACAGAAACGAGCAATATAACAATTTTGTTCTTATACAATTTCAACATATAAATGCACTTCTACTTTCTAATTCCTAACTTCTAATTTAAAAGAGTTCACCTTCTTAACCACTGCATGGGATTGAGCAGGTCTTTTCCGCGGCGCATCTGGAACTGCAGCACGCCGTCGGCGTTGAGTGTGCCGAGCGTCTGGCCTGTTGTGACGTGCTGTCCGCGCTTGACGTTGACGGAAGCCAGATTGATGTAGACGCTGTAGTAGTTGCCGTGGCGCACGATGACGCCCGTATAACCGCCGACACTGAACACCATGCTGACCTCACCGTTATAGATGCTGCGCACGGTAGCACCTGCCGAAGCCTTCAGGTTAATGCCTTTATTGTCAAGACGGACGTTCTTCAGTCCTTCAACGTTATATTGTCCGAAGGCATTGACCACCTTTGCGCCGCTCACCGGCATGGGGAAGCGACCGCGGTTGCTCTCGAAGTTGCCGCTAAGTGTGCGGTCTTCATCGTTCAACGTGGTGGCAACCTCGGCCTCACGCTTCACTTCTGCAATCTCACGCTCATCTTTCTTCCGCTCATCAGCAGCCCTGCGCTCCGCCGCTATGCGCTCCTGCTCCGCTTCCTGGGCCCGACGTTCGGCCTCCTTGCGCTCAGCAGCCTCAGCCTGACGCTTCGCCCGTGCCTCAGCCTTGAGCTTTGCTTCACGGTCGCGCGCCTCGGCGATGCGACGTTCATTCTCGCGTTTACGACGTTCGGCTTCCTGTTTGCGACGTTCCAGTGCCTCCTTACGCTTCTTGGCGGCCTCGGCGTCAGCCTTTCGTTTGGCTTCAGCCCTGCGCTTAGCCTCCGCTTCAGCACGGGCACGGGCCTTGGCCACTTCCTCTGCAATGAGCCGGTCAATCTGTTCGTTGAGCGCAGCATCGCGCTTACGGTGCTCCGCTATGAGCGCTTCAATGGTCTTATGCTCCTTCTGAAGCGTACCCACAACGCGCTTCTGCTCTGCCTGCGACGCTTCCAGCTGCTGATGTGTGGAGACATTGCGGCGCAGCAGATTGTCTTTCTGCTGCCGACGCTCCAGCAACTGCGACCTGACGGCCATCAGTTCCAGCTGCTTCTGCTGGATGACCTCAGCCTGTGCGCGCTGGTAGGCGGCATAACGGCGCAGGAAAAGCGTGCGCCGATACATCTGCGTGAAGCTCTTGGCACTGAAAATGAACATGAGTTTGCTCTGCATGGAGCGGTTGCGATACATGTAACGCAATGACTTGACATACCTTTGCTTGTGCACTTGCAGCTGTTCTTCGAGCAGTGCAGTCTGTTCTTCCAGCAATTGTATGGTGTCACCGATGGTGGAGAGGTCGTTGCGTATGTCGTCAATGTCGCGCTTCTTGTCCTCTATTTCGGTGTTAAGCGCCATCAGGTCCTGCAAGCGTTTCCTCACGTCCTGCTCGTTAGAGCGCAGGCGCAGCTCCTGTTCCTGGATCTGTTGCTGCAAGTTGCGACGCTCTTTCTGCAGCCTGTTGATGTTCTCGTTGGTGACAGGCTTGGTCTGCGTCGTGGCCGCGGGTTTCTTCTTCGTCGGCTTTTTCCGCTGCGTGGCGGCGGGTTTCTTCTTCGTTGTCACCGTTGCAGCAGGCTTTTTCGCCGGCTTCTTGCGCTGAGCGTAAGGAGCCAGTGTAAAAGAAAGGAGCAGCAACAGCAGGGTAAGCCTTTTCATTTTTGAGATTTGAGATTTGAGGTTTGAGATTTTTTTAGGAGTTGCAGGAGAGTTTTCAGGAGTGTAGTTCTTTTTAGGAGTGTAGGAGTGATAGGAGTGTAGGAGTGCAGACAATAGTACTAAAGACTTCATTCTATTTTACACACCCTACGGTGCATTTGTCTACACTCCTGTCACTTCTACACTTCTACACTCCAAAGAACTCCTAAAAAAATTTTCACCTTTTTAATTTTCTAATTTTTACAGTGCCATGAAGCGGCGCAGAATCTCGTCAACAGTCACTTCACGATACTTGGCTGACACGTCAGTACGTGTCTCCCAGTTGTCTTCGCTGCCTATGTAGTTGAGCACCATGCCGAGTTTCACTTCCTTCTTGGGCGAAGTGAAGGTGATGGTGTGCTCCAACGGGAAGGGCTTGCGGTTGAGCAGTGCGAAGTTCTCGTAGTCCCAGTTGAGCTGGGTGGTTCCGTTGAAGCGGTCGTTATACATGATATTGGCCATACGGATCTTACCCTGGTCCTTGGTGGCCAGCCAACGGTACGACATCTTTTCCTGATCAAGCGAGATAACCACGTCTTCACCGGTCATGTCGGCCTCATATTTCTTCAGAGCCTCGTCCGTTACCTTGGCCTGTCCGGGAATGAACAGCTCGTTCCAGAAGAGCGATTGCAGCGAATAGAAGTTGAGTCCCGTGTTACGCAGGAAGTCAAGCTGGGCGTAGGAAGCCTTCAGATACTGCTTGTTGATGCGGTCCATGATGAGCACATAGTCGGGTGTGAACTCAATGCGGCCTGCTTCAACGAAGCCGAAAGCCATCAGTTGCAGGCGAATGACATCATTACGCTTCATTTTCAGGTTACCCGTCAGCGTGAGTTTCTGCACACCCACCTCGACGGAGAACTTCACTTTCGTTGTTACGAACTTGGCAAACTGCGCGTTGTCACTGACTTGCTGCAGGAATTTCTGCTGCTGAATCGTCTCAGTCGTCACAGGTTTCGGGGTGTCCGCCACCTGTTTCTTCGATTTACAACCGGTCAGCATGAAAGGAGCTGCCAGTGCAGCCATCATCAATAAATTTCGTACTTTCATTGTTTAATGTATTTTTTAAGTTTAATTTTTTTCTGTAGCAAGGTTTTCCGTTTGCCGGTCACCTCCGAATCAGCCGAACTCTTGTCGAGTGCCTGCTTTCAATAGTCCACGGCACGGGCCTTGTCGCCCGTGTGATAGTAGATGTCGCCGGCATGTTCCAGCAGCACAGCCGATGCGTCAGGGTCATATTGCAGCGTCTGGTCAATATAGATCTTCGCTTCTGTGTAACGTTCCAGCTTGAAGAGAATCCATGCGTAGGTGTCAAGATAGGCCGAGTTCTTCGGTTCGGCCTTGATGGCACGGTACGACATCATCTCCGCTTTGTCCAGTTGTTCGCCCCGTTCGCTGAGGTAGTAGGCATAGTCATTCAGGCAACCGATGTTGTCGGGGTTCCATTGCAGGCATGAGTCGCAGGCAGCCAGGGCCTCTTCTTCCAGTCCTTTCTTATGGAGCAGGTGCCCCATCAGGGCATAGAAGTCGCTGACAAGCACGGGGTTGCTCTCTTCGTTGATGACGCTCACGCCGTTCTGGAAGGCACCGAGCGCGCTGTCCACGTCGTCTTCGCGGTAGTAGGCGAAGCCTTGATAGTAGTAGAAGGCCATCTCCTCGGGGTTATACTGTCGTGCTGCCGTGCAGAGTGAGATGACTTTCGGCATGTCTTCACGCGACCAGGCGTCGGCCACCAGCTGCAACCGCGAGTAAGAGTCGTCGGGTTGAATCTCCAACACCTTGTAATACATGGCGTTGATGGAGTCCTGCGGCATGTTGATGAGCTTCATGTAGGCGGCACAGAGCGCTGCCACGTCTGCGGTCTCCTGCGGCAGTTGCAGCACTTGACGGAAATGGTTGAGCACGCGCACGCTGTCCGTTCCGCCCGCAGCGTGCCCGTCTACCGTCGGCACACCGTCGAGACTCTGCATGATTTCACCGCGCAACATCTCCAGACGGGTATCCGTCGGGGTCTTCGGATGCACCAGAACGCGCTCGCTGGCAAGTGCCGCAGCAGCAGAATCGCCCGTCAACGTGTAGTAATTAGCCATTGAAAGCAGGGCTCCTATGTGCTCCGGCTCCTGCGTGAGCACGTCCTCATAGACCTGCAAGGCACGTTGTGTCTGGTCGTTTTGCAGCAAGGCATCGCCATACATCACGCGATAGTTCAGGTCATTGGGATACTGATTGGCCAGCGCTTCCATCTCGCTGATGGCGGCTTCGCTGTTGCCCATCCGCGTGTAAAGGTCGCTCTTGGCCTGCGTGATGCGCTCGCTCTTACCGTCAATCAGCTCTATCTGCTCCAGTGCCTGCACGGCTTTCTCGTATTGTCCGTCATGCTGATAGAGCTCATAGAGCACGGCCAGCACGTCGTCACGGCCTTTGTCACGCGACAAGAGGTTCTCATACACGCTGATGGCCTTGTCATATTGCTGCTGACTGAGGTAGGTCTGCGCCATGGTTTCGGTAAAGACATCGTTGTCAGGCGACAGCTGATAGGCGCGTTCCATGCACTCCAGCGCCTTCTGACGGTCTTTCTGTATGCGGTAATACTGCGACAGGAAGTAGTAAGGCTCTGATGCCTCGGGGTTGATTTCCACACAGTGACGCAGCAAGTCGAACGCAGCATCGTGGTTACCCTTCTGCCTTTCGCAGATAGCATCAAGGAAGAGGGCGTTATAATTGGAGGTTTGAGATTTGAGATTTGAGATTTCAGCGTCGGAGGTCTGGGCAGAAGCCGCCATGCTCCAGCCTGTTATGAACAGCAGAATGATGTATTTTTCCAACTTCATCATATCACTTGTCGCCAAGAAACCTCAAATCTCAAACCTCAAATCTCAACTCTTACTTCACTCCCGTGTGCCCATAACCGCCGGCACCGCGCTCCGTTTCGTCGAGTTCTTCCACAATACGGAACTGCGCCTGCTCATGTCGTGCTATAACCATCTGTGCAATGCGCTCGCCGTCGTTGACGGTAAAGTCTTCGCTCGACAGGTTTATCAGCAGCACACCAATCTCTCCGCGGTAGTCAGCATCCACTGTTCCGGGCGAATTGAGCACGGTGATGCCCTTCTTCAGTGCCAGTCCGCTGCGAGGACGCACCTGTGCCTCGAATCCTTCGGGCAGTGCAATGTAGAGTCCCGTCGGTATGAGCCGCCTTTCCATGGGGCGCAGCACCACCGGTTCGCTGAGATTAGCCCGCAAATCCATGCCCGCACTCTGCGCAGTGGCATACTGCGGCAATGGCTGATGGCCCTTGTTTACAACTTTGATTTCCGTCATGGTCGTTCTGTTTGTTTTTATTCAAGCTCCGCTTTCGCTTTAGCTTTATGGGGAGTTAAAGGAGTTATGGAGTTAAAGGAGTTAAAGACGTATGTCTGCTGTCTCCTTATTTTACTCCTTTCCGGCAGGGAGAACAAGGGGCAGAAGTATTGTCCTTTAACTCCTTTGACTCCCTTAACTCCTTTAACTCCTTCGCCAGCAAAAGTTGAGTTACCTTATTAATTAGGTGCAAAATTAGTCAATTATCTTCAAACTGCCATGCTTTTCACCCCTAAAAAGCATTTTTTTTGCCTTTTTTACAACTCACAACCGTTTTTAAGTTGGAAAAGTTTAATTCATCTTTCATTTAAATAACGTTGACTTGATATAAGACTTCGTTAAGGTTCGTTCCGCAGGAATGTCCTAACTTTGCGCCGAAATTTAACACAACAGAACCGAATTCAATGACTCCGATGGAAAAAACGAACCCCACTACGCTCTCCGTAGGCTGCTACGAGCTGAACATCAAGACCCTCAGACTCATCTGTCACCGCGCCGACGGCTCCCGAACAGAGCAGGCACTCTCATTCCGTGAGTGCAGCATGCTGCAACTGCTGATCCTCAATCTCGATGAAATCGTGGAAAACGAGCGTTTTCGCAACGAGCTTTGGGAGAACACCTACCTTTTCAGCGACGCCAGCCTTTACGTCTTCATCAGCCACTTGCGCCGCTACCTCAGCGCCGATCCGCGCATCACCATCATCAACCTGCGGGGCCGCGGCTACCGCATGACGTTCCAACAGCAACAGCCTTGACATCATGACGCATCACTTGACCCTTACTGTTTTGCTGACCTTGGCCAGCATCACAGCAACCCACGCCCAGCACGACAGCACCTCTGCCACATGGCACGACACGCTGAGCATCAACGAAGTAGAGGTACACGACAGCGAACCGGCCTGGATTCGCAGCAAACTGAAGGATGTGCTACGCATGAAAGAGGAGAGATACCAACGCTATCCCATGCGCATGAGCTATGAATATCACGTAAGGTATGACACCTGCATGCCGCGTTATGCCTTCACAAGCCGCGGGCTGATGGCCCTGCCGTCACTCCGTCAGCTACGCAAGGACAGCCTTTTACACATCAGCACGGTCGACAATGTCATCTGTTCTGCCGACTCTTCTGCCCAAACCGACTTCCAAAAGATGCAGATCATGGGCTATGAGCATTTCATCTGCACGTTTGACAAGGGGTTCATCCGGACGCATCACTTCCGTCAGAAAACACCCATTCCATCGCAACCAAGTGATACTGTCGAGCTGGTGTTCTGGTCTAAGAAGTATCAAGATGACCACGGCACACTGCTTTTAGACACAGCACGCTGTGAAATCGTGTCCGCCACCCGCCAGACGGGGCCTAACGCCAATGAGCACGAGCACATCAACCCTATTGTCCGCACCCTGTTGCGCGTCATGTATGGCCTGTCATGGGACTACTGGGACATTACTGAAACGACAACCTATCGGCGCATCGGCTCATTTCTTTATCCTGAGCACATCACATGCGACACATACGAGCGCCGGACAATAGGAGAACACACGGGAACATGGAACTTTCATTCCTCTATGACGCTCCGTCCGTCCACCGCCGAGCCGCCCACCGCCTTCATTGAGGTAGAGCCTTATGTCTGGTCGGCCATCATTTATATAGAGAATAAGGCCCGCCTGCGTCGCAAGCAAGCCCTGCTCAACGTCAAGCGACGGTATGAAACCGAAAAAGATTCAAGTCTTTACCATGAGCCATAAAACACCCGGAAACACCAAAACATGCACGTTTTAGAACAATTTTCCTGCAAATTCATGGTTATTTGAAGAAAAAAGCCTAAATTTGCAAGCAAAGAATCATGTAATGATGGACTGGAATCAACTTATATCCAACAAGCGCTTGGGGCAGGAATACCGCCATGCGAAGCGTTACGACGACCGGACGGAGTTCAAACGTGACTACGACCGCCTTATTTTCTCGGCACCGTTCCGCCGGTTGCAGAACAAGACACAGGTGTTTCCCCTGCCGGGCAGCATCTTCGTGCATAACCGCCTGACCCACTCACTCGAAGTGGCAAGCGTCGGCATGTCACTCGGTAACGACGTGGCCCAACGGCTTATCACGACCACGCGGCCCGAACTGCGGGGCACGATGTTCGAACAAATCGGGCAAATCGTGTCCACTGCGTGCCTTGCCCACGACCTTGGCAACCCGCCTTTCGGCCATAGTGGTGAGAAAGCCATACAGACCTTCTTCACTGAAGGGCCGGGAGCAGCCCTGAAAGCACAGCTGTCGCCGGCGTTCTGGGACGACATCACGCACTTCGAGGGTAACGCCAACGCCTTCAGACTGCTCACTCACCAGTTCTGCGGACGCCGTCCAGGGGGCTTTGTCATGACCTATAGCACGCTGGCCAGCATCGTTAAATACCCTTGTGCATCGTCAGCAGCAGGCAAAAAGGGCAAGTTCGGCTTCTTCGAGAGTGAGCGTGAGAACTATCTGCGCATTGCTGACGCCCTCGGACTGCGCCGGTTGTCGGCTGAAGGGGAGCCCTTGCGCTACGCACGCCACCCACTTGTCTATCTGGTAGAGGCCGCTGACGACATTTGTTATGAGATTATGGACCTGGAAGATGCCCATAAACTGAAGATACTCAGCTACGACGAGACGGAACAGCTGATGCTTGGTTTCTTCGATGAAATGGGGCAAAATCGCATCCAACAACGTATCATCGAGGAACAGTTGGACGATCCGAACGAAAAGGTGGTCTACATGCGGTCGTGTGTCATCGGTATGCTGGAGCATGCCTGCGTGGACACCTTCATCAATCACGAACAGGAACTGCTTGACGGTACGTTCGAAGGCAGCCTCATCAGCCACATCGACGAGCTTCCGCGGGAGGCTTACCGCCGCTGTGCCGCCCTGTCGGTCAAGCGCATCTACAAGAGCAAGCCCGTGCTCGACGTGGAATTGTCGGGTTACAAGATCATGGAGACGCTCATGGAGCAGATGGTCCGTGCCGTCATGAACCCCGACCGTTACTACTCGCAGCAGCTCATCGGGCGCGTGTCGAGCCAGTATGACATCCATGCCGCAGACCTTGAGACCCGCCTGATGGCCGTCATTGACTACATTGCCGGCATGACCGACGTCTACGCACTGGACGTTTACCAGAAGATCAACGGCATCTCACTGCCCATCGTGTGAGGGTTTTCAAAAGCAAAATTATGTTAATTTTGTTAAATTCGGGCATTGTTTTTTGCTAAGGTTTTTGGTTCTGTTTTTTGAACGGGACGAACAAAAGTGTTGAAAAAACTTGATTTTGGCGTTGAAGCAAACCCGTTTTTCTGCAAAAGGGCCACAGTAATCTCGTTAAAGGGCCACAGTAATCAGGTTAGTGTGGCTCAGTAACGGTGTTAGTGTGGCCCTTTTGCAGCGTTACTGTGGCACTTTTACAGGTTAAAAGGGCACAGTAAGTGTTGAAACGGGGACAACGTTGTGCGTATGTCGTTGCACTGCAACGACTTACCGAACCCTGCCGAGAATCGCACAGAAGCGACCGAGGGACGAAAAGTTTGCAAAGCGACCCTGAATTTTGTTAACAGTTTTTGGGAAAAAGTTAAAGTTTGTTATTAACATTGGGTTAGGAGTTTCAGGAGTTCAGGAGTTTCAGGAGTTACAGATAAGGCGTGCGCGCACAATTTCCTGACACTTTGTTTGCATAATTCGTCCCAATTGATTACCTTTGCAGCTAATTACAAACAATAAAAACCTAAAAAAACAAACATGAAACGCAATTTCCTGAGCTTGCTCATCGGCCTGTTGCTG
>JAFUSC010000053.1 GCA_017467705.1 Prevotella sp. | reverse complement strand
TCCACCCGTCACCCGCCGCGCTCAACGATGAAGACCTGCTGCGGGAGTACCGTGAGGGCGCGATGGTCGACATCATCAGCCGCCGGCTGATATGGGACGCGCCTGAGGCTGACGAGGAGACACTCTACAAATACTACAAGAAGAACCGCGACCGTTTTGGCGACGACCTGCGGAAGAAAGACTTTCCGAAGGTGCGCGACCTCGTGGCGGCCGACTATCGGCAGGTGGCCGAGCAGCAGTGGGTGGAACGCCTGCACAAGCGATATAAAGTGAAAATCAACAAAAAAATATTGAAGACGATAAGATGAAGAAAACGAAGCTCATCACACTGGGTCTGGCAGCCATGCTGCCGCTCATGGGCATAGTGGCACAGCGCAACGTGCCCGACGACGACCCCACGCAGAAAAGCGTCATCGACGAAGTGGTGTGGGTAGTGGGCGACGAGCCTATTCTGAAGTCGGAAGTGGAAGGTCTGCGCCTGCAGGCCGAGATGGAAGGAATACGCTGGGGCGGCAACCCCGACTGCGCCATTCCGGAGCGCATAGCCGTGGAAAAACTGTTCCTGCATCAGGCCGCCATTGACAGTATAGAGGTGACGGAGTCGGAAATCTCGTCGAACATCGACCAGCGCATGGAGTTCTTCATCCAGCAGGCCGGTTCGCGCGAGAAGCTGGAAGAGTGGCGCGGTCAGACCGTGGCGCAGATGCGTGCCCAGATGCACGACGAGCTGCGTAACCAGATGCTCATCCAGCGCATGCGTGAGAAGCTGGTGGAGGACATCACCGTGTCGCCCGCCGAGGTGCGCCGCTACTTCAGCACGCTGTCGCCCGACAGTGTGCCCTTCGTGCCGACGGAGGTGGAGGTGCAGATCATCACCCGCATGCCGAAGATAGAACAGGAGGAAATCAATCGCATCAAGGACGAGCTGCGTGAGTACACCAACCGCGTGACGGCCGGTGAGACGACGTTCCAGACGCTGGCACGCATGTACTCGGAAGACCCGGGCTCGGCCCGCTATGGCGGTGAGCTGGGTTTCGTGGGACGCGGCACGCTTGATCCCGCCTTCGCTGCGGCAGCGTTCAACCTGACCGACCCGAAAAAGCTGTCGAAGATTGTGGAGTCGGAGTTCGGCTACCACATCATTCAGCTGGTGGAGAAGCGCGGCGACAAGATTAACGTGCGCCACATCCTGCGCAAGCCGCGCGTGTCGGACGCCGCCATTGACTCGGCACTGATCATGCTCGACTCGCTTGCCGTCAGCCTGCGACAGGAGAAGTTCACCTTCGACGAGGCCGCCAGTCTGCTCTCCGACGACAAGGACACGCGCAACAACCACGGTCTGATGGCCAATGCCACTGACGACGGGCGCCGCACGTCGAAGTTCCGCATGCAGGACCTGCCGACGGAAGTGGCGCGTGCCGTGGAGAAGCTACAGCCCGGTGAGGTGTCGCCCGCGTTCAAGATGGTGAACCAGCGTGGCAAGACGGTCTGTGCCATCGTGAAGCTGAAGAGCCGCGTGGACGGACACCGCGCCACGATCACCGAGGATTTTCAGGTGATGAAGAACGTGGTGCAGGAGAAACGCCGTAACGAGGTGCTGAACAAGTGGGTGGAAGACAAAATAAAAACCATCTACGTCCGCGTGAACGACCGCTACAAGGATTGTCAGTTTGAACATCAGGGGTGGATTAAGTGATAATTTTAAGGAGTTACAGGAGTTCAGGAGTTGCAGGAGTTACAGACAATACCTTCTGCCGCAGAAAACAGAAAAAGGAAGCAGCAGACATATGTCTGTAACTCCTGAACTCCTGAAACTCCTGAAACTCCTGAAAGAAAAGAAAATACATGAGCATCAAATACCCAGTGAGTCGCATGTGTGGCGGGCATAGAATCATCATCGGTGTGATTCTGTGCCTGTTTGGACTAAGCATCGTGCAGTCTATGCCGCCCGTCAAGAAGCCGCGGAAGCGCCGGCCGGCGACAACGGACACGCGCGTCTACTTGGTGCATGCCGACGAGCTGCGCTACGACCAGTACCAGAACCGCAATGCGCAGGTGCTGGTGGGCAGTGTGCAGTTCACCCACCGGGGCGCACGGCTCTATTGTGACAGTGCCAACTTCTTTGAGGCCAGCAACTCGTTCGAGGCGTGGGGACACGTGCGGATGTATCAGGGCGACACGCTGTCGCTGCTGAGCGACTACGCTTACTACGACGGCAACGACGAGCTGGCGCGTGCCCGTTACAACGTGGTGCTGAAGCATCGTAAGTCGACGCTTTACACCGACTCGCTGGACTATGACCGCATGTACGACGTGGGCTACTTCTTCGAGGGCGGCAAACTGGTGGACGAAGGCAGCATACTGACCAGCGACTGGGGCGAATATCATACGGACACGAAGATTGCGCTGTTTGCCTACGACGTGGAGCTGCGCAACAAACAGTTCTTCCTGACCACCGACTCGCTCTATTACAACACGCAGACGTCGATGGCGCACATTGTCGGTCCGTCGGACATCACGTCGGGCAACAGCCACATCTACTCGGAAGACGGATACTATAACAGCAAGACCGAGCATGCCGAACTGTTCGGGCGCAGCATCATGCGCAACCAAGGGCGTACCATGGTGGGCGACAGCGTCTACTATAACGGCAAGGACGGCATGAGTTACGGCTACTGGAACGTGGAGTTCAAGGACTCCGTCAATAAGAACATGCTCACCGGCGACTACTGCGAGTATGACGAGGCGACAGGCTATGCCATGGCAACGAAGAAGGCCGTGGCCATCGACTACTCGCAGAAGGATTCGCTCTTCATGCACGCCGACACGTTCAAGGTGTTCACCTACAACATAGAGACGGACTCGGTCTATCGTGTGATGCATGCATATAATAAGGTACGCGCATATAGGAAAGACGTGCAGGCCGTGTGCGACTCGCTGGTCTACAATCAGAAAGACTCGTGCATGACGATGTACCGCGACCCCATCGCGTGGAATAATAACCAGCAGATATTCGGTGAGGAGATCCGCGTCTACATGAAAGACTCGACCATTGAACGCGCCCACGTCATCGGACAGGCGTTCTCGGCAGAGCTGATGAACGACTCGGTGAACTATAATCAGGTGCAGTCGAAGGAGATGATGGCCTACTTCACCGACGGTGAGATACGTGAGGCAGACGCCATTGACAATGTGCTCATTGTCTATTACCCCATCGACGATGCCGACAGTACGCTCATCGGACTGAACTACACGGAAACGCCGAAGATGCGCATGTTCCTGGAAAAGCGTAAGATGAAGCGCATCTGGTTTGAGAGACCGACGGGCACGCTGTATCCCATGACGCAGATTCCGCCCGGCAAGAAGCTGTTGCCGAACTTCGCTTGGTTTGACTACATACGGCCCGTGAGCAAGGAAGATATCTTCAACTGGCGCGGCAAGAGCGACGAACAGAAGCTCAAACCGCAGAAGCGGCGCGAAGCCCCCGTGCAGAAGCTGAGTGCAAATACCCCACCGACAACAGAGGAGGTGCCCCATGAGTGACGTCATACAACTGCTGCCCGATTCGGTGGCCAACCAGATAGCTGCCGGAGAGGTTATCCAGCGGCCGGCTTCTGTCATCAAGGAGCTGGTGGAGAACGCCGTGGATGCCGGCGCGAAGACCATCAACGTGCTGGTGGTCGATGCAGGGCGCACGTCCATTCAGGTCATTGACGACGGCTGCGGCATGTCGGAAACCGACGCGCGACTGGCCTTCGAGCGTCATGCCACGTCGAAGATTCGCAAGGCTGACGACCTCTTTGCCCTGCACACCATGGGCTTCCGCGGCGAGGCACTGGCCTCTATTGCTGCCGTGGCACAGGTGGAGCTGCGCACACGCAGAGAGGGTGACGACGTGGGCACGCTGCTCAACATCGCTGCCTCGCACGTCGTCGGACAGGAACCCGTGTCGTGTCCCGTGGGCAGCAATTTCAAGATTGACAACTTATTTTATAATGTACCTGCGCGTAGGAAGTTCCTCAAGTCGAACGCAACGGAGCTGAACAACATCATGACGGCCTTCGAGCGCATTGTGCTCGTCTATCCCGGCATCAGCTTCACGCTGCATCATAACGGTGCCGAACTGCTCAACCTGCGTGCCGGCAACCTGCACCAACGCATTGCTGACATCTTCGGCAAGCGCTTCAATCAGGACCTGCTGCCCGTCGACGTGACTACGGCCATCTGCCGCATCACGGGATTCGTGGGTAAACCGGAGTCGGCACGCAAGAAAGGTGCACAGGAATATTTCTTCGTCAACGGCCGCTACATGCGCCATCCTTATTTCCATAAGGCCGTGGCAAATGCCTACGAGCGGCTGGTGCTGACGGGCATGCAGGTGCCTTACTTTATTTATTTCGATGTCAATCCTGCTGATATTGACGTCAACATTCACCCGGTGAAGACGGAAATCAAGTTTGAGAACGAGCAGGCCATCTGGCAGATACTCTCCGCAGCCGTGAAGGATGCCATCGGACGATTCTGTGAGGTGCCGTCCATCGACTTCGACCAGCAGGGCAGTCCTGACATTCCGCTCTTTGACCCGACGGGAAATGTGGCGCCGCCCAGTCCGCAGTATAACCGTGACTACAACCCGTTCCGCAGTCAGTCGCACAAGACGGCGGTGCCCGCCGACTGGGAACAACTCTACGACGGGCTGCGCACGCAGCCGCAGCAGCCGGAACTCTTTGAGCCTGCTCAGGCGTGGAGTGGGGCCGACGGTGAGCCGCTGGCCGACAATGCGCCGTTGCTGGAGGACAAGTCGCCTGCACATTATCAATATAAAGGAAAGTACATCATGACGACCGTCAAGTCGGGGCTGATGATCATTGACCAGCACCGGGCCGACGAGCGCATATTGTATGAGCGTTACATGGAACAACTACGCAGCCACACGGCCAGCACACAGCGCGTGCTGTTTCCCGAAGTGGTGCAGTTCGCACCGTCTGACGCCGTCCTGTTGTCAAAGCTGTTGCCCGAACTGACTGCCGTCGGCTTCGACCTGTCCGACCTTGGGCAGTTCTCCTACGCCGTCAATGGTGTGCCGGCCGGCATCGAAGGGCTCAGTCCTGTGCAGCTGTTGCGCGACATCGTGAGCGACGCCCGGGAGACTCCCGTTGATGCCGCCGATGAACTCAGCCGTTCCTTGGCACAAAGCATGGCCCGCCATGCCGCCATTCCCTACGGTCAAATCCTCTCGAACGACGAAATGGAGTCCGTGGTCAATGAACTCTTTGCCTGCTCCAACGTCAATTATACAGCCGACGGAAAGCCGATAATAGCCATTCTTCCGCAGCGTGACATCGAACGGCTGTTGCAGTAAAAATGAATAAAAAAGTGTAAGCAGCCAATTATGACGTGTTGCATTAAAAGATGAAAAGATATACCTTTGCACTGTTCATTAATATTATGCGATTATGTTCAGTAGCAAAGACTTTGAAAAATGCTGGTTTCTATACCAGACAGAAGGTTTACCTT
>JAFUSC010000052.1 GCA_017467705.1 Prevotella sp. | reverse complement strand
TTCTTCTGTCTTATGTAAAGCTTTCAAAGAACTCTCTTCTATTTGCCACGCACCCCGTTTTTGGCGCGAAAGCGGATGCAAAGGTACAAACTTTTTCCGAACTGACAAATATTTTCGAGATATTTTTACAAAAAAAATGCACTTTTGCCTCATTCTTGGCCTCCGTCAAGCGGAAAACGCACAAAAAAACGTACAAAAACGACAATTCTGGGGTACAACACGCACCGTTCCGGGGTACTGAATGGCCTTTTCCGGAGCGTCCAGCTGGAGCTGCGCGAGCGTCCACCTCGGGCTGCGCGGTCGCGCAGCTCCAGCTGGACGCTCGGGCGGAGGGTATACTGCACCGCAGGACAGGGCGTATTGTACCCCGGAACCTGCATGACGGTACCTCAGTATACCTTATTTATATATACGCGCGCGAGGCTATTCGTAGATTTCCTCGGGGTCGCCAGTGTCTTCAGAGAAGTCGGACTCGCTGCCATAAGGACAGGGATTGAAGCCCGGCGGCACATCGAAGACAGCCTGATCACTATAGCCGAGGCGCTTGTCGGCAAAGACTTTCTTGATGTAATAAGCAAAGACAGGGAGTGCCATAGCTGCACCTTGACCATAAACCATGGTGCTGAAGTGGATGTCACGGTCGTCACCGCCAACCCAGACGCCGCTCACCAAATTAGGCAGCACGCCCATGAACCAAGCATCACTGTTATTGTTCGTAGTACCCGTCTTACCACCCATCTGGCAATTGACGCCATAACGGTTGCGGAGTCGGCTACCCGTACCGCCGTCGACGACAGCACGCAGCATGTAGAGCATCTTGTTAGCGCTCTCTTCACTGATTACCTCGTTCATGCGTGGCTGGAACTGTGCCACCACATTGCCCTCGTTGTCCTCAATACGGGTAACGAACAGAGGCGCACAACGGATGCCATTATTGGCAAACGCCGTGTAGGCACTGACCATCTCGCCGACGGTGATTTCACACGGTCCGAGACACAAGGCGGGCGACGGGTGAATGTCGGGGTTCATGATGCCATACTCGTGAAGCAACTGCACAAAAGCCGTAGGGCTCAGCTTGCTCATCAGGTAGGCAGATATCCAGTTGTTCGACTGCTGGAGTCCCCATTTCAGCGTCACCATCTCGCCATAGCGTGCACGGCTACCGTTTCGGGGAGTCCATGCCGTATTGCCCACCATGTACGTCTGCTGCACGTTGGGAGCCAAGTCACACGGCGTAAAACCGTTTTCCATGGCAAGGCTGTAAAGGTAAGGCTTGATGGTAGAGCCCACCTGACGGCGTCCGTCCATGCACATGTCGTAGGCGAAATGCACGAAGTCAAGTCCGCCGACGTAAGCCTTGACCGCACCGTTCTTCGGGTCCATGCTCATGAATCCGCAGCGCAGGAACTTCTTGTAATAGCGAATGGAGTCAAGCGGTGTCATGACGGTGTCAACTTCTCCGTTTCCATGATATGAGAACACGGTCATCTCGGTCCGCGTGTTGAACGACTTGTCAATCTCGGCGTCGGTGGCACCGTTGGCTTTCAGCACGCGGTAGCGCTCACTCTGGCGCACAGAGCGCATGAGTATCTGCTTCACCTGCTCCTTGCTCAGCGAACTGGTGTAAGGAGAGTTGGGCTTATGCTTGTTTTCCTGATCGAAGGCGGGCTGCAGATATTTGACGACATGCTCATAAAGAGCCTGTTCAGCATACTTCTGCATGCGCGAGTCAATGGTGGTGTGAACCTTCAGACCGTCCGTGTAGACGTTGTAATTCTCACCGTTTTTCTTCTTGTTCTTGTTACACCAGCCGTAGAGCGGATCATTCTCCCAGTTGATGGAGTCCTGATAATACTTGCTCTTTCCCCACGACGGATATTCCGAGCGTTCCGGCTTATGAGCCATCATGTAACGACGCAGGAAGTCGCGGAAGTACGTGGCCACACCGTCCTTGTGGTCGGCCACATGGAACTTCAGGTTAAGGTCTTCAGCCGAATACTGGTCGTACTGTTGCTCGGAAATGTAGTGAGCCTTCACCATCTGCATGAGCACGACATTGCGGCGCTCGCGTGCACGGTCAGGATATCGTTTGGGGTTGTAATAGGACGGATTCTTGCACAGTCCGATGAGCGTAGCTGCTTCCGGCACGGTCAGGTCCTTCGGGTCCTTGCTGAAATACGTGTTCGAGGCCGTCTTGATGCCCACGGCATTGTGCAGGAAGTCAAAGTAGTTGAGGTACATGGTCAGTATCTCGTCCTTCGTGTAGTTGCGTTCCAGCTTGACCGCAATGACCCACTCGATGGGTTTCTGCAACAATCGCTCGACGACGCTGTGGGCGGTAGCCGAGTAGAGCTGCTTGGCCAGCTGCTGCGTGATGGTAGAGCCACCGCCTGCACTCTTCTGCCCCATCAGTCCGCGCTTGACGACGGCACGTCCCAAGGCAAAGAAGTCAATGCCCGAGTGCTCATAGAAGCGGGCATCCTCCGTGGCCACCAGTGCCTGCACCAGCGAGGGCGACAACTGCGAATAGTCAACCATGATACGGTTCTCGCGGTTGAAGTTCCACGTACCCATCACCTTGCCGTCAGCCGAATAAACCTGTGTGGCATAACGGCTGATGGGGTTCTGCAAGTCTTCCATGGGCGGCATGTAACCGATCCAGCCGTTATAGATGGCCGTAAATGCGACTGCCACGGCCAGCACACTGAAAAGGAGCAGGCCCCACATTGAACGTATGATAATCTTTTTCATCAGCGTCTCTTTTTTACATTTTGTCCTATTCGGTTGCAAAATTAACAAAAATAATCCATGCGACCAAGGAGTTTGCATTTTTTTGCGCTCAATGGTTGCAGATGTCAGAAAATATGTGTAACTTCGCAGGCGAAAATCAACAACACGATGGAAAAACATAACTTTGTAACAATTGCCAATCTCACCCGCGAGAAGATTCTCTACATGATTGAGATGGCAGAAGAGTTTGAACGTCACCCCAACCGCGAATTGCTCAAGGGCAAAGTGGTGGCAACGTTGTTTTTTGAACCCTCCACCCGTACACGCCTCTCGTTCGAGACAGCCACCAACCGGCTGGGCGCGCGTGTCATTGGCTTTGCTGACCCGAAGGTGACCAGCGGCACCAAGGGCGAGACGCTGAAAGACACCATCCTCATGGTGAGCAACTATGCTGATGTCATCGTCATGCGCCACTACATTGAAGGTGCAGCCCAGTATGCCAGCGAGGTGGCCCCCGTGCCCATCATCAACGCCGGCGACGGTGCCCACCAGCACCCCTCGCAGTGCATGCTCGACCTCTTCAGCATCTACAAGACGCAGGGCACGCTCGAGAACCTGAACATCTACATGGTGGGCGACCTGAAGTACGGGCGCACCGTGCATTCACTGCTCATGGCCATGCGCCACTTCAACCCGACGTTCCACTTCGTGGCGCCCCACGAGTTGCAGATGCCCGACGAGTACAAGCTTTATTGCAAGGAGCACGGCATACGCTACGAGGAGCACACCGACTTTGACGAGCAGGTCATTGCCGACGCCGACATCCTGTATATGACCCGTGTGCAGAAGGAGCGCTTCTCTGACCTCATGGAGTACGAACGGGTGAAGAACGTCTACGTGCTCACCAACGACATGCTGCGCACGGCACGTCCTAACATGAAAATACTCCACCCCCTACCCCGCGTCAACGAGATAGCCTACGAGGTGGACGACAACCCGCACGCCTACTACATACAGCAGGCCGGCAACGGACTCTTTGCCCGCGAAGCCATCTTCTGCGACGTGCTGGGCATCAGCCTCGACGAAGTGAAAAACGACAAGACTATCATTGGGTAATTGACAATTGAAAATTGAAGATTGAAGATTGAAGATTGTAGATTATGAACAAGAAAGAACGTCTGGTTGCCGCCATTGAGCACGGCACCGTCATTGACCACATACCTGCCAGTAAGACTTATCAGGTGGCCTCGCTACTGGGACTCTTCGACCTGAAGACGCCCGTCACCATCGGCATCAACTATCCCTCGGTGAAGGTCGTCAACAAAGGCATCATCAAGGTTTCCGACAAGTTTTTCACTGACGACGAAATCTCACGTCTGTCGGTGGTGGCGCCCAATGTCATCCTCAACATCATCCGCGATTACGAGGTGGTGGAAAAGAAAACCGTTGAGACTCCCAGCGAGATTCACGGCATCGTGAAGTGCAACAACCCCAAATG
>JAFUSC010000051.1 GCA_017467705.1 Prevotella sp. | reverse complement strand
ATTTGAGATTTGAGATTTGAGATTTGAGGTTTGAGATTTGAGATTTGAACTATGAACTATAAACTATGAACTATGAACTATGAATTATGAACTATGAACTACCCTAAAGGTTCGCTGCCAGGAACTTCCTGACTTCGTCAATGGGCAGGCTGCGGCGGCGGGCATAGTCGCGGAGCTGGTCTTCACCAATTTTACCCAATGAGAAGTAATGAGCCTGCGGATGTGCGAACATGAGTCCGCTCACGCTGGCGTGGGGCTTCATGGCACCGCTCTCGGTGAGGCGGATGCCGATCTGCTGCATGTCGAGCAGCTGGTCAAGCAGGAAGTTGAAACTTGCGTCGGGCAGGGAGGGATAGCCCACGGCGGGGCGTATGCCCTGAAACTTCTCGACGTGCAGTTGCTGTATGGTCAGGTTCTCCTGCGGTGCATACCCCCAGTAAGTGCGGCGCACCTCCTTGTGCAACCGTTCGGCCGTGGCTTCAGCCAACCGGTCGGCCAGCAGCTGCATCATCATCTTGGCATAAGGGTCGCTGTCGAAGTCACTCTCCATGCCGCTGTCCACTGTTGTTGCAAACACACCGAGTTGGGTGGAGGGGGGAGGGTTGAGGGTGGAGGGTTGAGGGCGGAGGGTGGAGGGGGCTATGAAGTCGGCCAGACAGAGGCACGGGGTGCCTTGTTGCTGTCGCAGGAAAGGGAGCCGCAAGGTGTACTCCTCGCTCCTTGCTTCTTGCTCCATGCTCCTTGCTCCATGCTCCTTGCTCCATGCTCCTTGCTCCATGCACCTGACCACAATATCATCCCCGTCGCTGTAGGCGTCGAGTAACAGGAAGAGTGCATGCGTCTGGTACTGCTTCCGACATCTGCCAAGCATCGTCTCTGCTTCAGCCCGCAGCTTCTGCTTCTCTTCGGCAGATTTGTTATGTATGCCCCAAGCGAAGTAGAAGTAGTCCCAATTGATGTAGGGCTTCACGGCGTTGATGCGGTAGTCTATCTTCATCAGTGTGCGAATAGGATTTCTTCACCGCGGGAGTCGGCGACCACGCTGCCGTTGTCGTAGACGGTGTGGCCGTTGCAGAGCGTGCGTTCCACGCGCCATTGATACGTATGGCCCTCCATGGGACTCCATCCGCATTTGCTCTGTATCACCTCGGGTGTCACGGTCCACGGTGTGCCGCGTCGCACGATGGTGATGTCAGCCTTGTAGCCTGAACGCAGGAACCCGCGCTGGCTGACGTTGAACAGCAGGGCAGGGTTGTGGCACATCAGCTGCACCATGCGCTCTATGGACAGCACGCCCTCGTCAACCAGCTCCAGCATGGTGGGCAGGGCAAACTGAATCATCGGCATACCGCTGGCCGCACGCGCACAACCGCCCTGTTTCTGCTCCAGCAGATGGGGTGCGTGGTCAGTGCCGATGGTGGCAATGTGCCCGTCAGTCAGTCCGCAGCGCAGCGCATAGCAGTCGCGGAAGTTCTTGATGGCAGGGTTCACCTTGATGCGGGTGCCCAGCCGTTCGTAGTCAACGAGCGAGAAGTAAAGGTGTCCGACGGTTGCCTCAGCCGTGATCTGGCTGGTGCCGGGTGCAAACAGCTCCAGCTCTTCGGCGGTCGTCACGTGAGCCACGTGCAGGCGGGCATCGTGGCGGATGGCCAGCTCCATGGCCTTGATGGTCGACGCGAGACAGGCTTCCTCGGAACGTATCAGGGAGTGCAGGCCCACGTCAGGGTCGTCACCGTAATGCTCTTGGAACGACGCCATGTTGCGGTTGATGATGTCCGTATCCTCGCAGTGGGCCATGAGCAGCAGCGGGGCCGAAGCAAAAATCTTGTCAAGCGCCTCGTCGCGGTCAACGAGCATGTTGCCCGTCGATGAGCCCATGAAGAGTTTGATGCCGGGGATGCGCGTGGTGGGCAGCTGCGGGAACAGCGTGTAGTTATCGTTAGTGGCACCGAAGAAGAACGAGTAGTTGACGACGCTCTTCTGTGCGGCCAGCCTGAACTTCTCTTCCAGCGCTTCGAGCGTGGTGGTCTGCGGCACGGTGTTGGGCATGTCGAAGTAGCTGGTGACGCCGCCTGCCGCCGCTGCGCGGCTCTCGCTGCTGATGTCGGCCTTCGCCGTGAGGCCCGGCTCGCGGAAGTGGACGTGTGAGTCGATGACACCCGGCAGCACGTAACAGCCCGAAGCATCTATCACTTCATGGATAGTTGCTTCGGGCTGTTCTCCGTCTGTCAGTATTTGGGCTATGTGGTCGTCCTCAATGACGATGTCGGCATTGCTGACGTGTCCTTCGTTGACCGTCTTACCTCCTTTGATCAGTGTTCTCATCGTCGTCAGTTCTGTGGAATGTTGACGATGGGTGCGCGCTTGGCAGTGTCGGCAGGAACTGCATTGGCGTCAGCCGGCGTGTCCACGTCGAAGCCCTGCATGCGCTTCTCGTTCTGCTGTGCCGTCTCGTAGTACTCGCTGACGTAGCGGTCGCTCTTGAACTTGTTGGTGGCTTTCGACATAATGTACTCAATCTGAGGCGTCAGCACGGGGAAGCGGTAGACGCTGGTCAGCATTTCGAAGAAGTAGGGCCCCAGCACGTTGTTGAAGTTCTGCACGATGGAGGTCGTCATCAGCTGTTCGCGCTCGTCGGCAATCTTGGCTGCCTCGCGCTCCACTTCCTGCATGATGATGTTCTCGTCAATGCCCTCCAGTATCATCTGGTTCTGCTTGTGTCCCAGTTCGTTCATGCGGTTGTCCAACTGGTTGAACAGGTCGATGAACTTATACAGCGTGTCGTTCAGCGCCGTGCCACTGACGGTCTGCTTGGCGCGGTCAATCTGGATGGTGATTTCGCCGTCCTCGAGCACGACGGGCATCAGGCTCTCGTCGTCCATGAAGAGGCTGGCAATGCGCACCGTGTCAAGCACGCCTGAGAAGCGGAACTTCCCGTGCACGACGTCGCATGAGTCGAGCGACTTGATGTTCTCGTCTTTGACTGTCTTCAGGTAGAGTTTGCTGCCATCGAGTGACGAAATAGACGACGTGCCCTCCACGTTGAAGGCTGTGGAGCACGAGGTGATGGTCAGAACGGCCAGGATGACAGATAGGGTCTTCTTCATAAATGTATTTCGAATGAGTTTTCTTTTCTGCGCAAAAGTACAACGATATATTGAACTAAGAAAAAAAATTTGCGCAATTTAAAACAAATGCGCAAACTTTTATAGTTTTTTTGCCTATTGACACTCGTTTGAGGGTTTATCGGGCGTCTTTTTCCAATTCTTGGTTGATGCGATGCACGGTGTAAAGTTGCATGACGGCGGCGATGAGCAGCACGACCACCCAATTGTTGCCAATGTACTGCACGTAGTCAATCTGTGACATCCATTCGGGTTTATAGCGTGCGAGATACATCAGGGCGGCACAGACGAGCAGCAGCACGTCGCTCAGCACCATGATGCGGCGTAGCCGGCGTATGACGACGTTCGGTCCGTCGTAGCGTTGCAGCATCTGCATGGCGGCATACATCACGGCTCCCGGTGCAAACGTCCACACGGCAGCCTCCATGCGCAGCAGTCCCATGGCAGCACCGATGACCATCAGCAGCCCGCCGATGACGAACACGGCCGTCTGTGTCTTACTGAGCTGCTTCATGTTGCGGTGCGCTTGCGGGCTCCTCGCCCTCTTTCAGGATGTAGATGTCTTCGTCGTCAGCCTTCATGAAGTAGCGTTCGCGGGCAATCTTCTGAATGGCTTTCGGGTCTTCATCCAGCATCTTGATCTGTTCCTTGTTGTGCTCGTGCTCTTTGTTCAGCTGGTCTATCTCAGACTTCAGCTCACTCATGTGCTCCTTGTTGCGCAAGTGGCTCCACACGCTGTTCTCGTCAACAAAGCCTATCAGCAGCACCGCAATGACAATCACGATGATGTACTTCAGTGGCTTGAAGCTTTTAAGCACCACCCAAAGGGCAATCAGTTTCTTCATACTTTTTGATTTGAGATTTGAGATTTGCGATTTGAGAATTGAGGTTTGAGGTCTGAGATTTGCAAATGGCGGTAGCAAAACCTCAAATCTCAAACCTCAAACCTCAAATCAGGTGTAGTGTTCCCATGAGGTAGACCAGACCGAAGCCCAGCACCATGGAGATGAGGCCAATGATGAAGCCCATCTTGGCCATCTGCTTCTGCTCCACGTAGCCTGTGGCATAGGCCAAGGCGTTCGGCGGGGTGGAGATGGGCAGGATCATGGCGCTTGACGCTGCAATGGCTACGCCGATCAGCACGGTCGGGGTGCCACCGATGGGAGCCAGCTTGTCGCCCATGGCACCGCACACGATGGCCAGAATAGGCATGAGCAGGGCTGCCGTGGCCGAGTTGGAGATGAAGTTCGACAGCAGATAGCAGATGGCACCGCCTAACAGCAGGATGAGCAGCGGTGAGAATTCGCCGAACGGGATGCTCTCCACGGCGTTCTCGGCCAGACCGGATGTGTTCAGACCGTAGCCCAGTGCAAAACCACCAGCCACCATCCAGATGACGGACCAGTTGATCTGCTCCAAGTCACGCTTGTCAATGACGCCCGTCAACGCAAACACCATGAACGGAATCATGGCCACGGTGAACGAGTTGATGCCCGTCACGCGGTCGAGCAACCACAGCAGCACCGTGACGAAGAATGTCACGATGACGATATACGTGTGCGCGTTCTTTTTCATCTCGCCGTCAATCTTCAGCTCAATGGTCTTCTGTGAGAAGGGGAACACCTTGAGCAGAATACGCCAGCTGATGAACAGCAGCACTACCACCAGCGGGAACATGAACATCATCCACTGGCCGAAGCCCAGCCCTAAGTCCAGTCCGCCGTCGGCTATGGGGGCGTTCAGGTATTTCAGCGCAATGGTGTTCGGGGGCGTGCCTATCGGGGTGCCCATGCCGCCCAGATTGGCCGCAATGGGAATCGACATGGCCAGCGCGATGCGACCCTTGCCTTCAGGTGGCAACTGACGGAACACCGGCGTAAGGAACGTCAGCATCATGGCTGCCGTAGCCGTGTTGCTGACAAACATGGAGAAGAGACCCGTGATGAGCAGGAAGCCCAGCAGCACCATTTCGCTCTTCTTGCCGAACGGACGCAGCAGCACCTTGGCCAGCTGAACGTCCAGTCCCGTCTTCGTGGCGGCAATGGCCAGCACGAAACCGCCGATGAACAGCATGATGACCGGGTCGGCAAACGTAGCCATGATGCCCTTGTAAGGTAACAGCTTGCCCACCTCTTCAGGGTTCACCATGGGCAGTATGCCCGAGTCGCTGGTGAAGAGCAGCATCAGTCCGATGACGGCTACACTGGTAGCCCACGAGCTGACTACCTCTAACACCCACATCAGTGTGGCGAAGGCAAAGATGGCAATGATGCGTTGCTGAACGACGGTCAGGTTTTGGATGTCATACCAGTCGGCCGGGATGTTCCACAGCGTCAGCGTCACCAGCAGCACAACGGTCAGCTTCATCAGTCGGCTGACGAGTTTGTCAGGATGATATTTACGGGCATGGCGCATGGCGCGTCCCGTCTCTAAAAGTTGTTTACCGGGATGTGTGAATTTTGAACTGTCAGGAAAATGAAACATAACGTTGATAATTAATTTACGAATTTGGCTGCAAAGTTACAAAGAAGTGGGCGAACCGCAAAACAAATTCGGTGTTTTCATTCGGAAAAGAAAAAGAAAAGTCATTTTTTCTTTCCGTTTCTCTCACTTATTTCGTAACTTTGCATGCACTAAACCAAAGCAAACTATGGAAGAGTATATCGTATCGGCACGAAAATACCGGCCAACGACGTTTGATTCGGTGGTGGGCCAACTGGCGCTGACCACCACGCTGAAAAACGCCGTGCGGAGCGGGAAGCTGGCACATGCCTATCTGTTCTGTGGGCCGCGCGGCGTGGGAAAGACCACCTGTGCACGTATCTTCGCCAAAGCCATCAACTGCCTGACGCCTACCGACGACGGTGAGGCCTGTGGACACTGCGAGAGTTGTCAGGCGTTCAACGAGCAGCGTTCGTTTAACATCTTCGAGCTTGACGCTGCGTCGAACAACTCAGTGGAGCACATCAAGACGCTCATGGAGCAGACGCGCATACCGCCGCAGGTAGGCAAGTATAAAGTGTTTATCATTGACGAGGTGCACATGCTCTCGACGGCTGCCTTCAATGCGTTTCTCAAAACACTGGAGGAACCGCCTGCACACGTCATCTTCATCCTTGCTACGACGGAGAAACATAAGATTCTGCCCACCATCCTGAGCCGTTGTCAGATTTACGACTTCGAGCGCATGACCGTGCAGGGCACCATCGACCATTTGAAGTATGTGGCACAGAAGGAAGGCATCCAGTACGAGGACGAGGCGTTGGCCGTCATTGCCGAGAAAGCCGACGGCGGCATGCGTGATGCACTGAGCATTTTCGACCAGGCTGCATCGTTCTGTCAGGGTAACATCACTTATCAGAAAGTGATAGAAGACCTCAATGTGCTGGACGCTGATAACTATTTCCGCATCATCGACTTGTCCGTAGAGAATAAGGTGAGTGACGTGATGGTGCTGCTCAACTCGGTCATCAACAGTGGCTTTGACGCCGGACAGCTGATTGGCGGGCTGGCCAAGCACGTGCGCAACGTGCTCATGGCGAAGGACCCGCAGACGCTGCCCCTGCTTGAGGTGAGCCAGCAGCAGGCCGAACGTTATCAGGAGCAGGCCCGCAAGTGCGAGACACGCTTCCTCTATCAGGCTCTGAGGCTGATGAACCAGTGCGACATCAATTACCGGCAGTCGGCCAACAAACGGCTGCTTGTGGAACTGACGCTCATTGAGATAGCCCAGATTACGCAGCCTGACGACGGTGCCAGTGCGGGGCGTAGCCCCAAGCGACTGAAAACCCTGTTCAAGCAACTGATTCAGCAACCCCGTCAACCGAAGCCGGCCCCGCAGGTAGCCGCAGCCGGTGTTGCTGAGTCACCAACGTCGGCACCCGCTCAGGCGGAGGCCATTCCCGTGATTAAGAGTATACAGCAGCCCCAGTCCCCTGCGCCGTCAGCAGAAAGGGCGAGCGCTGCCGCCATAGCCACGTCGCGCCCCCAGCTCAAGGCTGCCATCGGCACGTCGTGGAACACGCTGCTGCAGAACGGTAAGCCACAGCAGACTGCCGCAGAAGAAGAAAAGCTGAAGACGGAGGAACATGAGAAGTTCACTGACGAGCAGCTGCAATTCCAGTGGCTGTCCATGTGTAACCGCATGCCGCCGCAGCTGTTGGGCATCGCCACGCGCATGAAGAGCATGGTGCCCGTCATCACCGAGTTCCCCGCTGTAGAGGTGGTGGCCGACAATCAGTTGGCCGGTGAGGAATTAGAGAAAATCCGCCGCCGCATACAGCTGACCCTGCAAAAAACGCTGCATAACACAGGCATCACGTTCGCCGTGCGTGTGGCAGAGCGTAAGGAGCCTGTCAAGGTGCTCTCGCGCCGCGAGCAGTATGAGGAGCTGGAAAAACAAAATCCCTCAGTCGCTAAACTGAGGGAGGTATTTGATCTCGAACTGGCCTAAATCAACGGCATGCCCATTTCCTTGCATGCTTTCCGCATGTCGTCAGGCCAGATGCTGGCTTGTATCTCACCGATATGCGCCTTATGGAGCAGCACCATGCAGAGACGGCTCTGCCCGATGCCACCGCCGATGCTGAGCGGCAGTTCGCCGCGTAGCAGCTTCTGGTGAAAATAGAGCTGTTCACGGTCTTCCTTGCCTTCCAGTTTCAGCTGGCGCAGCAGACTCTCCTTGTCGACGCGGATGCCCATAGACGACAACTCGAACGAGCGTCCCAGCACGGGATACCAAATCAGAATGTCGCCGTTCAGTCCCTTCAGTCCGTCGTCGCCCTCTGTCGTCCAGTCATCGTAGTCAGGAGCGCGCCCGTCGTGCTTCTCGCCGTTGCTCAGTTTGCCGCCGATGCCGATGACGAACACCGCACCATATTTCTCGCAGATGGCGTCCTCGCGCTCCTTTGGCGTCTTGTCAGGAAACATCTGCAACAGCTCCTCACTGTGAATGAACGTGATTTTCTCGGGCAGGAACGGTTTGAGCTGCGGGTACGTCTCACAGGTCAGGTATTCCGTGCGGCGAATGGCGGCGTAGATGCGCTCCACCACGTTCTTCAGGAACGTCATGTTACGCTGGTCTTTCCTGATGACGGCCTCCCAGTCCCACTGGTCCACGTAGAGTGAGTGCAGATTGTCCAGCTCCTCGTCAGCGCGGATGGCGTTCATGTCGGTGTAGATGCCGTAGCCTGGCTCTATCTGGTATTCCGCCAGCGAGAGGCGTTTCCACTTGGCCAGCGAGTGCACCACTTCGGCCTTCGCGTCGCCCAAGTCCTTGATGGGGAATGTCACGGCACGTTCCACGCCGTTCAGGTCGTCGTTGATGCCGAGGCCCTTCAGCACAAACAGCGGTGCTGTCACGCGACGCAGGCGTAGCTCGGTGCTGATGTTCTGCTGGAAGAACTCCTTGATCAGTTTGATGCCCTGTTCGGTCTGCTTCATGTCAAGCAGCCGTTCGTAGTTGACGGGTTTTATCAGTTGACTCATCTTTGATATTTGCTATTTACGGATTGACGATTTACTTGTTTAATGTCTCGGTTTTCAATTTCGCTTGCAAAGGTAGTATATTTAAGCGAAAAGGCAAGCGAAAAGCCTGATTATTTTGCAAAATGACAGTAATTTTCTTGATTTACTTTCATTTTGCGTTTCGTTGGCGGGCGTTTCTATGAAAATTAAATGGGAATTAGTCAATGGTAATTCACAAATAATTGTTACCTTTGCAACCACATTCATGAAGATTGAAGAGTTGTTGCAGCTTTATGCCCGTTCGCCGCAGGTCGGCGCATTGGCAGAAGTGTTGAGGAAAAAGTCCGTGCAGACTGTTTTCCTCGACGGGCTCGTGGCATCATCCACCGCAATGACCTTTGCCAGTCTGAGTGTTCCGGAAATTCCGGGTGCTCCGCTCCCTCCCTTGCTCTTTATCATGCAGGATGTTGACGAGGCAGGCTACTTGTATCACGACCTGACGCAGTTGCTGGGCGACCGGCAGGTGCTCTTCTTCCCGTCGAGCTATCGCCGTTCGGTGAAGTACGGTCAGCGTGATGCTGCCAATGAAATCCTGCGCACGGAGGTGCTGGCCTCCCTAAATCCCTCCAAAAGGGGAGACCTGCCTACGGAGTCAGGAAGTGAGCCTCCCCATTCGGGGAGGTTTGGCGGGGCTTACATTGTCACCTACCCCGAGGCCGTGGCTGAGTTGGTTGTTTCACGCAAGCGGCTCGACAGCCGCACGCTTACGTTGCATAAAGACCAGCATGTGGACACATCAGCCATACTGGAAACGTTGCGTGAGTACGGTTTCCATGAGGTGGATTATGTCTACGAACCGGGACAGTTCGCCCTGCGTGGCAGCATCCTTGATGTCTACTCTTTCAGCAGTGAATATCCGTTCCGCATTGACTTCTTCGGTGATGACATTGACAGTATCCGCACGTTCGAGGTGGAGAGCCAACTGTCACGTGACCGGCGTGAACAGGTTGACATCGTGCCCGAACTGGGGCAGGAAGTGGAAGACCGCGTATCGTTGCTCTCGTTCCTGCCGAAGACGACCGTGCTCGTGATGAAGAACTTTGAGTATGTGCGCGACATCATTGGGCAGACGTTCCGTGAAGGATTCTCGCAGCAGGCCATTCAAGAACGCATTGAAGGTGCCACAGAGGAAGAGCAGGCACAAATCATTGCCGCCATGCGCAAGGAAGTGCAGCTCACCACAGGTGAACTGTTTCAGCAAGAGGCTGAGACCTTCAGGAAGATGATACTTGCACCCTCCACCTTCAGCCCTTCACCCTCCACCTTCAACCCTCCACCCTCCACCTTCAACCCTCCACCTTCAACCCTCCACTTTAACACCTCCCCGCAACCGCTGTTCCATAAGAACTTCGACCTGCTCAAACAGACGCTCAGTGACTATCACTCGCGCGCGTATCATATATATATATTAGCAGACAGCCAGAAGCAGAACGAGAGGTTGAAAGAAATATTATCTCAAACCCAACCCAATCCTCAAACCCACCCCAACCCCTCCCGAGGGGAGGGGCTAGGATACACTGATTCTTCATCAGCCCCTTATGGTAATCAAGCCCCTCCCTTGGGGAGGGGTTGGGGTGGGTTTACTCCCGTCGAGAAGACACTGCATGAGGGATTCATCAGTCATGACTTGAAGCTCTGCATCTTCACTGACCACCAGATATTTGACCGTTTCCATAAGTATAACCTGAAGAGCGACCGTGCCCGCAGTGGCAAGATGGCACTGACGCTGAAAGAGATTCAGCAGTTCGAGATTGGCGATTACGTGGTACACGTGGACCATGGCATCGGTAAGTTCGGCGGACTGGTGAGGATGCCGCAGGGCGAGGCTTTTCAAGAGATGATCAAAATCATCTATCAGGGGGGGGGAGCTATCTACGTCAGCATCCATTCGCTCTATAAGGTCAGCAAGTATAAGGCGCAGGACAACGGTGAGCCACCGCGCCTGTCGCACCTCGGCACGGGCCAGTGGGAACGGCTGAAGCAGCGCACGAAGGAGAAACTGAAGGACATGGCCCGCGACCTGATCAATCTCTACGCCGCCCGGCGCCGCGAGCGCGGCTTTGCCTACAGTCCTGACTCGTCGTTGCAGCATGAGCTGGAGGCTTCGTTCATCTACGAGGACACGCCCGACCAACTGCGTGCCACGCAGGACGTGAAGGCCGACATGGAGAAGTCGCGCCCCATGGACCGTCTGATCTGCGGTGATGTGGGTTTCGGCAAGACTGAGGTGGCCGTGCGTGCTGCGTTCAAGGCTGCCTGCGACTCTAAGCAGACGGCCGTGCTCGTGCCAACGACCGTGTTGGCCTATCAGCACTTCCAGACTTTCAGCAGTCGTCTGAAAGATATGCCCGTGCGTGTGGAGTATCTCAGCCGTGCACGCTCGGCCAAGAAAACCAAGGAAATCCTGACGGACCTGGCCGACGGTAAGATTGACATCCTCATCGGTACGCATAAGCTCATTGGCAAACAGGTGAAGTTCCGCGACTTGGGCCTGCTCATCATCGACGAGGAGCAGAAGTTCGGCGTGGCCACGAAGGAGAAGCTGCGCCAGCTGAAGACCAACGTCGACACGCTCACCATGTCGGCCACGCCCATTCCGCGCACGTTGCAATTCTCACTCGTCGGCGCCCGCGACCTGAGCACCATTCAAACGCCCCCGCCTAACCGTTACCCCATACAGACGGAGATTCACACTTTCTCGCCTGACATCATTGCCGATGCCATCAACTTCGAGATGTCGCGCAACGGTCAGGTCTACTTCGTCAACAATCGCATCAACGACCTGCAACGGCTGGCCGAGATGATTCACAAGTACGTGCCCGACGCGCGCATTGCCGTGGGTCACGGACGGTTGAAGCCCGACGAGCTGGAGCAGATCATCTTCGACTTTGCCAACTACGACTATGACGTGCTGCTCTCTACCACCATTGTGGAGAACGGCATCGACATTCCCAACGCCAATACCATCATCATCAATGGTGCACAGAACTTCGGTCTTTCCGACCTGCACCAGATGCGCGGACGTGTGGGCCGTGGCAACCGCAAGGCGTTCTGCTACCTGTTGGCACCGCCGCTCTCAGTGCTGCCCCCTGATGCCCGTCGGCGCTTAGAGGCACTGGAGAACTTCAGCGACTTGGGTTCAGGCATTAACATTGCCATGCAGGACCTCGACATTCGTGGCGCCGGCAACCTGCTGGGCTCCGAACAGAGCGGCTTCATAGCCGACTTGGGCTATGAAACCTATCTCAAAATACTCAATGAGGCCGTGGTGGAGTTGAGGAATGAAGAACCCACCCCAACCCCTCCCGAAGGGAGGGGCTTGGATACTTCAGCCTCAGGGAGTGTTGCAAAGGGGAATATTTCTAAAAGAGAATACGGTAATCAAGCCCCTCCCTTTGGGAGGGGTTGGGGTGGGTCCTGGGGTGGGCCGGTTGAGTTCGTCTCCGACTGTTCCCTCGAAAGCGACCTTGAAATGTATTTCCCTGACCAGTACGTGCCCAATGACTCTGAGCGCATGCTGCTCTACCGTGAGCTCGACAACCTGCGCACTGACGACGAGCTGACGCGCTATCGCAGTCGGCTGATTGACCGCTTCGGCCCCGTCCCGCGTCAGGGCGAGGAGCTGATGCACGTCGTGCCCCTGCGACGACTGGGTAAGCAGTTGGGTGTTGAGAAGATCATGCTCAAGCAAGGGCGCATGACGCTTTTCTTCGTGTCGAATCCCGACAGTGGCTATTATCGCAGCGACACCTTCGACCGCGTTCTCAACTTCGTGACCCGGAATCCTCGCCGTTGCCAGTTCCGCGAAGTGAACGGCAAACGCTCTATGGCTGTGAGTGATGTGGCCACCGTGGAAACCGCCCTCACAGTGTTGCGTGATATGTCAGCATGAGGCCCGTTTTGTAAATCGGCAGTTCTCGCTTCGAGAATCGGCAGTTTCCGTTTTGTAAATCGGCGATTCTCATTTCGCAAATCGGCAGTTCTCACTTCGGGAATCGGCGGTTTTCAAAATCGAACACTTTTACTGACAGATTGGCATTACTTTTGAACGGATTTTGTTCGTTTTATGTCATTATGGCAGAGTTTTCTGTATTGGTACGCTCCTTGCACTTAGTAAGGTGAGCACCGCAAGGAACTCAAAGAAAGAAACAAAAAACAAAACGTATAACAAATAAAAAAATTAGGAGGACAAAATTATGATGCCAATTATGAGAAATTCAGCATGGTTACCCACAGTGTTTAACGATTTGTTTGACGCAAGCTATATGCCGAAGGCCAGCTGCACCGCACCGGCCATCAACGTCAAGGAGTCTGACAAGGGCTACACCGTAGAACTTGCAGCACCGGGCATGAAGAAGGAGGATTTCAACGTTCACATCAACGACGAGGGCAACCTCATCATCAAGATGGAACAGAAGCAGGAGACCAAGGAAGAGGACAAGAACACACGCTACTTGCGCCGCGAGTTCTCTTACACCAAGTTCGAGCAGACGCTCATCCTGCCTGACGATGTGGACAAGGCTAAGATTTCGGCAAAGGTAGAGCACGGTGTGTTGACCGTCGAACTGCCCAAGCAGGAAGAGACCAAGGCGAAAGTGGCACGCCAAATTGCCATCGGATAAGTTCATAATGTGTTAGTTGTTACAGCCCGACGCGCAGCCCGCGCCGGGCTTTTTTGTGTGCATATATGAAACACCTGTCATTTTACTTCGAGTTCAGGTGCGGCCCGTTGACACTTGTTGTTGGCGGTCGGCCTGCCAAGGGGCAGCAGCCCCTGTCCGCTTCCTCGGCGGCTGATGCTGACTTCTTCGCCTTTGCCGACGAGGAAGTGCGTCGTTCACAACAGTCCAAAAGCCTCTCCACCGTCCGTAACTATTCGACTGCCCTGCGCGAGCTGCGGCACTTTGTGGGGACAGACCGCCTGCCGTTTTCTCAGTTGACGCCTTCACTCATGGCTGGTTTTGAGCATCATCTGCGCCACCGCGACCTGAGTCTGAACACGTGTAGCTGTTACATGCGCTCCCTGCGCGCGCTCTATCATCAGGCACAGCAGGCATACGGCCTCAATCCGGATGCGAACCCCTTTGTCAACATCTTCACCGGGCGTGAGAAAACACGTAAGCGCGCAGTTGAGGCTTCTGACATCTGCCACATTCGCAATGCTGACCTTGGGCGCTCACGTCGCATGCAGCTTGTCCGCGACATCTTTCTCTTCTGTTTCTATGCCTGCGGCATGCCGTTCGTTGACGTGGCTTATCTGCGCAAGTATCAGATAGCTGACGGTTACCTCTGCTATCGACGCCACAAGACTGGTCAGCGCATACGCATCAAGGTGCTGCCCTGCATGCAGCAGATCGTCGACCGTTATCTGACGGACACCAGCGATTTCGTGTTCCCTATCCTCAGGGACGTTCCGCCTGACCGTTGGAATCAGGTCTATCTTCGGCAGTTGAGCTATTACAACGAAGGACTTTGCCGCCTGTCCCGTCGTGCCGGGCTTGACGTGCACCTGTCGTCTTACGTTGCTCGTCATACGTGGGCCAGTGTAGCACGTGAGTCGTTGATTGACGTGCCTGTCATTTCCAAGGGACTCGGCCACACCAACGTGCAGACCACACAAGTCTATATGCGCGAGATCAACGACCGGCGGCTTGACGAAGCAAACGAGAAAATCATGAATTGCGTTTTTGGCACTTCTCTGCATAAACGCCCATGTGAAAAAGTTGATTTATGAACTATTTTGATAACGCGATGCCACAATTTCGTCTTTTATTTTGGATATTTTATAATTAATTATTAACTTTGCAGCCGAAATAGTACTCTATTCCTAATTCTACGAGTGCAAGCTCTTGTGTAGAGGTGGTTTAAAAAGGCTGTTCCCTTATGGTTTCAATCAAGTTCCGGACGTGCAGTCTGGGAAAGGGAAAGCGTATACACCTGCATGAGATGATTCATATGGAAAAAGTAAGCAAGAACAGTTGGCTCGTTATCAGAACATTTAATAGAAAAGAGATGGAGGTGAGCGCCTTTCTCAAAGAAAATGCGCTCCATCACTTCATCCCTATGACCTATAAGGAGAAGTTCTCCCTCAAGGAAGAACGTCCCCGTCGTGTTCTTGTGCCCGTCATTCACAACTACGTGTTCCTGCAGAAACCCGACAAGGAACAACACCTGAAGACCTTGCTCGCCCAGTGTCGTGTCCCCCTGCAGCTCATGCACAACCGTGACAGTCAGTCACCCTGTGAGATTGACGATCAGGACATGACGGAGTTCCGCCTGCTCTGTGACCCCGACTTCAACCACACACTCTTCGTGGAACCCGATGAGGCCGAAGCCAAGCCCGGCAAGGAAGTCGTAGTTGTCCATGGCCCCTTCGCCGGTGTTCATGGCAAACTCCACAAAACCAATCAGAAATATTACTTCATCAAGACCGTCGGCGGTATCAGCGTCATGATCCACATCTCCCGCTGGTACTGCAAGGTCCTTGACGCCGGAAACTGAGACTTTTATGACGGCTTACATTTGGAATAGATAATTAAGAAAGCCATTCTAAAATTTGGAGAATTGCAAAAAAATCTGTACTTTTGCACTAGAATAGCAAATAACAATAAAATATGAAGATAGAATTTGACAAATCCAAGGCATTGAATTCCCTGCTTTACGTCGCAAACCGCTTGCAACGCAAGGATTTTCATAAAATCTTCAAGATTCTTTATTTTGCAGACAGACAGCATTTGGCAGACTGGGGGCGTCCTATCACTGGTGACACCTATATCGCAATGGATGCAGGGCCTGTACCCTCGCGCATCTATGACATGCTCAAGATAGTAAGGGGTGACTCTTATCTTCCCGACATGGAAGGCTTGAGCGACTTCTTTGCCATAGACAACTGGATGTATGTCTGCCCTTTACGGGATGCCAACCCAAACCAGCTTTCAAAAACCGAGAAAGAATCTCTTGATAGTTCAATTGCACGGTACGGCTCTCTGTCATATGATGAGATTAAAGAAAAGTCCCATGATATAGCATGGCGCAGCACTGCAAAGGATTTCTCTATACAGTGGGATGATATTGCAAGAGAAGCGGGGCTGGATGCTGAGGATGTGGAATATCTTAATGAGATGAACAAGCTGCAAATTGCTTTAAGCTGATACCTGGTGATGGTAAAGAAAAACACTTTCTCTACTTTGGAAGCCCTTCGAGACATGGCTATATCCCCAGGTTCGGTTTTCTTGGGACCGTGGGATAATATTGACCATGAGAAGTTCATCGTTGTAGCAGGAGTTGCAAAAGACAAGGTGTTAGTATGTTCTGTGTTAATCAATTCCCTTATAAACCAATACATACAGAGACGTCCGCGAATGCTTGCATGTCAGGTAGAGGTGAAGGCCGAGGACTATGATTTTCTTTCTCACAATTCCTATATCAACTGTGCCCAACCAATCAAAGCAAAGTATGAACATTTCAAAAATGAGGAATTGAAATATTGCGGCATGCTGACTGATGAATTGCTTATGCAGGTCAGACAGACCATCATAGATAGCGATTTACTCACGAATGAAGAAATAGAGCAGTTCTTCGGTTAATTGTGATTTGTTGTGATTTAAAATTTCTGCGTATTCTGCGTTATCTGCGAGGAATAACTATCTGTGAGATCCGTGAGATCTGTGTGCCATTTAAATATTTCTGCGTTTTCCGCGCTTTCTGCGAGAAAGAGTTCTGAATGAATAGAGTACTTACGTTGTAAATAATTGGCATTATTCTTGCAAGTGTCGAATTAAATGCTTAATTTTGCAATCGAAAAGTCAAATATAAAAATTGCTTATTACGAAGAAAGAAGAAGCTACGTAGTAACGCTATGGCTCAAATGACGTCAGTATGAGAAAGGTTATTAATGTTAGAGAACAGTCCATTACGACTAACTCTGGACTGAAACTCATCAGAAGGGTTACAACCATCCTGATGCCCAATGGCAAATTACGTAATCCCGTAGATTACTATGATGCCTCCAATGAGCCTGTCCTTATCACTCAGGAGGAAAGGACAAGACGTCGTGTACCAGTATATCAGGAGGTAATCTGATGTTAGATGGTTATCCTTTTATCTTTCAAATGAATGATTACTCGTGTTCTGACGACTTGTTGGAATACGTTTTGCAATATAGGTTTAAATCCGCAAAGTCAAATCACACATATATAGTTCGTGTTGAGCGTTATATAGAGCATACTTACTGCGTCAAGTTCTTTGATAAAGCAAATATGCATAGTGACAACAAGTATAGTCTGCGTACAGGGACTTTTGAACCAAGAAAGATTGTGAGCACAGTTCTGAATGTCATTTTGGATGTGTATAATCGTGATGAAAAAGCATCATTCTTTTTTATTGGTGCAGAAGACGAGAAAGATATAGCTGGAAGGGCAACCAGACGATTTAACTTTTATGCAGACTTTGTGCTGTCTGTCATTACCGACAGGGTATTTACGCATTTTCGTAATGACCCGTTGTCATTGTATATTTTGGTGAATAAAAAGGCTGTTTCAGACATAGATTCTCATGTAAAGAGAATCAATGATTATGTTGCAGAAGCGATGTTAGGGTAAGTAATAAAAGTTGCAATTACGCTGCTTACCACTTAAATATTTCTGTGTTTTCCGTGCTTTCTGCGAGACTTATCGTTTCCCCGTCAAACCGCCATTGCATAGAAGGTGCTTTCAAGTCATTACCTATATATAGTAACATCGTTACCAAGCATTGGTAACGCCATTACCCGGCCTCAGTAACCTCGTTACCCAACTTCGGTAATGCCGTTACCCAGCCCGGGTAACAGGATTACTTAGCATGTTTTGTTTAGTCTAGACTTTACTTTTTTGGAAATTTACTTGCAGAATTGAAAAGAATGTTATATCTTTGCAGCATTAATGACATAAATGCATGATTATTGCTAATAAAGAACTTTTGGATGACTTTGTACAACTGCATGCTAATGCTTTAAAGCCGTTAAACAAATGGTTAGAAGATGTTAAGGCTGCGCAATGGTCATCACACGTAGACCTCAAAAAGATGTACCCATCTGCAGATTACGTGAAGAATGGCCGTTATGTTTTCAATATCGGAGGAAATAATTTCCGTATAGTAGCAGTTGTGATTTTTATAGGTGGTGTGTTAAATATCCGTTTTATAGGTACACATGCTGAATATGATAAGATAAATAGTGCAACGATATAATGAGATGAACGAGAATATGGAGAAGTTGACAAGTCGTGGACAATACGAAGAAGCGAAGAAGCGTGTAGAACTGCTAATAGCAGAAGCTACGGGGAAAGGTATGCTTGAACCGGATATGGACAATGTTTACACTCAGGAAATATCCCATTTGAGTAAGCAAATGGCGATTTATGAAGATGAGTATCTAAACATTCTCCCTCTACGGCAAAAATCGCCGCTTATTGCTTCCATTGAAAACTATTTTTATGCTCATGGCATGAAGCAGAAAGATGGCGCCCAGCTTCTTGGAGTCAACGAATCCCAATTTAGCCAAATTATGAGTGGCCGTCGGCGCATCTCCATGTCTTTCGCAAAGCGTCTTCATTCTAAATTGGGAATTAATGCTGACCTGATTCTTGAGTATGCGTGATTGTAAGTATATAGAACAGAGTGATAATGGCTGTCATATCTAAAAGAGAACTACTAAGCTCGCTACACCATATCATGCAAGCTGTCGCAAATGAAAAGCTTGCTGCTCTATATGAATCCAATCATGTAGAAAAATATAATATTGACCAACGCATAAGGGCGGCCCATTATCGGCTGTTGACACTGGACGGATCTGTTGATTATAAGTTCCCAGTTCTTCCAGAGAAACTAATTCGAGAGTGGGAAGATTTCCCGACGAAGCACGGAAACAATCTGCAACAGTCAAACAAGATTGCATACGGTGAGCTTGTTAAGAAAACGCTCCAATATCTCGAGTACATAAAGTCCTTGCCACGCGAGAATAAAGTAGAGCCAAAGAATGTGCGCACAATGTCTGGGGAACAGATACAGACCGACTTAAAACGTCTGGAACCCTTGCTCCAGACTGCCATGCAAAAGCTTGATGAGGCAAAGAGAAAGGAACATCCGGACAAAGATGAAATAGACTACTGGGACAGCGTAGTCAAAGAATACCAGGCAAAAGTGCTGACGCTACGCGGGGACCAGAAAGCACATGAGAGCGACAAGAAATCAGAGGAGGAGTGGGAGGGACGACTGACGACTTCCTTTGAAGAACTTGACAAGAAATCCTCCAGATTAAGCTATGACATCATTGTTGCACGAATAGAATATTTCGTATGCATCATTTTGATGATAGTCTCCACCATATTGTTCCTATGTTGGTACCATAGTTTCTATGAAAGTCTGACAGCAAGGGACAGCACCATACATATTACAACGTGGATTTCGAACCTCCCCTATGCCCTTCCCGCAACAGCATATATAGCTGTCATGTGGATTTTGATAGTCCAAAAGAACCGGGCAAACAAAATTTCCATATCGTTGAGCACCCGTTTGGCCAACATTCACTATTTAGAAGGCTTAATGAAACTTGTCAATCGTCTGTCGCAAAACAGCGAGACTGCTGTAGGCAGAATTAACGGCGTTGTAGGCAAAATGATTGACAGCTATCTGCGACAGTTGGAAACAAGTAACGTGACTGAGACGAAAATCGAAGCAATAGAAAAAAAGGCAGAAGATGACGTCCCACAAAAGAAAATGTTTAATGAACTAAAGAATATCCTGCATGACTGATACACAATATACCGAAATGGTGTCAATGTTGACACAAGCCACTCAGGCGCGTAAGCTCACATGGGACTTTAATGAGCAGAACGGTGAGTTTCTTGCCAAGTTAGGCGATTGTGAAGTCCACATTTCCTCATCCATTGATTTTGAAATGCAGACCGATTACATCATGTTAAAGTTATACAACGCCAATGGTGCCCAGTTCGACAGCTTTTCGGGTAATGAAGTCATGTCCCCTGAGCAATATGCTCCATTAGCAACACTTTATGAAGAGGTTCGCAATTCTTATTATAAGATACGTGAATCAGAAGAAACTATTATCACCGAACTTCAAAAACTGACTGCAGGACACTAGACAACTCTATACACTCCTTTCTATAATAACTTGTGTAAGCAGCCAATTATGACGTGTTGCATTAAAAGATGAAAAGATATACCTTTGCACTGTTCATTAATATTATGCGATTATGTTCAGTAGCAAAGACTTTGAAAAATGCTGGTTTCTATACCAGACAGAAGGTTTACCTT
>JAFUSC010000050.1 GCA_017467705.1 Prevotella sp. | reverse complement strand
GATCAGGAAGTAACTGAGCGAATGTTGCTGTGGGAACTCGTAGCGGAAGCCGATGCCGTCGTCGTAGACGCGGAAGCGCAGCACCATCTCGCGCAGATAGACGGCGGGACGCTCGTGGATGCCTTCAGGCACCGGGCCGTGATGCTCGCGCGGCATCATGAACTCTTTGTGCAGCGTGACGCACAGCTCGTTGTAGTGGTTGCGGATGTCGCGTGTCTCGCCCCATACGGGCTGCCACGTCTCGTCGAACGTCGACGTTGTCTCCTTGACAAGGAAGAAACCGTCCATGAGGTCTTGCTCCCTGATGCCCAGCGTGGCGTGCTTGTCCTTGGCCAGTTCGAAGCCGAGGTGTGAGGGGCGCACCACCTCGCGGCCTTTGTAGGTCAGCGAATAGGTGGGACGGCCGTCCTCCACGCTGAAGGTTAACACGATGTTGCCGTTAGGCGACGTGACGTCTGTTGCATGTGAAGGCAAAAAAGTGAAAAGGTAAAACGGTAATATAACCCATACCCACTTTCCTACCATGCTACTCATTTTCTTTTCTATATTCATAATAAAATGTCTTTGATGTTTCACTCTTTTGTTTTTTACTTTCTCGCTTTTTTACCTTTTTACTTTTTTACTTTTTTACCTTTTTTACTTTTTTACTCTTTTACCTTTTTACTTTTATTTTATTTGCGTCCGCTTTGTGCGATGAGCGTGCGCATGGTGTCGTTGAACGCATCGGCCTGCATGAGCTGTTCGATGCTCAGGTGCATGCGGTAACGCCAGTAGTGGCGCGGGTTGGCCGGAATGTTGATGCGCTCGGCGTTCTGGTCGGGCAGGCGCAGCTGCTCGTCAATGCTGAGCCAGTCTTGCAGCGAGAGCAGGCAGAGCATGCTGGGGCTTGTCAGGTGACGGCTCACAATCTCCTTAGCCAACCAACCGGGCAGCGGGTGCGGTGCAGCGCCGCTGCGGTAGAGCATGTTGTTGTAGTAGTCCTGCGTGCGCTCGTAGTCTTCGTCCCACCACTGGCGCAGGGTCGACATGTCGTGCGTCGAGATGGTGCAGACGCTGCGGTAGGGGTTGCGTGACAGATGGCCGAAGCGCACGGTGTCGTCCTTCGGCATGGACTGTATCTCCAGCGAGAGGATGCGCAGCTCGTTCATCACCCAGGGCACGCAGTCGGGCACCATGCCGAGGTCTTCGGCACAGACGAGCATGCGCGTGGCCTGCGTCAGCAACGGAAGCTTCTTCATGGCCTCCGTGTACCAGAACTGGTTGTTGCGGCGATAGAAGTAGTCGTTGTAGAGACGGTTGAAGTTATACTTGTCGCTGTCGTAGAGCGTTTCATAGATAAAGTCGTTCTGCACGCCGATGCGCGGGTGGTACTTGCCCTTCTCCTTACGGTCGGGCACGAAGAGCACGTCGCTGACCAGGGCGTAGAGACCGTCGCGCAGACATTGAAGATTGTCAGCGTTTGATGCATTTTCAATTTTTCATTTTCAATCTTCCACCATGTCTCCACCTTGCGCTGGGTGTCGAACTCAGGCTTCATCTGCCAGAGGTCGTCGTGCTTCGGGTCGAGGAAGGTGTCCTTGACGTACTGCGCCCGCTCGCCGAACATGCGGTCGAGCGTCCAGTTGGCAATGAACGGCGTTGTGAACAAATCCTCCTGCCATTGCAGCCCGTAGCCTTCCACCTCGGCGGGCGTCATGCCCAGTGAGGGTGAGAACTGTCCCAACAGACCGTGGACGGCGTTGATAGGAATCTCCCAGATGCGGAAGAAGCCGAGCACGTGGTCAATGCGGTAGGCGTCGAAGTACTGTGCCATCTTGCGGAAACGGCGCACCCACCACTTACAGCCGTCGGCCACCATAGTGTCCCAGTTGTAGGTGGGGAAGCCCCAGTTCTGTCCGTTGACGCTGAACGCATCAGGCGGCGCACCGGCCTGTCCGTTCAGATTGAAGTAGTTGGGCTCCACCCATGCCTCCACGCCGTCGCGCGAGATGCCGATGGGTATGTCGCCCTTCAGGATGACGCGGTGTGCACGGGCATAGTCGTGGGCACCGCTCATCTGCTGGTCGAGGTTATACTGCACGAAGTACCAGAAGTCAAGGACGGCCTTGTCGGGCTTGGGCAGCTTGGCGGGCCACTCTGAGAAGGTGGCCGTGCCGAACGTGTCGCGGTAGTAGCAGAAAGCGGCGTAGGGCTCCAGCCACTCGCGGTTCTCAGCGAAGAACTGCTTGTAGCCGGCGCGGCGGCTGATGGTCTTCCACTCCTGTGCAAACACGTCGTGCAGATATTGCATCTTGGCGTTGTTCACGCGCTCGTAGTCTATCTGCGGCAGGGCGTTCAGCTCTTGGCGCAGTGCTTCATATTTGGCCTTCAGCTGTTCATCCTTCAGCTCCGGCAGCTGGCGCAGGTCAGTGTACTGCGGGTGCAGGGCGTAGATGCTGATGGAGTTGTAGGGGTAGGAGTCCTGCCACGTGTGGGTGATGTTGGTGTCGTTGATGGGCAGCACTTGCAGGATGCGCTGGTCGGTCAGGTCGGCCCAGTCAATCATCTTCTTCAGGTCGCCGAAGTCGCCCACGCCGAACGAACCCTCGCTGCGCAGCGAGAAGATGGGGACCACCGTGCCGGCACCCCTCCATGCGTGAATGGGGAAGTAAGCCTGCGACAGCTCGTAGACCACCACCTCGCCGGCTTGTAGTTCGGGCAGGTCAACCGTGCGGTTCATGGAGTTTTCCCACACGTGGGTCACGTCTTTCTTCTTGTTGAGCACGATGAACTTGAACTCCAGCTGCGGGCTCTGCAGGCGGTCGGCGTCGATGCTGGCCACCCACTCGTGATATTCGTGCTCGGCCATGGGCAGTGCGTGCTGCGGGTCCCATGCGCCCAGAACGGCGTCGGCACCCACTACGGCCAGCCGCTCGCCCAGCCGCAGCTGCGGTGCACGCACCTTCAGGCGCACCGTGCGCGTAAACTCCGACTCGGTGCTGAGCTCGCGCTTGCGGGCCTGAATGCACTCGGTGAAGGCCGAGCTATACATGTAAGAGTCTTCGGGAATGTCAATCCAGTGGTCGTAGACCCTGTAGCGGGCACCCTTGACGGCGGCAAACTCGAGCCGGTGAGGCTCCACCTGCCACTCGCAGCGCACGGTCTGCTCACCGCGCTGCACACAATAGTAGTAGTCAATGTGGCTGCCTGTCTTGGCCGTCACGTTGACATCGACTGTCCAGTGCTGTCCGTCGAGCGTTATCATCTTGTGCTGATCGGCCTTCTTGGTACTGTCTGCAGGAAGAATGTTCAACACTAAGTCTTCTCCAAAAGAGGTCTGGTAGTGTAGGTTAAATTGTAGTTTCATATAGCGTTCGGTTTTATTTCTGCGTGTAAAATTACAAAATAAAACAACATCGTGTCCCTTGCGTCTTTGTTTATTGGGAGATAAAATGCGCAAACGTTTACCTCATTTAACATTTGCCGCAGCGTTATCCATGCGTTCTCATCCCTACGCGCGCGTACTATTATAATAATACGCGCACGCCCCCGCGCGTATACCCCTCGCTCGCCGCGAGAACTGCCGATTCCCGTCGTGAGAACTGCCGATTCTCGTCACGAAAACTGCCGATTCTCAATGCGGGAATCGGCAGTTCTCAAAACGACCTCATTTTGAGGATGTTACTTTTTATCGCGGATGATGAACACGCAGGCGGAGCCCACTACGAGCAACACGGCTGCTACTGTCATCATGGAGTACTGATGACTGCCTACCATAGACAGCACTACGCCACCCAGTGCGGCAGCGACAATCTGCGGGATGCAGATGGTGCAGTTGAACAATCCAAGGAATGTGCCCATGTATTTGCTGCCCTCAAGTGCGTTGGTGACGAGCGTGAAGGGCATGGAGAGCATGGCTGCCCACGCAAAGCCGATGAGGAAGAACGGCAGGAAGAGCAGATACTGGTCAGTCACGTAAGGCACCATGGCGAAGCCAACGCCCCCCACCACAAGTGACAGCGCATAGGCAACCTTGATGTTTTTGAATCGTGGCAGCATCGTAGCCCACAGCATGGAGCCGATAGCCTGTATCATGAAGAGGATGCCCACCCAGTCGCCTGCTTTCTGATATTCGAACGTGGCAGCATAGTTGTCGGCTGACATATCAACACCGAAAGCAGTCTCGGCAATAGAGCCGTTGGTGTAGGTCCACATGTAGAGGAACGCTGCCCAACAGAAGAACTGCACCAAGCCAACCTGCAAGAATACCCACAGAGCGCGGTTCTTGGAGCCGCTGTTGGTCTCCGTCGTCTTTTGCTCACTCTGTGCCTGCTGCTGGAACTCGGCCATTTCAGCCGGTGTGTATTCCTTCACCTTTATGGTAGTGTAAACCACACAGAGAATCAGAATAGCCGCACCGATATAGAACGACCACTTCACGGAGTCAGGAATGATGCCGGGAGCCGCTACGCTCGCAATGCCCACGGCCGTGAACAGGTAAGGGAACACGTAGCCCACCAAGCTGCCGGCATTGCAGAGGAAAGACTGGATGCTGTAAGCCTTGGCCTTCTGCTTCTCATTGACCATGTCGCCCACCATCATCTTGAACGGCTGCATAGCCATGTTGATGCTGGTGTCGAGGAACATCAGTGCGAGCAGTCCGAACGTCATGGCACTGATGAAAGTGAACTCCAAGTTACCTGCATTAGGCAACAGAATCATCACCAGCACGGCAACAGCTGCACCGGCAAACAAGTAAGGGATGCGACGTCCGAAGCGCGTCCACGTCTTGTCGCTGAACAGACCCACCAATGGCTGGACAACCATACCCATCAGCGGGGGCAGAATCCAGAAGTAGCTCAGATCGTGTGGGTCTGCGCCCAATGTTGAAAAGATACGTGAAATGTTCGCACTCTGCAGCGCATACGCAATCTGCACACCAAAGAACCCAAAACTCAGGTTCCACAATTTCCAAAAACTTAAATCAGGTTTTGTTTTCATAACTACCACATTTTTTTTATTTTACGACAACTTTGACAACTTCTGTTATAGAAATTGTTTTACTTTGCCGTCTGTGCCAATAATTTCATTTCTTTCTAAATCTAAGAAGTAACGCTCGATAGTTGCAAATTTAGGAGCAAAGTTCACTAATATGCCACACGGAAAATTCAAAAGGCGCATGTAATTGAATAGTTGGGCCCTATGGATACTACTGAGTTCTACAACTGCTTTACATTCTATGATAATATCTTGTTTACAGAGGAAATCAATACGATATTCTGCACTCATCTCATGGCCGTGATAGAAGGGATGAAAGGTCATTTCGCGCTTAAAAGGAATCTTGCTCTCTTGTAATTGCAATTGGAGTCCCTCCTGATAACAGTATTCGTTAAGGCCAGCACCCAGTTCTCGATGAACTTCATGTATGGCTCCAACTACGTCGTATATATGTTCTTTATATTTCGTTATGTCAATCATTAATAATAAAAAAGTTGTCCAAGTTGTCCAAGTTGTCGTTAATAAAAATCACGTTGTCTTTAAGACTTTACCGTGTGGTTCCGCGGATGATGAGTCTTGTTCGTACGATGCGGCGTTCCATCTTTTCCTTGGGAATGGTTCCCTCCACGTGGCCGATGAGGATGCTGGCCGCTTCCTCGCCCACCTTGATGCCCCGCTGCTCCACGGTGGTGAGCATCGGGTCGCACGCCACGGCGCGCTGGCCGTTGGTGAAGCCGCAGATGCTGATGTCTTCAGGCACGCGCAGCCCCATGCGCTTTGCTGTGTAGAGGATGCCGATGGCCGTGTCGTCGTTGACGGCAAAGAAGCCGTCAGGGCGGTTCTCCTGCTGTAGCAGCTCTGGCGTGATGGCCTCCGCGTCGGCGCGGTTGTCGCAGAGGCGCATCAGGTTGTCGTCTGGTTTGATGTGATGTTTCAGCAGTGCGTCGCGGTAGCCGTTATAGCGGTTCTTTGAAATCTCCAGTGTCATCGACGAGCCGTAGAACGCAATGCGGCGGCATCCCGTCTCAATCAGATGCGTCACGGCGTTGAGTGCACCCATGTAGTCGTCCACCACCACGCGGCTGGCATTGACACCCGTGCAGATGCGGTCGTAGAACACCAGCGGCACCCCGGCGTCAATCAGCCGCTGGAAGTGGTCATACTGCTTCGTGTCCTTGGCCTGTGAGACAATGACGCCGCACACCTTGTTCTCGTAGAACGACTGGCATATCTTCACCTCGCGCTCATACTGCTCGTTGCTCTGTGCCACCATGATGCGGTAGCCGTGTGCCGACGCCTCCTCCTCAATGCCTGACAGCACTGACGAGAAGTAGAAATGAGTAAGTTCGGGGATGATGACACCAATAACCTTGAGCGGTTTCACGCGCGAATGACGCAGCGACTCGGCAATGACGTTCGGCGCGAAGTTGTGCTCGCGGGCGTATTTCTGAATGGCGGCACGGCGCTCGGCACTGATGCGTGGCGAATCCTTCAGCGCACGCGACACGGTGGCGACGGATGTTCCAAACTCCTTCGCTATGTCTTTCATTGTCAGCGGTGTCTTCTCTGCCATAAGCTCAGTTATTGGTTGCATTTCTTTTGCAAAGATAAACATTAACTTTGAATGTCGCGCACGTACATTATTAATAAAGGACTAACGGATTGTGCAATCGTTTACCTTTGTAAAATGTGTATTTTAACCCTTAAAAAAGTACAACGAACGTAAAACAACCCTATCTTTGCACTTGATTTAAGTCAATCCATTACGTATTAATACTACAATTAACAAATATCACTAACTAAAAAACAAAAGATGAAGCAGGTAAACATTAGAATTCCGCTTAGAATGTTTGTGCTCGTAATGGGACTCATTCTATCGGTAAGCGCCTTTGCTCAGCAAATTACTGTCAAAGGACATGTTAAGGATGCTCAGGAGGAACCCATTATTGGTGCGACAGTGCGCGTCGTGGGAACACAGACGGCTGTTATTACCGACATTGATGGTAACTTCTCCGTACAGGCCAATCAGGGTGCCAGCATCCAGGTTTCTTACATTGGCTACCAGACTGCTACTGTTACAGCTGCACCCCAGCTGGTGGTGATTCTGGAAGATGAGGCCAACTCCCTGAACGAGGTGGTGGTCATCGGTTATGGTCAGGTGAAGAAGAACGACTTGACCGGATCGGTTGCTGCCCTGAAGCCCGACACAAAGAACAAGGGTCTTGTGGTGAACCCGCAGGACATGATCGCAGGTAAGGTTGCCGGTGTGAACATCACCAGCTACGACGGTACCCCTGGTGGCGGCGCACAGATCCGCATCCGTGGTGGTTCGTCACTGAACGCCAGCAGCGACCCGCTGATTGTCATTGACGGTGTGCCCATGGACAACAACGGTGTCAAGGGTGTTGCCAACCCCCTCTCAATGATTAACCCGCAGGACATTGAGTCATTCAACGTGTTGAAGGACGCTTCTGCTACCGCCATCTATGGTAGCCGTGGTTCTAACGGTGTCATCATCATCACTACTAAGAAGGGACACCGCGGACAGGCTCCGCAGGTATCTTATGCAGGAAGCCTGACCATCAGCCACAAGAAGAAGACGCTCGACGTCATGGATGGTGACCAGTTCCGCAGCCTCATTGAGCAGATTTCCGGTACCGACAGCGAAGCTTACAGCGTGCTGGGTACAGCTAACACCGACTGGCAGGAGGAAATCTTCCGCACAGCCGTTTCGCACGACCACAACATCACTGTTGCCGGAGCCTTCGACAATCTGCCTTACCGCGTGTCTCTGGGCTACACGGACCAGCAGGGTATCCTGAAGACTTCAGACTTCAAACGCTTCACCGCAGCTCTGAACCTGAATCCTTCACTGCTTGACGACCATCTGGTGCTGAACCTGAACGCAAAAGGCATGTACTCTCGTTCACAGTATGCTGACGGAGGCGCCGTAGGTGCTGCCACCAGCATGGACCCGACACAGGATCCTTACGAGTTCACCTCTGTTTACCACAATGCCATGACCGGTCTTAGCACTGCTAACTTCGGCGGTTACTTCGAGTGGCCCACCGGTGCAGCTTTCGGCGATTCCACTTGGCCTTGGACTTACGAGCGTAATGCTACAGCCAACCCGATTGCCATGCTGAACGAGAAGGATGACGTGGCTCACAGCCGCGCTTTCATCGGCAGCGCAGACATTGACTACAAGATTCACGGTTTCGAGGACCTGCGTCTCCACATGACACTGGGTGCCGACATTTCAAAGGGTCGTCAGTACACCACTTACACCCCGGCTTCTCCGAGCAACATCTACTACGGAAACACGGGTTATGACCAGATTACGAAGCGTAACCTCTCACTGAGTGCATACGCCCAGTATTACAAGGACTTCAACGATAAGCATCACTTCGACATCATGGGTGGTTATGAGTGGCAGCACTTCTGGCGCTCACAGGTCAACAACTACTACGGTGCTTATCCCGAGACAGCTCCCAATCCTCCTGCCTACAACTTCTACAATTGGAACATCTACAGATACAAGACAGAGAACTATCTTGTTTCATTCTTCGGACGTCTGAACTACAGCTTCAATAACCGCTACTACATCACAGCCACGCTGCGTGATGACGGTTCAAGCCGTTTCAAGGATCACTGGGCATTGTTCCCCTCTGTGGCATTGGCATGGAAGATCAACGAAGAGCCCTTCATGAAGAAGCTCACCAGCCTCAGCGACATGAAGCTCCGTCTCAGCTACGGTGAGACCGGACAGCAGGATGTGAACAGCGACTATGCATGGATTCCTACCTACTCCATCAGCACTGGTACTAACGGTTTCTATCCCGTTACCGGCGATGGTACGCTCTATCGTCCTAACAACTATCTGCCTGACCTGAAGTGGGAAACCACGACGACCTACAACCTCGGTTTGGACTTAGGTTTCTTCAATCAGCGCTTCACGGCCAGCATCGACGTCTACAAGCGTAAGACCACTGACCTGTTGAACTACGCTCCGACAGTTGCCATGTCAGCTTTCCGTAACCAGGCTTGGCAGAACATCGGTTCGCTGGAGAACAAAGGTTTTGAAGTTACGCTCGGTTTGAAGCCCATCATGACGGAGGACTTCTACTGGACCGTTGACTACAACTTCACCTACAACCACAATGAGATTACCGACCTGAGCGGCGTTTCTACCGACGGTTCTCCCGTTCCCAACACGAGTATCACTATCGGTACTGACAAGTACTTGCAGTACAACCAAGTGGGCTATGCCATGAACTCATTCTACGTTTACCAGCAGGCTTACGACGCTAACGGTAACGCCATCGAGAATGCTGTTGTTGACCGTAACGGTGACGGACAGATTACGCCTGATGACCGCTACTTCTACAAGAAGCCGGCTCCCGACGTGACCATGGGTCTGAGCTCTCGCATGGAGTGGAAGAACTGGGACTTCGGTTTCTCACTTCGCGCCAGCTTCAACAACTACGTGTTTGACAACATCATGGCCGGTATGACCAACATGAACCCGAACGAAGTCTACAACTCGTTCCACGCACTGAACAACCGTCCGGTTAACGCCATGTCAGAAGGCCGTTACACTTACGCTGTGACTGCACAGATCGTAGACCGCTACGTGCACAACGCTTCATTCCTGAAGTGCGACAACATCACGCTCGGCTACTCGTTCAACGAGCTGTTCAAGGCAGGCAACTGGCATGGACTGAGCGGACGTGTCTACGGTACCGTCTCTAATGTCTTCACCATCACGAACTACGACGGACTGGATCCTGAAATCAACAACGGTTTCGACAACCAGATGTATCCGCGTCCTATCTCGTTCATCTTCGGTGTAAACTTTAATCTCTAAAGTAATTGATAGTTGACAATTGATAATAAATAAAGAATATATAGTCATGAAAAGATTCATCAAGAATATAATTCCCGCAGCAGTGCTCACGCTGGCTTTCGGTATGACCAGCTGCACTGGTGACTTGGACGTGACCCCCATTGACCCGAACCTTTCGTTGGACGTGGACTACGATGCACTGTTTAACAAGTGCTATGCTAACCTCGGCTTACAGGGTAATGGCGGTGCCAACGGCGACTGCGACATCGACGGACTTGACGGTGGTACGACCGGTTTCATCCGCCAGATGTGGAACTCCAACGAACTGACCACTGATGAGGCCATCTGCTCATGGGGTGATGACGGTATCCAGCAGTTCGACTACAACAGCTACGATGCTTCACATCCGATGCTGAACGGTTACTTCAACCGTCTGACCACAGGTATCAGCTACTGTAACCACTATCTGGAAGTAGCAGGTGGGCAGGATGCCCAGAAGACGGCCGAGGTCCGTTTCATCCGTGCTCTGCACTACTACCTGCTGATGGATGCCTTTGGCAATGTTCCCTTCTCTGAGACGTTGAGCACTCCGACCTACATGACACGTAATGAGATCTACGCATGGATTGAGTCCGAGTTGCTGGCTATTGAGCCCGAACTGGCTGCTGCCCGTGCCAAGACATCTGAAGATGCTATGTATGGCCGCGTTGACAAAGCTGCTGCTTGGATGCTGCTTATGCGTCTCTATTTCAATGCTGAGGTTTACACCGGCACAGCTCAGTGGGGCAAGGCTGCCGAGTATGCCAAGAAGGTCATCGACTCTCCTTACAAGTTGAACACCACCGGCACTGCCAACTGGAGTGCTTATCAGATGCTGTTCATGGGTGACAACGGTGAAAGCTCTGCTGCTTACGAGTGCATCTTCCCCGTGCTCTGCGACGGTAAGAAAACCACCTCTTGGGGTGTCAGCCTCTTCCTGATGGCTTCTACCTATGACACTGACATGGATGCAACGGCAGCTGACGCCGGCGGCAACAACGGAACCAGTGAGAAGTGGGCCGGTAACCGTGCTCGCTACGACCTGATTCACAAGTTCTTCCCTGGTGACAATGCTCCTACCGACGTTCAGGGCTACGACATGAAGGTGGCTGCCGGTGATGACCGTGCACTCTTCTTCAGCAAGGGTCACACCCTGAAGAACGAGTTGGGCTACTTCGGCGACTTCAAGGATGGCTATGCTGTGGCTAAGTTCATCAACTACAAGTCTACCGGTGCCGTTGTCAAGGGCAGCGACGCTCAGTTCCCCGATGCTGATTTCTTCTTCTTCCGCATCGCAGAGGCTTATCTGACCTATGCAGAGGCAACAGCCCGCCAGAACGGTGACATGACGACTGCCGAGGGTACACAGTACATCAACGACCTGCGCAGCCGTGCTAACACAGAGACCAAGACCGTCTACACGCTCGACCAGATTCTCGACGAGTGGAGCCGTGAGTTCTACTTCGAAGGCCGTCGCCGCGTTGACCTCATCCGTCACGGAAAGTTCGGTGGCAGCAACTACAAGTGGATGTGGAAAGGCGGAGCCAAGGAAGGCCGCAGCTTCGATGCTCATCTGAACATCTTTGCTATTCCCGCTGATCAGGTGAAGGGTGACATCAAGCAGAACCCCGGATACTAAGAGATAATTGAAAACTGAAAATTGAAAATTGAAAATCGTATGAAAAAGATATTTTCATTTGCACTGATGTTGTTGGGCATGGCCACGGCTCTGACTTCCTGCTCGGATGACCGTGACTCTAACCCCACCATCGGGCAGCCGACACAATTTGTCGTTAACCCCTCACCGCTGGCCGGACAGTACATCCAGTTGTCAGCTGACAACAAGGTGAACCTCACGTGGTCACAGCCCGACTTCGGCTACAACGCACAGGCAACCTATCAGATTCAGGTGGGTGTCAGTAACGGCGGTAACATCACATGGAACGAGAAAGACGGTGCTGACAAGTATCTGGAGAGCACCTTCACACAGTGCAACGCTGACATTAACGGTGAAGAGATTGCCGAAGCTATCTGCGAGATTGACGGCGTTGAGGACGAAGAGCACTACGTTGACTTAGGCTTCCGCGAGATTGCTTTCCGCGTTAAGGCCAGCATCCTTGACTCCAAGGGCAACGACGTACCGGGCACGGTCATCGTTTCAGCACCTGTAACTTTTGAGCACATGGCAGCCTACTGCGCCATCAAGAGTCTTGGCTTCGTTTACATCATCGGTAGCTGCCACGGCTGGCTTGAGCCGAGTAAGAATAATGCTGAGGCACTGACTGACTGGCGTATTTTCGAGACCGAGATCGGCAGCAAGATCTATAAGGGCGTGGTTGAAATGCCTGAGGGTGACCTTACCTTCCGTATCTACACGGCTCTGACTGGCTGGGACGGCGGCAACTCACTGGGTCATCAGGCTGACGACGTAGCTACTGACGTAGAGTTCACTGATGGTGTTTACAATGACAACTATGTTTATCCCGGTAAGGGTTCTTGGACGTTCGTCGGATTCCCCGGAGGCAATCTGGAGATTACGCTCGACATGATTCAGGGAACCATTAAGATTCAACAGGTACAATAAACAGACTAAACCGAATTAAGAATATGAAAAAGTTAAATATTTTCCTGTCGGCTCTCCTGGGTCTTGCCCTTGCAGCCTGTACGGAGAACTTTGACCCCGAGGTAGGCCCGCAGCACTATCTTCCTGAGAGCCCGCTTGCCATGGACGATGTCTCCATGACGAAAGAGGCCAGTGCTATTGACATCGAGAGTCTCATCGAGGCTGGTGACCCCATCGTCATCGGTACCGTGTCTGTGGCTGAGGGTGCCATGCCCGCCAACACGGTTATCAAGGCCGAGGTTGAGTTCTCTGCTGATGCCGACTATAGCAAATCCATCACCCTGCCTGCCACCGTTGACGAGAACAACCAAGTGACCGTCTCGGCCAGCGACTTGCAGGATGCCTATTTCAACAACATTACCCGCAACCCGAAGCAAGTTGACCTCAACCTGCGCACCATCCTCTACACGGTGACCAACGGCGCAGCAGAGGCCATCATCGGCAAGCCCGGCGAGAACTTCTTTGCTGAGCAGACCGTTCCGTTCACTCCGCAGTTCAAGGTGCAGATTTCACCTGCTTACTACGTCATCGGCGCTGCCGGTGGTTGGAGTGCTGACGGTGCACGCACGCAGAAGTTTGAGCACAGTGATGCTGATGTCTATGACGATCCCGTGTTCACCATCATCATTGATTCTGGCGGTGACGACTGCTGGTTTGCCATTGGCGACGATGCAGCTCTCGACGCTGTGAGCGCAGATGACTGGTCGCAGCTGCTCGGCACGAAGGGTGAGAGCGAAGACCTCACGGGTACCATGGACACCCGCACGAATCTGGGCGGTGATCACTCATTCCACGTGCAGAACGCTAAGAAGATCCGCATCACACTCGACATGATGGAGTACAGCTACACCATCGAGCCGGTGAACATTGCTGAGAGCTACTACCTCATCGGCGGTCCCGGTGAGTGGAGTGCAGAGTCAGCCAGAACGATGGCGTTCTCTCACAGCGATAAGGATGTGTTTGAAGATCCCATCTTCACCTACACGTTTGCTGGAACCGGTGGCGACATGTGGTTTGCCTTCGGTGATGGCGATGCCATTGACGCTGTGGCTGCCGGTGACTGGAGCAAGCTCTTCGGCACGAAGGGTGAGAGCACCGACCTGAGCGGCTCGTTCGACAACCGCTTCAACCTCGACGGCGACCACTCGTTCTGCGTCGACGGCAAGGCTAAGTTCTATCGCTTCCAGGTCAACATGGCCGAGAAGACCTACACCATCACTCCGCTCGACTTCGACCCGTACGTCTATTTCATCGGAGCTACTGACGGTTGGGCTAATGCAGAACAGAAGCTGGCTCTTACCGACGATGGCGGCATCTACACTGGCTACCTCTACTGCGCCGACCCGAACGGCTGGGGCAATGAGTTTAAGTTCCAGAAGGTTCCCGGCGACTGGGATTCTCAGCTTAACAGCGCCACATTTACCGGTGGCATCACTGGCGACTTTGCTGCCGGTGAGGACAACATCAAGGCTAATGCCGGCGAAGGTGTCTATTTCGTAACGCTCGATCTGGCTAACCTGACCCTCAATGCTGTCAAGGTAGAGACGATGGGCATCATCGGTGGCTTCAACGGCTGGGGCGGCGATGTCGTGATGACGTGGAACGCCACTGACTATTGCTTTGAAGCTACAGGAGCCGGCGTAACGGCTGACGGTTGGAAGTTCCGTGTCAATGCAGATTGGGGCATCAACCTCGGTGGTACACTGGATAATCTGGTTGCTAACGGTGACAACCTCTCGGCAGTCGGAAACACCATCAAGCTCTATCCCACACGTAAGGGAGCTGACAATATCTACTGCACAGTGGAGTAAGTACTGACAGCTGATAGAAGCTAATTAACCCGTCAGGCGGACATTCCTCAAGGAGTGCCCGCCTGATTTTTATTGCCCGGCACGACCGCCGTCATCAAACAAATCAGATAATTTGCATGAAAGTTGCAGATTATTTTGTACCTTTGCAGCCGACAAACAACCCAATGACTATAGATATGAATCATAACATACAGAAATGGGCCCGGGCAGTCGGCTGCCTGTCGCTGGTGGCTGCTGGCATGACGCTGCTGTTGCACACATCGTGCAACAGGCAGGAGCGCCGCGTTACCAATCAAGACACGACAGAGGTCGTCCCCCTTGAACAGCTCATGTTGCCCGACACCGCCTACGCCTCGGCTGACGCCGTGAAGTACGTGGTGGAGCAGGCTGACTCCACGCCGTCACCCCTGCGCGACCTTGACGACCGCTACGCTGCGGCTGACCGCGTGATGACTTTCCGCAAGAACCTGCTGCGCAATGCTGACTTCGGCGGGCGCGTGCAGGGCACCCCCACTGCGATAGAGACCGCGTGGGAATTCACCACCGACATTGACACGGTGCACACGTCGCACGGCGTGTGGGGCGGTGGCACGGGCTGGACCGGACAGCCGCTCTACGCGAAGTGGACCGATGCGGAGATGCAGGCTTTCCGCACGTCGGGCGCACTGACGGCCGACTTCGGGCGCGAAGAGCTGTTCGTGGCGTCGCTCTGCGGTCGCGGTTATTTCATCAACTTCCAGACGGGCAAGCTCTCGCGCCAGAAGCTTGACTTGGGTAACGTCATCAAGGGCACGCCGTCACTTGATCCCGACTACCAGAACCTCTACGTCGGACAGGGCGTGGCCCGCAAGGGTGGCATCATGGGCTGCGAGGCGTTCGACCTGCTGAAGCATGAGCGCACGTTCTACTTCGGCCCCGACCCGAAGGCATGGCGCAACTGGGGAGCCTTCGACTCGTCGCCCGTCGTCGTGGGCGGCTATCTGTTCTGGCCGGGTGAGAACGGCAGTCTTTACAAATACGAGCGTCGGCAGGGCGAGCTGCACCGCGTCAGCGTCATGCGCTATCGCGTCAACGGCGCCGCGCCGGGCATTGAGTCGAGCCTTTGCGTCTATCGCAACTATGGTTTCTTCTGCGACAATCACGGCAACGTCATCTGCGTCAACCTGAACACCATGCGCCCCGTGTGGCACTACTACAACCACGACGACTCCGACGGCACCGTGGTGTGCCGCGAGGAGCAGGGCGTGCCTTACGTCTACACCGCCTGCGAGGTGGACCGTCAGGGTGAGCAGGGGCAGTGTTACTTCGTCAAGCTGAACGGGCTGAATGGCCAGCGCGTGTGGGAACGGCAGATTCCGTGCCGCCGCGTGGAGCTGACGGGCAAGTCGCTCGACGGTGGCATGTACTCCACGCCGCTGCTCGGACTGGCTGACTGCGCTGACATGCTGTTCGTCAACCTCTGCCGCAACGGTGCTGACCACGTCATGGGCCAGCTCATGGCACTCAGCACGGCCGACGGCACCACGCGCTACAGCGTGGACTATCGGCAGTTTGCATGGTCTTCGCCCATTCCGTTTGTCAACGAGAAAGGCGAGCTCTTCGTGCTGGCATGCGACGCCGGCGGCAACGTGCGCTTGGTTCACGGAAAGTCAGGCCGCGTGGTTTGCCAGACGGCCATGGGCTCTAACTTCGAGTCGTCGCCCATAGCCGTCGGCAATACCGCCGTCGTCGGCTGCCGCGGCGGAAAGATTTATAAGTTTGTAATTAAATAAGGAGTTCAGGAGTTCAGGAGTTTCTCCCCGCTCTTGCGGTAGGCCAGTCCGGTGAACACGGCAATGAGCTCACCGCGCTGATTGCTGATGCGCACCTCGCAGAACGGCAGCTTGTGGTGGTCAATGGTTGCTTCGGCCTCGGCACACAGGTGGTCACCCTCGACCGCCGAACGCGAGAAGGTGATATTGCTCTGCACACCGAACGCGAGCGACGGGCCGCTGTTGGTGAGCGCAGCGAAAGCCAGGTCGGCCAGAGTAAACAAGGCCCCGCCCTGACACACGCGGCCACCGTTCAGATGGTCATGCGTCACCGTCATCTCGGCGCGGGCATAGCCCTCACGAATCTCCGTCAGCTGGATGCCGTTGACCGCAGCAAAGCGGTCGTGCTCATTCAAAAAGTCAATCAGTTCCATATCTTGATTTGTTGGGTCGTTTCTGTTAATGACGGCACAAAGTTACTGCAAAAAAACGGTTTGACGAAGCAAAATAGCACTTTTTCCTGCCAAAGGCTTCATTATTCCAATAATATTCGCTAATTTTGCAGCCATGATATTCGTACACGACAAGGGACGCATGGCCAACAACATCCTGCAATACGGCCATGTCTACGCATGGGGACGCGAGCATGCGCGCCCCACCGTGTCCATGCGCTTCGCTTACAAATATCCCTATTTCCACATCTGCCACACGCCCCGTCACAACTTCCCCACCTACGTCTTTGCGAAGTACGCCGCCAAGTGGCACCTCATGCCCACGGCCAGCTTCGACGAGGAGCGTGCCGACGTGAGCGCGCAGGAGCAGCTCATGCTGCGCAGCCGCATGGTGATGGTGACGGGGTGGTATGCCCATTGGTATGACCTGTTCCTGAAGTACAAGGCCGAGATTCTTCAGCTCTTTGCGTTCGACGCTGCGGTGGAGCAGGCCGTGGCGCCGCTGCTCAGCAGCAGTGAGGGCTGTCTGCGCTTGGGCGTGCACATCCGTCGTGGCGACTACAAGACGTTCCACGGTGGCCGCTTCTTCTATGACGACGCGCAGTATGCTGACATCATCAGCCGCACGCTTGACATGCTGGGCCGCGACGACGTGCACATCTACATCTGCGGCAACGATCCGCACCTCGACCGTTCGTGCTACGAACAGCGCTTCGGCAGCCATCGCGTGACCTTCCCCGACGGCAATCCCGGCGAAGACCTCTGCCTGCTCTCCCATTGTGACCGGCTCATCGGCCCGCCGAGCACCTTCTCGCTCGTCGCCGCCATGTACCGTGACCTGCCGCTCTACTGGGTCACCGACCCGCAACAGCCCGTCACCGAAGCCTCCTTCGGCCACTTCGACCAGCTCTTCCAGCACATCATTTAAAGTTCCCTGCTGCATCGTTTAGCATTTCCCGCCACATCATTTAGTTTTTTTGCCACGGACGAACACGGACCCGCACGGACTTTTTCCCTGCGGACTCTGTGCTGTGCTTTTTCTCACGCCGAGACGCAGAGTCACGCAGAGGACTCAGCGAACTCCAAGAAACTCCCCTCAAACTCCCCTCAAACTCTCCGTTTGTGATAATAAAGACTCAGTGCGCCCTCTGCGTAACTCTGCGCCTCTGCGTGAGAAACCCGGAACCGTTGATATTCCCATGTTGTTCTGCCGATTTAGAAGAGTAATAAGTTACATTTTGAAAAGTAATAAGTCACTTATTACCGAGTAATATGTTACTTATTACCGAGCAATAAGTTACTTATTACTTTCCAAAACTGCCACTTCCCACTTACTAAATAGGCAGTAATGACTTACAAAACAAACAGTTTTTTCTGTGTTTTCTGTGATTTCTGTGTGACAAATACCTATGCCTCTGTGTGATATGGCCCTTTCTGTGTGACCCCTTGAAAGTGTTTGCGGAAAAATATTTGCTGATATATTTGGCTG
>JAFUSC010000049.1 GCA_017467705.1 Prevotella sp. | reverse complement strand
GTTGAGGGTGGAGGGTTGAGGGTTGAGGGCGGAGGGTGGAAGGTAGGCATCAGGCCCGATGAGCTGGGTGAGCGCATCGTGTATCTCGGGTGAAGTGCGGATGAGCCGCTTGGCGGCGGCGTCGCAGTCGTAGACCGTGATGCCGCGTGCGGCGAGCCGCTTGCAGACGTAGCTCTTGCCGCTGCCTATGCCTCCTGTGATGCCTGTCTTCATGATGGTGAGTAGTGAGGGGTGAGTGGTGAAGGGTTATTCGCTCTCATCTTCTTCGATGAGATAGTCCACCTGATTCACTTCGAGCGAGGCGCGGCTGATGCCGTCGGGGTAGGCCTTCAGGTAGATGTTGCACTTGTCAGAGGGGTTGGCCATGATTTCCTTGTAGTCGGCAATGACCAGGAACTGGTCAGACTGCAGGTTCTTGAACTGGCTGACACCCGTCACGAACTTCACCTTCACCTTGGCGGGGAACGTGCGCAGCACCTTGTTGGCCGGCATGTTGATAGCCGTGATGGGCACTGCGTCCATGCTCTCCTCGGTCAGCACGTCGGTGTAGAACGACACCTGCACGTGCTGTGGCACGTACTTCACGCCCCGCACCTTGGCCAGACGGCAGTTGACGGTGAGCGTGTCGCGGAAGTCGCTGTAGTTGAGTGTCTCGGTGTAGACCGTGGTGAGGCTGTCGAGCATGGCCGCGGGTGCATAGACGTCGACGCTGTCAGGCGAGTAGCTGACCTTCGAAATGAAGTAAAGCTCCTCGGGCACCACCCGTCCTGTCCAGCTGACCGGCACGCGCTTGTGGGCGCCGTCGTTGTAGTAGAACTCCAGCTTGTCGGGCTTGATGGCTGAGACCTTCGACGTCAGTGCGGGCGTCTGGGCGTAGATGATGCGTTGCAGCTCGCTGGCCGTCACGGAACCGCTCCCGTTGTTGCGGGTGTACGTCTTGAAGTTCACGTTGACGGTGTGCAGACGGTCGCTGTATTGGTAGGCAATCAGTGCCCAGCCTTTGTCGCGGATGGTGACGCGCACGGTGTCCACCTCGTCGGACGTCAGCACGACGTTGGTCGGTATGTTCGTGATGCGCACGGGAATACGGTATTCCTTCTCGTACGTCTCATTGAGCGCCATGACCAGCCAGAAGATTCCCGAGATGGACAGGAAGAACAAAAATATCAGGAACTGCTTGTTCACGTTGTTGAACAGGAAGTTCCTGACGATGTCTATGATGCTCTTGATGCCCATGAGTGCCGTTTCTGTGTGCGATACGTTGAGGCTTGCTTATTTTGCCTGAGCGCTGGCATCGTCTTTGAAGACGAAGTTCTTGTTGACGCGGATGACGACGCCGCGGGCAATCTCCACTTCCACGATACCGTTAGCCACGTCTATTCTCTTCACCGTTCCGTAGATGCCGCCCTGCGTGAACACGCTGGCTCCCTCGGTCAGTGAGTTCTGGAAGTTGCGTATCTCCTTCTGTCGCTTCTGCTGCGGCTTGATCATGAAGAAGTAGAAGATGACGAAGATGACCAGCATCAGCACGAGCGGATTGCCGAAAATCATGGCGAAGATGTTGCCCTCCTGTCCGGTGGTGGCCGCGGGTGCAGCGTCTAATAATAAATTTGTAAGCATAGTGTTTGTTTTCTTGTTTGTTTATTTGTTTGTTTATGATTCTTTCTCTCTGTTTCTCGGTGCGGGCTCGTCGATGTGCTTCAGCAGGCGTCCCGACTGAATGAGGTGGCGCGCAATGGCGTCGAGCATGCCGTTGATGTAGCCGCCGCTGCGTGGGGTGGAGTAGAGCTTGGCTATGTCGACGAACTCATTGATGGTCACGCTGATGGGGATGCTGGGGAAGGTCAGCATCTCGGCAATGGCTATCTGCATGATGACGATGTCCATGTAGGCCAACCGTGAGAAGTCCCAGTTGTGTGATGCCTCGCTCATGTAGCCCTGATACTCGTTGGAGTTCATGATGCTGGCGCGGAACAGCTTGCGGGCGAAGTCCTTGTCTTCCTCGCTGTCGTACTCGGGCAACAGCTCCTGATGGCTGCCGTTCTTCTCGTCGAAACGCTTGATGGTCTTCAGCACGAAGGTGTCCACAATCTCCTTGTCGTCGTTCCAGTAGAGGCTTTGCTCCTCCAAGAGAGCGTCCAGCTCGTCGTTGTTCTGGATGAACGTGCGGTAAATCTTGCGCCACACCTCGCGGTCAGCGGCGTAGTTGTCGTCGGTGTCGGCCATGTAGTCGGTGTAGATGGAGCTTTCCACAATCTGGTTGTAGAGCTTGTGCACCATTTCGGGCGAGTCGTCCCAGTTCTTCTTCTGCACCTCCACGAAGTCGTTGAGCATCTTGTTCGACTCCAGCTGCAGGGCGAAGCGGTTGAAGACGAACTTCTGTGACGGCTCGGGCTTTCCCTCGCGGTGCGCGCGGGCCTGTGCCACTTCTAAGTGCTTGCGTGCCTCGCGCGTGATGGCAACCATCAGCACCAGCATGTAATTGTAGAGGTCGTAGGCTTTTGAGAGACTGAAAAACAACTCTTTTTCAGCCGTGTCAATGTTCTTGTTCCCGTTTTGATAGTACGCGTAGGTTAACTGGACTATCTTGTTTCTGATGATTTCGCGGTTTATCATTGTCGCAATTTACTCTTTAAATTCAATTGCAAAAGTACGTAAAAAACCGATAAAATGCAAATATTCGGCAGAAATATTGAGTTTTTTTTCGGTTTTCTTGCTTATTTGCCGAAAAAGGACTACCTTTGCACCGCTTTTTAGGCACCGTGTGATGGTGAATTAAGCAAAACAGAACATTTAACAACTTAATTTAGAGTAACACAAAAGTTATGAGAGAAATCGCATTGAACGGTCAGAAGCGCACCGACACTGGTAAGAAAGCCAGCAAGCTGCTTCGCAAGGAAGGTCTTGTACCCTGTAATCTTTATGGAGAGAAGAAAAATGCCGACGGCCAGCCCGAGGCTTTGGCTGTTGCCCTTCCCGCTGCTGAGCTCCGCAAGGCTGTCTATACACCGCACGTCTACGTGGTTAACCTCACCATCGACGGCGAGGTGCACACCGCTGTGATGCGCGAGCTGCAGTTCCACCCCCCGACGGACGCACTGCTGCACGTTGACTTCTACGAAGTGAGCGAGACCAAGCCCATCACGGTTGGTATTCCCGTGAAGCTCAACGGTCTGGCACAGGGTGTGCGCGACGGTGGTAAGATCAACCTCAGCATCCGTAAGATCAACGTGACCGCTCCCTACAAGCAGATTCCTGAAGTGCTCGACATCGACGTGACGAACCTGCAGCTCGGCAAGAGCATCAAGGTGGGTGAGCTGAAGTTCGACGGTCTTGACATCGCAACCTCACCTGAGGTCGTTGTCTGCTCTGTACGTGCTACACGTGCTTCACGTTCTGCTGCTTCTGCTGAAGAGGCTGCCGGATAAGTCATCACAATGAGCAATAATGGATAAGTACTTAATTGTCGGACTGGGTAACGTCGGTGCAGAATACGAGCAGACCCGCCACAATACAGGATTCATGGTGTTGGACGCTTTTGCAAAGAAAGCGTCCAATATTGTTTTTGAGGACCGGCGCTACGGGTTCGTGGCCGAAACGTCGCTCAAAGGGCGCAAGGTGTTCCTGCTGAAGCCCTCGACGTTCATGAACCTCAGCGGCAATGCCGTGCGTTACTGGCTGAACAAGGAGAACATTGACCAGCAGCGGTTGCTCGTCGTCAGCGACGACGTGGCCCTGCCGCTCGGTCAGTTCCGCCTGAAAGCCAGCGGCAGCAACGGCGGACATAACGGTCTGGGCCACATCCAGCAGCTCATCGGTCAGCAGTATGCCCGTCTGCGCATGGGCATCGGCAACGACTTTCCCGTGGGCATGCAGATTGACCACGTGCTCGGACGCTTCTCGGCTGAGGAGTTGGCGCAGTTGCAGCCCGCCATCGACGTGGCTGTCGACATCATTAGCAGCTTCGTGCTGGCCGGCATCGACGTGACGATGAATCAGTACAATAAACTGGGGAAAGCCCACTCCAACCCCTCCCGGAAGGAGGGGCTTGGATAGTTCGAAAGTGTAAAAGACAATAGTCGTTATGAGTAAGAATCCGATAGGTCAAACCAGTCACCCCTCCCTTGGGGAGGGGCAGGGGGGCGGCTTAGCCCGAATAGACAAATGGCTCTGGGCGGCGCGCATCTTCAAGACGCGCAGCATTGCCGTTGATGCCATCAAGAACGGTCGCGTCACCATTGGCGGCGTGAACGTGAAACCCTCGCGCATGGTCAAGGTGGGCGAGACGGTCAGCGTGCGCAAGCCGCCCGTCACTTACTCGTTTAAGATTCTCAAGGCCATTGAGCAGCGCGTGGGGGCCAAGCTCATCCCCGAGGTCTATGAGAACGTTACCACGGCTGACCAGTACGAACTGCTGGAGATGAACCGCATCAGCGGATTCGTTGACCGTGCGCGCGGCACGGGACGCCCTACCAAGAAGGAACGCCGTGCGCTCGACGACTTCATCGGGCCGGTGCTTGAAGACTTTGATGACTTTGACTGGGATGATTGATATACTGTTTATAATAATAGGTGTGGCGTTGGTGCTGACGGGTGCTGACCGCCTGACGGAGGGTGCCAGTGCCATTGCGCGGCGCTTCGGCGTGCCTGAGATCGTGATTGGCCTGACCATCGTGGCCTGCGGGACGTCCATGCCCGAGTTCTTCGTCAGCCTGATGTCGGCCCTCAACGGCACGCCCGACATGGCCGTGGGCAATGTCGTGGGTTCCAACGTCATGAACAGCATGCTCATCGTGGGCTGTGCCGCCGTGGTGGCACCGATGGTCATCAGTCGCAGCACCGTGCGCAAAGACATTCCCTTTGCCGTCGGCGCCTCGCTGCTGCTCATCCTGCTGGGGCTCGACTCCGACATCAGCCGTACCGACGGCATCATCCTCTTGCTGGGCTTCGCGTTTTTCATGGCCTACACGCTCATGCAGGCCAAGGGAAGCCTCCCCTCAACGCCCGCTGAAGAGAAGGCGAAGACCGAAACACAGGATGCCTCCTCTGATCAGAAACGGTCGAAAGAGCCTGCCGTCTGGCTTTCTGCCCTTTGGGTGCTCTTGGGCCTTGCCGCCTTGGTCTTCGGCAGCGACCTGTTTGTTGACTCGGCTTCCAGCGTCGCCACGGCGCTGGGCGTCAGCCAGAGTGTCATCGGCCTGACCATCGTCGCCGGCGGAACGTCGCTGCCCGAACTGGCCACCAGTGTCGTGGCGGCGCGAAAAGGGCAGTCGGCCATTGCCATCGGCAACGTCATCGGCTCCAATGTCTTCAATATCCTGCTCATTCTCGGTGCCACGTCAGCCATCACGCCCTTGCAGATGGAGGGCATCACCACGATTGACATGACCGTGATGCTGGTCTCCGTAGCCCTGGTGTGGCTCTTCTCCTTCACGCGCTACACCGTCGAACGCTGGGAAGGTGCCCTCCTCATTGTCGGCTACGGTGCCTACCTCAGCTGGCTGCTGTATAATGCTCAGCTCGCTGCTGCATAACGTTCAGCTCACTGCTGCATAATCTTTGATGAGGGCCGGCGCTTCTGCCGGCTCTCATCACTCCTCTTCGTAGTTTCGTTTCAGCTGCACGTCGTCGCAGAACGTCCGCACCAGCTTGCGGTCGTTCAGGTTCTTGCGGTGTGCGTCGGGCGTGAAACGGCAGAGCACGCGCTTGATGTGGCGCATGACGTTGAAGTCTTCCTTGCGGTCCACCACCTCACTCTGCACAGACAGGTGGAAGCGTCCGAAACCGTCGAGCACCACCGTGCGCCCGTCTCCCAACTCGTTTTTCATCTCACCCACCAGCGCATCAATCACGGCAATGACGTCAGTTGTCGTCAACGTGCACTTGCGCTGAATGTTGCGTGCCAGTTCCTCGGTGTGCACCTCGTCCATGCGCACTGCGCGTCCAAACCATTTGCCGCGCATCCCGTCGCGGTCTATTTGGCAAAGCTTTACTTGTAATGACATAATTTCTGTTTCTTTTCTTTTTGTAAAACGTTGGTTTAATAACGGGAAACTGCCCGTTTTATTTTATGAAAAACTATTTTTCTTAAAGTAATAAACGGTTTTTTACTCAGTAATAAACCGTTTATTACCGACCAATAAACCGTTTATTACTGAGTAAAAAACCGTTTATTACTTTCAAGGAGTGGCAATTTCCGATTGGAGAAGTGGCTGTTTTCGATTGGAGAAGTGGCTGTTTTCGCACGCGAAATTCTCACGCAGAGACGCTGAGTCGCGCAGAGAACCTGCAGAATCATATTAACCTGAGTTCGGGATGAAACGTTTGAATGATTGCATCTCAACCTGAACACAAAGTCACAAAGTAACAAAGTTGTTGTTGCTTGTTATTCCTTTAACGGAAGCTCACAAAGAAGAGCTGCGGCTGCAGCTCTTTCCTTTGTGGACTCCCATATCAGGAAATTGTAAGTAGTCGTTTCTCTTTTTTCTTCATGTCTTTGTGTCTTTGTGTTCCCAAAGCAATCTGAGCACTTGAAAACCCAACGAAACTGAAGTCTGGCGACAGTTGGGTTGATTTTATGGATTGTATTTTTGGTAATTAGAAAAAAATGTGTAAATTTGCAGGTGATAAAAACATGTAAGCCTATGAGGACGTGCCCTAATTGTAAGAAGACGATTGAAAACGACAAAGCGTTGTTTTGTCGTTATTGCGGTCATGAGTTGTCAGTAGCTGTTGCTCCGCCGCCTGAGCCGGAAGAGAAGCCGTTGCCGCCGCCTGTGCCTGAACCGAAGCCGGCTGGGCCTGCGGTGGATGCAAGGCGTGATGCGGACGATGATGTGGACATTGAGATTGTCAGTCGGCCCCCTGATCTTGAGGACGACGGAGTGGACCTGCTTGATGTTCCGACGGGTATTTCGACCTACCGGGAAGAAGAACCGAAGCCGAAAGCAAAGAAAGAAACGCCCGTGGACGTTGACGAACAGCCGGCGGATGCAGAGAACAAGCCGATGGTGTTCGGCGGCATACCGGTAATGGTTGATGACGAACCGGAGGAACCCAAGGAAAAACCAGTTGAAGAAAAACCTGCTCCAGTTCAGGACAGGAAACCTGCCCCTGCCGCGCCGCAGCCACAGCCGTCAAAGGGCCCGGCAGTCATGCCCATCTTCTATATTTTAGGCTTCTGCGTGCTGGTTGTCGTGGTGGCGTTGATCGTGAACTTTGCCCTGCGTTCCAATTCGTCGTCCTACGAATCGCCCATACAGGCGGACGGGACGGAATATGCAGAACAGTATCCGGAAGCGCCAAGCGAGGCGGCACCTGCTGCCGAGAGCTATGAGGACACGCGCCAGCAGGCCCTGCAGAAGTTCTGCGGTTCGTTCTCGATGGTGGAGGAGGGCGGCAGCTTCAATTACGTGACGGAGCTGGTGCTTGACCCTGTCAACCGCTCGTGCAGCAAGGTGGTTGACAACGGTGTCGGTGGCAAAATCGTCGACATCACCAACAGCATCGGCTACTATGGCAGTGAGATGCAGATGGTGGCTTACTGGAACATCCTCAGCTTCAACATGAGCGATGACGGACGCAGTGCGCTGGTGGAGATGATTCCCGAGTTCGGCGACGACGTGAGAAGGGTGTCGAAGGTGAAGCTTCAGTTAGACGAATACGGCAACATCACCGTGTCGCACGTCAGTGGCAGTTCGGCGCCCGTTGGTGCCGGTGATCATTTCTACTTCAACAGAGACTGATAAAACTGATATAGAAAACCAGCCCTGGCCGTGCGGCCGGGGCTGGTTTGTTGTTTGACAGGTTTGCATGGATGTTATGCAAACGGATTCTCCGTGGGATAGTAGTCACCCTTCGGGAAGTTGTAGTCAATCTCCTCCACGGGGATGCCCATGTACTTCAGCACCTCCCAGAGATACTTACCGGCGTGGTCGAACATGACGGCGCAGTGGTGGGGATAGTGCTTCTCGATGAGGACGTGACGGTAGAAGCGGCTCATGTTCTTGATGCCGAAGATACCGATAGAGCCGAACGAACGGGTAGCCACGGGGATCACCTCACCCTGAGCAATGTAGGCACGCAGCTTGGTGTCGGCCGTCGACTGCAGGCGGTAGATGGTAGCCTTGCCGGGCTTGATGTCGCCTTACAGCGTACCGTTGGTCACCTCTACGGGCAGGGCACGGGCCATGATGCGCTGGAAGCACATCTGACAATTGCAGACCTTCGAGCTGGCAGTGTTACCGCAGTGGAAGCCCATGAAGATTTCCTTGTCGGTGTACTCGTCGCAGAGGAACTTCTTGCCCTTGATGCTCTCCTCGTACATGTCTTGAGGTACGGTGTTGTTGATGTCGAGCAGCGTGGTTGCGTCCTCGGTGATGCAGGTGCCGATGAACTCGCTGAGCGTTCCGTAGATGTCCACCTCGCAGCTGACGGGGATGCCGCGACCGGTCAGACGGCTGTT
>JAFUSC010000048.1 GCA_017467705.1 Prevotella sp. | reverse complement strand
TACCACCTCGTCGAGGTTGTTGACGGCGAGGATCAAGCCTTCCAGGATGTGAGCCCGCTCCTGCGCCTTCTTGAGGTCGTAATGCGTGCGGCGGATGGTCAAGTCGTGACGGTGCTCCACGAAGTACTTGACGCACTCCTTCAGCGTCAGCATACGCGGGCGGCCCTTCACCAGCGCGATGTTGTTCACCGAGAACGAGCTTTGCAGCGCCGTCATCTTGAACAGCTTGTTGAGCAGCACGTTGGCATTGGCGTCGCGCTTCACGTCGACGACGATGCGCATGCCCTGACGGCCCGACTCGTCGTTCACGTTGGCCACGCCCTCAATCTTGTGCTGGTTGGCCAAGTCGGCAATGTAAGCCACGAGGTCGGCCTTGTTCACACCGTAGGGAATCTCCGACACGACAATCTTGTCGTGCGTGTCGCCGCTCTCAATCTCGGCCTTCGCACGCATGACGATGCGTCCGCGTCCCGTCTCATAGGCATCCTTCACGCCCTGCAAACCGTAGATGTAGGCACCCGTCGGGAAGTCAGGACCGGGAATGTATTTCATCAGCCCCTCGGTGTCAATGTCGGGGTTGTCAATGTAGGCACAGCAGCCGTCAATGACCTCGCCGAGGTTGTGCGTCGGCATGTTCGTGGCCATACCCACGGCAATGCCGTTGCCGCCGTTCACCAGCAGGTTCGGAATCTTGGTCGGCATGACGGTCGGCTCAGTGAGCGAGTCGTCAAAGTTGTTCATCATGTCAACGGTGTCCTTCTCCAAGTCGTCCATGATGTGCTCACCCATCTTCGACAGGCGGCACTCGGTGTAACGCATGGCAGCCGGTGAGTCACCGTCCACGCTGCCGAAGTTACCCTGTCCGTCCACCAGCGTGTAACGCAGGTTCCAGTCCTGAGCCATGCGCACCAGCGCACCGTAGACCGACGAATCGCCGTGGGGGTGATACTTACCGAGCACCTCACCGACCACGCGCGCGCACTTCTTATAAGGTTGGCTAGAGACCTGGTTGATGTTCTTCATGCCGAACACGATGCGGCGGTGCACGGGCTTGAAGCCGTCGCGCACGTCAGGCAGCGCACGCGCCACGATGACCGACATGGAGTAGTCAATGTAGGAGGACTTCATCTCCTCCTCAATGTTAATCTTAATGATTCTGTCGTTGTCGAATGTCTGATCCACTTTCTTTAATGCTTAATTCTTAATGCTTAATGCTATTTTCACGTTTAAGGGCATTTTAAAGCCCGCTGACGCGTTTTCTCAAAACTTTGCAAAGGTACGAAGATTTTTTCACTTGGGCAAAATTTTTCACGAAAAACGCGCCAGCGGGCGTTAAAAAGTGTTTTTCTTACCGTCCTGAGTGAACGTCAAGCACGAACCATCTGCCGCGTCAATTCTTTCTTTTCTGCTGATAACGCTTTACCAGTAAGCCATATTGTCATGTGTTTTAGCCGTAATAACAACACAGAAACGTTGATTTAATTATATAATAAGTCACTTTTTATAAAGTAATAAGTCACTTATTGTTTAGTAATAAGTAACTTATTGCTCGGTAATAAGTGACTTATTACTTTATAAAAAGTTACTTATTACATCACAATTTCATCAGTTTAGCACAACAAAACAGCCGTCTTGCGTTCGCAGACAGCATTATTTAGCCTTAACCGGTCAACTGAACAAAAATGAACAGATAAAAAAAAATCCCCGTCACTCCAAACATGAAGCACGGGGGGGGTCATTTCTGTGGACTCTTTTTACTTTCTCCAAGCCCTTCGCCATATAATAGTGGTGAGAATCATCAAAATAACGAAAAGGGCAACAATACCTGCAATTACTAACCCATTATTATTGAGCATCCAAGTCCGGTAGTTGTTTGCCTGCTTTCCATCAAAGTCAAAGAAAACATAGTCGCCATCATCAAGGGCAACTATGATTTCAGAAGAGAAGAACTCCAAGTAATCATACCTTTTGTCTAATACTGTTTCTCCTTTAGAATTGAACAATTCATATTTGAATTCATATTTGTAATCGTCATATCTGTCTACAATAGCATAGCCATTATTCTCCCATATTGAGAAACCGTCGTTTGCATCAGCTACTATTTTTCCTGTCGGTTTATGCAAAAGATAATAATGGGGCGACACGACGTCTTCTAAGACTGAATCAACCACCTCATACGTTTCTGTTGCTGACAAGCCATGATAGGTAGGCATCATCAATTCATTCAAACCAACAGCAGCAAGGAAGGTAACCAGTAAAGCTACGACATAGCCGCCGACCAACGTCCAAGGCTTACTGAACTCAAAGCGTTTCATCTTGATTTCATCAGGCTGATAGCCGTATTTCTTCATGAGGAACTCTTTGAAGTGTCCGTAAAGCTCTTTGTAGAAATCTCCCTGAAGGAATGGCAGAAGTATGGGACCTCCTATCAGCCGGGCCCAGAAATTACTGGTTCGGACTACTTTGATAAGCGTATCATTTTTCCTGTGCTTAATAACAAAGTTTGCGCAAACCCAGGGATTCTTCTGTAGCTGCACGTGATCAAGAAACAAAAATTGAATATCCTTGCAACTCAACTCGGGATAATAACGTTCTTGAAACTCTTGAATGTCAACAGACATAATCTGTTCATTGCGTGGTATTATAAATTTCATATATATACATATTAATAATTAAACCCAAATTTATGAGAACAACATGGGTAGCAATGCAGCACCCAGTATGAGAAGTATGGTCAAGACAACAGACCAGAAATATAGCCAGAAAGAACTTTTCTTCGTGCTCTTGCGCATCAGCGGAATCAGCTGTTCGGCCTTATGCTGGGCAAACTCCACCTCAATCCCTTTGTCGATGCAGTCCATGCATCGCAGATAGGCTTCTTTATATTCACCCCGCAGTTCCAGTTGTTCTATGACATAACGCAGTTGCTTGTCTGTATTCACAACAGCCTCTTCCCCACCCAACACTGCAAGGAAAGCTGCAACACTCTGTAACCGCTCCACGCGTTGTGGGCGCATGGCAGCCGTAATAGCTTCGCGCGTTGACTTGGAAAGAGTGGCAGGGAGTGGCGGCAGACCTTCGTTGAACACAGTCTGCGCTTCGGGAGGCCGTTGTCCTGTAAGCATGTAGAGCAGTGTCGCTCCGAGCGAATAGACATCTGTGGCAGGAGAGAAATGTGCAACGCCGCCTTCAAGATACTGCTCCATAGGAGCGTAACCGCGACTGATGCCGCCCAGTGAGGTGGTCGTCTGCGTGCCGCTGTCAGTGTAGTGCTTCGATATGCCAAAGTCAATGAGCACGGCTGTGCCGTCCTCGCGCATCATGACATTGGCAGGCTTAATGTCCAGATGCAGAATCATGTGCTGATGAACATGCGCCAGCGCACTGCCCACTTGACGGATGATTTTCAAAGTCCTGCGTTCGGGCAACGGCCCGTTCTTTTCAACCAAGTCCTACAGAGAGCCACCGTTGATGTGTTCCATGATGTAATAGGCCGTGTTGTTCTCTTCGAACACGTCTATAATCTTCACAATGTTTTCATGAGACATGTCTGCAATCATGCGAGCCTCTTTCAGGAACTTCTCACGAAACGTCATGACTTTCTGCATTTCGTCAGGACGCGTATATGTCACCGTCGACGAATCGTCACGGCTACAATAATCGCGCATGTAAAACTCCTTGATGGCCACAGGGCGGTTCAGTCCCGTCTGGATTCCATAATAGGTAATACCGAAACCGCCTTTTCCTAATACTTTTATGATTTGGTATTTACTCCCCTGCAAAATGCTGTCGGGTGGTAAAGTCTGATTTTGCTGGGAGGGGTAAATGTTAGCAGCAGACACCGGTGAAGCCACCCTGCTCTCACGAACTGCCTCTTGGTGATGCCCCTGCGCATCTGTTATGGTATCAGTAATCTCATCGGTATTTTGTTTGACGTCATTGACATCAATTGTCCGACTAATATCATAATCATCTTGTTTCATACTCACAATTCTTGTTTTAGGGGATTGACGGCATACAGGTTATTTCTGTTCCCACTGCTTCCAATCGGTTTCAGCAAGGAACTGAAGCACATGTTTCTTCAAATCAACAATATCACTATGGATGACAGCCCACACAGTATCATTGTCTACCTGAAAATACTCATGCACAAGAAAATTGCGCATATTAGCAATCGGGCGCCATTCGACCTCAGGATGTGCATCCTTAAACGAAGCAGAAAGCATGTTGGCGGCCTCGCCAATAATTTCTATGTTCTTCACAATTCCATAATAGCGTAGCACGTCTGATTCAAGTTCTTCCCTTGACAGCGTGCCTGCGTGCACCTCAAGACGGTTGATAGCCTCAAGAATATGCTCTAATCTGGTCTTGTCTCTAACTGGCTCTCTCATAAATCAATATCTTATCGTTGTCAACACTCTTTCTGGCAAAGGGCAGCAAGCCTTTATCCGTAACGAGGTCAACACGAGTACGCAACAAGTCTTGTAAGTCAAGATGCATACCGCTCAGCTTAAATAATCCTACAGACTTCTCTGGCTGTATCAGTATATCAACGTCACTCTCTTCTGTCTCCTCGCCACGGGCGAAAGAGCCGAAAAGCCATGCCTTCAGGACGGGCTGGGTCTTGAAGTATTCTGCTATCTGCCGGGTCATTAACTCTGTACTCATAGACGGGTTTCTGTTTCAGGGTTCGATGATATTTGGCTACAAAGGTAATGCAAACCGGGCAAACGACAAAACAAATCAACATTTTTTTTCGAGGTACGAGGTGCGAGGTACTTTTTTCGAGGTACGAGGTGCGAGCTACGAGGCACGAGGTACGAGAACACAACGGCAATTGTGGCACGGTTTTTGCACGTCTATATGATGAACGGACGGCGAAATGTTTGGCCGTTTCGGAAAAATGTAGTAATTTTGCAGAGCGAACCAAAGAAAGGAACAACAAGAAACATGACCAGCCAATTCTCACCCAAGGTATCTGAAATACTGGCTTTCTCACGCGAGGAGGCTGCGCGACTGGCCAGCCGCTCGGTGGGCCCTGAGCACCTGCTGTTAGGGCTGCTGCGCATCAAGGAGGGGCCCGTGATTGACCTGTTCAACAGGCTTGACATCAACCTGCGCTCCGTGAAGACGGAGCTGGAAAACCGAGTACGCGAAGACGAGATAGGACAACCCATCAACACGCAGGAGCTGGTGCTCAACGAGCGTGCCAGCAACATCCTGAAACTGGCCGTGCTGGAGGCACGCATACAGCGCAAGCAGCGCGTGGACGAGCAGCACCTGCTGCTGGCCATCCTGCACGACCAAGTGGACAACGGCGCGAAGAACGTGCTGGAGTTCAACAACATGAACTACGAGGACGTGTTCACCATGTTGCAGGCCCAGCCGAGCAGCGTGCGTGACGGCATCAGCCTGCCCGACGAGGACTACGAAGAAGAGGAGTCCGGCGAGAGAAGAGAGGAGAGTGGAGAGAGGAGAACAGAGAGCAGCACCACGGCCACAAAGACGAAACAGAAGTCGAAAACGCCCGTGCTGGACAACTTCTCGACTGACCTGACGGTGGCAGCCGCCGAAGGCAAGCTCGACCCCGTGGTGGGGCGCGAGCGCGAGATGCAGCGCGTCATCGAGATACTGGGTCGTCGCAAGAAGAACAACCCCATACTGATAGGCGAACCGGGCGTGGGCAAGAGCGCCATCGTCGAAGGGCTGGCACAGCTCATCGTTAACCGCCACACGTCGCCCGTGCTCTTCGGCAAACGCATCGTCTCGCTCGACATGACGGCCATCGTTGCCGGAACGAAGTACCGCGGACAGTTTGAGGAACGCATACGCGCGCTCATCAAGGAGATAGAGAAGAGCGACGACCTCATCGTGTTCATCGACGAGATACACACCATCATCGGCGCAGGCTCGGCTGCCGGCACCATGGACGCCGCCAACATCCTGAAGCCCGCGCTGGCACGGGGCACCATCCAATGCATCGGTGCCACGACACTCGACGAATACCGCAACTCGATAGAAAAGGACGGAGCGCTGGAGCGCCGATTCCAGAAGGTGCTGGTGGAACCGACGACGGCTGACGAGACGCTGCAGATACTGCGTAACACGCGCGACCGCTACGAACAGCACCACCACGTGACATACACTGACGAGGCACTGACAGCATGTGTCAAACTGACAGAGCGCTACATCACCGACCGTGCGTTCCCCGACAAGGCGATTGACGCCATGGACGAGGTGGGCTCGCGCGTGCACTTGCTGCACGCACAGGTGCCGCCCGAAATCACGGAGAAGGAACGCCAGATAGCCGAAGCGAAGGAGCGCAAGCAGGCCGCCGTGCACACGCAGGACTATCTGCTGGCAGCCAACTACCGCGACCAGCAGACACGCTTGGAGAAGGAGCTGGCCGAGCTGAACCGCAAGTGGACAGCAGGCGAGGACAAGGAGCGTCAGACCATCGGCGAGGCGGAGGTGGCCGAGGTGGTGAGCGTCATGACGGGTGTGCCCGTGCAGCGCATGGCCGACGAGGAGGGCATCCGGCTGAAAGGCATGGCGCAGGAGCTGAAGGCACACGTCGTGGCACAGGACAAGGCCATCGAGAAGATGGTGCGCGCCATCCAGCGCAACCGCGTAGGACTGAAAGACCCGAACCACCCCATCGGCGCGTTCATGTTCCTCGGCCCCACGGGTGTGGGCAAGACTTATCTGGCCAAGAAGCTGGCTGAGTTCATGTTCGGCTCGGCTGACGCACTGATCCGCGTCGACATGTCCGAATACACCGAGTCGTTCAACGTGTCACGCCTCATCGGCGCGCCTCCGGGCTACGTCGGCTACGAGGAGGGCGGCCAGCTGACGGAGCGCGTCAGGCGTCACCCCTACTCCATCGTGCTGCTCGACGAGATAGAGAAGGCCCACGGCAACGTGTTCAACCTGCTGCTGCAAGTGCTTGACGAAGGTCGGCTGACTGACGGCAACGGGCGCTTCGTGGACTTCCGCAACACGGTCATCATCATGACGTCGAACGCCGGCACACGCCAGCTCAAGGACTTCGGCCGCGGCGTGGGCTTCAACAGCGGAGGCGGCAGTGCACTGGCCCTCAACGAGCAGGACAAGGAGCACGCCCGCAGCATCGTGCAGAAAGCACTCAGCAAGCAGTTCTCGCCCGAGTTCCTGAACCGTCTGGACGAAATCATCACGTTCGATCAGCTGGACCTCAGTGCCATCAAGCAGATCATCGACATTGAGCTGCGTTCGCTCTTCAGCCGCATCAGCCAGTTAGGCTACAGCGTGGAGCTGAGCGACGCGGCGAAGGAGCTGGTGGCCACGAAGGGCTACGACGTGCAGTTCGGTGCCCGCCCGCTGAAACGTGCCATCCAGACGTACATCGAGGACGGCATAGCCGAACTCATCGTCAATGGCGGCCTGCATCTGGGCGACACCATTCACATCGACAAGCACCCCGAAAAGGAGGAACTGACATTCACGACGTAGGTGTTTTTCGAGGTACCACACGGATATAGTTTGTCACACAGAAAATATTATTTGTCACACAGAAATCACAGAAATCACAGAAAGAGCCTACGGCTTTGTCGCGCCGTCCAATTTCTCTAAGGGGAAAAATATTTCTGTGATTTCAGTGATTTCTGTGTGACAAATTACATTTCCGTGTGAAAAAGAAATAATTTCTGTGCGGAAAAGAAAAATAATTATTACCTTTGCAGCCGATAACGCAAAAAAGAGATTACAATGCCGGAAATATCAGTACGCGGCCTTGAAATGCCCGAGTCACCCATCAGGAAGCTCGCTCCGCTGGCAGCCAAAGCCAAGAAGAACGGAACGAAAGTGTATCACCTGAACATCGGTCAGCCCGACCTGCCAACACCGCAGGTGGCACTCGACGCACTGAAGACCGTAGACCGCCAGATACTGGAATACTCACCCTCGCAGGGCTACCTGAGCTACCGCGAACGGCTGGTGAGCTACTACGCCAAGTATAACATCAATGTCACCGCCGACGACATCATCATCACCTCAGGCGGCAGCGAAGCCGTGCTCTTCGCCTTTCTTTCGTGTCTCAACCCGGGCGACGAAATCATCGTGCCCGAGCCTGCCTACGCCAACTACATGGCCTTCGCCATCTCGGCCGGAGCCAAGATACGCACCATTGCCACCACCATCGAGGAGGGTTTCTCGCTGCCGAAGGTGGAGAAATTTGAGGAGCTCATCAACGACCGCACACGCGCCATCATGATCTGCAACCCCAACAACCCGACGGGCTACCTATACACCCGCCGCGAGATGAACCAGATACGTGACTTGGTGAAGAAGTACGACCTCTACCTGTTCAGTGACGAGGTGTACCGCGAATACATCTACACAGGCTCACCCTACATCTCGGCCTGCCATCTTGAAGGCATCGAGCAGAACGTCATCCTGATTGACTCCGTGTCGAAGCGCTACTCAGAGTGCGGCATCCGCATCGGAGCCCTCATCACGAAGAATCAGGAAGTGCGCAAGGCCGTGATGAAATTCTGTCAGGCCCGCCTGTCACCGCCGCTGATCGGACAGATAGTGGCCGAAGCCTCACTCGACACACCCGAGGAATACCTGCGCGACGTGTACGACGAATACGTGGAACGCCGCAAATGCCTCATTGACGGACTTAACCGCATACCCGGCGTCTACTCACCCATCCCCATGGGCGCGTTCTACACCGTGGCCAAGCTGCCCGTCGACGACGCCGAGAAATTCTGCCGCTGGTGCCTCAGTGACTTCCAGTACGAAGGCGAGACGGTGATGATGGCCCCTGCTGCCGGATTCTACACCACACCGGGTGCCGGACGCGACCAAGTGCGCATTGCCTACGTGCTGAAAAAGAAAGACTTGGAACGCGCGCTCGTCGTCTTGCAGAAAGCACTCGAAGCATATCCGGGACGAGTTAATCAATGAGAAATGAGACTTTCAATGGGTTATGGAGTTAAAGGAGTTAAGGGAGTTAAAGGAGTTAAAGACAATAGTCTTGCTATGGATTTCTCCGTCAAGACAAATGCTTCTCAGGGAAAGGACATTTGTCTTTAACTCCTTAACTCCCTTAACTCCTTTAACTCCTGAAAATTGAATTGGTGCAAAACTTGTATTTCTAATTCCTAATTCCTAATTTAAAATACAATGAATCTTCCCCTGTTCATAGCACGCAAGATTTACACTGACAAGGGCGACCGCCACAAGGTGAGCCGCCCCGTCATGCACATTGCGACGGCAGGGGTGGCCATCGGGCTGGCCGTGATGATCATCACCGTCAGCGTCGTCTTCGGCTTCAAGCACACCATACGCGACAAGGTCATCGGATTCGGCAGTCACGTGCTGGTTGACAACCTGTTAGGCTACAGCAGCGCGTGTAACATCAGCGACTCCACCGTGCAGGCACTGACAGCCCTCAACGGCGTGGAGCACGTGCAGCGCTACGCCAACGTACAGGGCATACTCAAGACTGACTCCGACTTCCTCGGCATCGTCTTCAAAGGCATAGGCGAAGACTACCGTATGCAATTCCTCAAGCAGCACCTCATCGAAGGAAAAGCCGACGGATTCAGCAGCAAGGAAAGCACCAACGGCCTGCTCATCTCGAAGCTCACCGCCGACAAGCTGCGGCTAAAGACCGGCGACCGCGTGTTTGCCTACTTCATCAGTGACGACGGCGTCAAGGCACGACGCTTCACCGTCACCGGCATCTACCAGACGAACCTCACCCAGTATGACCAGAACTTCTGCTTCACCGACATCTACACCACACGACGCATCAATGCGTGGCAAGACACCGACCTCTACAGCGGGGCAGAAATCACCGTCAAGGACTTCGAACAGCTGAACACAACCACCATCAGCATCATCCAGACACTCAAAGACGTCAACATCAACATCACCGAGCCGGAACAACAGCTACAGGCAAAGCCCGTGCAGGAAGCCAACCCGCAGATATTCAACTGGCTCGAACTGCTTGACCTGAACGTGTGGATCATTCTCGTGCTGATGGTGTGCGTGGCAGGCTTCACCATGATCAGCGGCTTGCTCATCATCATACTGGAGCGCACGCAGATGATAGGCACGCTGAAGGCTCTCGGCGCACGCAACACCACCGTGCGGCGCACGTTCCTGTGGTTTGCCACCTTCATCATCAGCCAAGGGCTCATTGCCGGCAACATCATCGGCATCGGCATCGTCGTCGCGCAGCAGCACTTCGGCCTCATCAAGCTTGACCCCGCCACCTACTACGTGCATGAGGCGCCCATGGAGCTTAACATCCCCGTCATCATCATCATCAACGTAGCCACGCTTCTCATCAGCGTCTTCGTGCTCATAGCCCCCAGCTACCTCATCTCCTTCATCCACCCCGCACGCTCCATGAAGTATGAGTAAACCTCAAATCTCAAACCTCAAACCTTAAATCTCAAATCCCATTAACTCCTTTTAACTACTAACACGAAAATATTGCACAAAAAATTTGCGAATGTGCAATAAACGTATTACCTTTGCACAAAATTTTGAAATTTGTGCAATGCAAACTCCCGATAGTTTCAATTCGTACATCAAGCGAAGCATCATAGACAACTGGCATTTAGATGCCCTCACCGACTACAAAGGCACAACCTTGCAGTACCACGACGTGGCCCGCAAGATTGAGAAAATACATATACTTTTTGAAAACTGCGGCGTGCAACAGGGCGACAAGATAGCCATCTGCGGGCGCAACTCCGCTCACTGGGCCGTCACCTTCCTCGCCACGCTGACCTATGGGGCGGTTGCCGTGCCTATCCTGCACGAGTTCAACGCCGAGCAGATACACAACATTGTCAACCACTCGGAAGCCAAGCTGCTCTTCGTCGGCGACGTGGTAGCCACGGAAATCGACGCCGACGCCATGCCCGCCATTGAGGGCATCGTCTACATGCCCGACTTCTCGCTGATGCTCTCACGCTCAGAGACACTCACCTACGCACGTGAGCACCTGAACCAGATGTTCGGCAGTAAATACCCCAACGTCTTCACCAAAGAGCACATCAGCTGGCACGAAGACAAACCCGACGAACTGGCGCTCATCAACTACACCAGCGGCACCACGGGATTCTCGAAGGGCGTCATGCTGCCCTACCGCGCACTCTGGGGAAACCTTGACTTCTGTATGAACCACTTGGGCGTTCACCTGAAGAAGAATTGCGACACGCTAAGCATCCTGCCCATGGCCCACATGTACGGCATGGCCATCGAGTTCATCTTCCCCTTCTGCTTTGGAAGCCATTTGTTCTTCCTCAACCGCCTGCCCTCCCCCGCCATCATTGCCCAAGCCTTCACCGACATCAAGCCCGCCGTCATCATCGCCGTGCCGCTCATCATCGAGAAAATCATCCGCAAGCGCGTATTCCCGCAGACACAGAGCAATGCCGTCAAGCTGCTGTTGCAGATGCCTGTGGTCAACAAGAAGGTGAAGCAGCGCATCTGCGATGAAGTTTACAAGGCCATGGGCGGCAATGCCTACGAGGTTGTCATCGGCGGTGCGGCGCTCAATCAAGAGATAGAACAATTCCTCTACGACATACATTTCCCCGTCACCGTGGGTTACGGCACCACCGAGTGCGCCCCGCTCATCACGTTCAGCGACTACCAAGACTTCGTGCCGGGCTCGTGCGGCACGCCCGTCGACCACATGGAAGTCAAGATACTGAGCCGTGACCCGGCCAACGTAGCCGGTGAGATTGTCACGCGCGGCATGAACGTCATGCTGGGCTACTACAAGAACGAGGAAGCCACCCGCCAAGTGCTCGACGCCGACGGCTGGTATCACACGGGCGACCTTGGCACCATGAGCGCCGACGGCCACGTCTTCATTCGCGGACGCATCAAGAACATGCTGCTCTCGGCCAATGGCCAGAACGTCTACCCCGAGGAGATAGAAGACAAGCTGAACTCCATGACACTGGTCAGCGAAAGCCTTGTTGTGCAGCAGGGCGACAAGTTCGTCGCACTGGTACACCCCGACTATGACGAGGCTAAAGCCATGGGATTCACCGAAGACGACCTCAACCACATCATGGAGCAGAACCGACAGGAGCTCAACAGCGTGCTGCCGGCTTACAGCCACATCAGCGCCATTAAGCTCCACGAGGAGGAATTTGCCAAGACGCCCAAGAAGAGTATCAAGAGATACCTTTATAAGTGATAAGTGATAAGTGACAAGAATAAAAACAAACTATACAAATCAATATGGAACAAATACCAAGTTTCAACGCACTCATTCAGCAGAGCATCATCGACCACTGGGATGCCGACGCCCTGACTGACTACAAGGGAGCCACTTTGCAATACCACGATGTAGCACGCAAGATTGAGAAAATCCACATCGTGTTTGAAAACAGTGGCGTCGTGAAAGGTGACAAGATAGCACTCTGCGGCCGTAACTCCTCACACTGGGCCGTTGCTTTCCTCGCTACGCTCACCTACGGAGCCATCGCCGTGCCCATCCTGCACGAGTTCAACGCCGAGCAGATACACAACATTGTCAATCACTCAGAATCGAAGCTCCTCTTCGTGGGCGACCACGTGGCAACGATTATCGACCCCGACGCCATGCCTAAGCTCGAAGGCATCATCAACAACCCCGACTACTCACTCCTCATGTCGCGCTCAGAGAAGCTGACCTACGCCCGCGAGCACCTGAACGAGCTCTACGGCAAGCGCTT
>JAFUSC010000047.1 GCA_017467705.1 Prevotella sp. | reverse complement strand
GGTGGACGATTGCGCAGCTCGGGGTGGACGGTCGGGAAAAGGTGCTGCTGTACCGCAAAACAGTGCGTTTCGCTCCCAAAAACAGGCTGTTTTGCTCCTACTCCTTGCTTCTATTCCACGTCGAGGGTCAGCGTCTGCTCTTCCAGGCCGGGGCTTTCAACGGTCAGTCTTACTTTGCCTTTCTTGCCTGTCAGTTTCAGGATGCACAGTGCGTGACCGTGGTAGGCGCGGCATTGCGTGGTGCTGTGGCCTGACGTGTTGCGCGGGTCAGCATTGCCCACGGCCAGCACGTCAGCGGGGCCCTTCACGCTGAAGCTGAACTCGGCGTCGCTCTTGGTGCAGCGCTGGCCGTATGGGTCGGTCATGTCAACGCTGACGTAGATGAGGGTGGAGGGTGAAGGGTGGAGGGTGGAGTGCTCAAGGCGGATGGTGGCGGGTTCGCCGGCTGTGGTGATGTGGTCTTCGGCCATGGTGGGCACGCCGCCCTCACGATAGGGCACGGCACGCAGTGTGCCGGGCTGATAGTTGACGGTGAAGGTGGCCTTGTGCTCACTCGTCCGTGCCTCGCCCACCAGTTCGTCGTTCAGGTAAAGGCGCACGATGGGGTGGCCCGTGTAGACTTCCACGGTGATGGGCTTGCCCTCCCAGCCGGGCCAGTCCCAGCTGTGCTCCGTGGGCCATGTGCCCCACAGTGTTTCTTTTATCTTGCCTTTGTAGCCGTCGGGCTCGCGCACGCCGATATAGACATTGCCGGGGCGCTGCCACACAATCTCGCGGTAGTAGCTCACGGGCTTGCGCTCACCTGTCAGGTCAATGTCGCCGCAGTAGGCCGCGTTCCACGGCCACATGGGGCGTTCCCAGTGCTCGCCGGCCACCTCGCCCTCGTAGTAGGAGCGGCCGATGCCCGACTCGCCCAGATAGTCGATGCCCGTCCACACGAAGTCACCCACCACGTAGGGGTGGTCCTGCACGGCGCGACAGCTCTGCCACACGTCACGCGGATATGACTCCGTCTGCATGATGACGCGCCAAGGCACGCGCTGATGGTCGCCCTCGGCCTTGTGGATGAGATAGTTGTAGCCTATGATGTCGTGCTGCGAAGCCAGCGGGTCGTAGATTTCCCAGTCGTTGTCCCACGCGGCGAGTGCCTGCGTCACGGGGCGCGTGCGGTCGATGGTGCGTATGTAGTCGCGCATCTCGCGTGCCCACTGCACGGCATCCTCCGACTTGCGCTCTATGATTTCATTGCCTATGGACCAGCAGAAGATGCTGGGGTGGTTGCGGTCGCGGCGCACCATCATGTCGAGGTCGTAGAAGCGCCACTGGTCGAACAGCTCACTGTAGTCGTGGTCGGTCTTCTTCTCGCGCCAGCCGTCGAACGCCTCGTCGATGACCAGCAGTCCCAGCTCGTCGCAGGCATCAAGGAACGCGGGCGACGGCGGGTTGTGACTGGTGCGCACGGCGTTGAAGCCAGCCTCCTTGAGCAGGCGCACCTTGCGCAGCTCGGCGTCGTCGTAGGCCGCAGCGCCAAGCAGTCCGTTGTCGTGATGCACGCAGGCACCGAAGAGCTTGACGGGCTTGCCGTTGAGCAGCAGCCCGTGCTCGGCGTTCCAGTCGAGCGTGCGCACGCCGAAGCGCACCGACTGTTGTTCAAAAGCCTCGCCACCGGCCACCAGCCGCGCGTTGGCCCAGTAGAGCTGCGGCGAGTCGGGCGTCCACAGCTTGATGTTCGAGAGACGGAACGACTGCTCCACCTGCTGTTCAGCACCGGCGTCGAGCTGCACCGTCTTGCGCACCTCGCCGGCACCGTTGATGTCAACCACCCACTCGAACTCTGCCGGCTGCGCCGCCGTGTTCTCAATGACGGTCTTCACCACCACGGTGCTCGTGTCGGGCGTCTCCACCCACACGCCGTGGTTCTGGAAGTGCACCTCTTCCTGTGCCAGGAGCCACACGTGGCGGTAGATGCCTGCGCCGCTGTACCAGCGCGAGTTGCGCTGATGCGAGTTGTCCACGTGCACGCCGACGGTGTTCTTCCCCTTCACGAGGAAGCGCGTGATGTCCACAAAGAACGACGAGTAGCCGTAGGGATGCCCGCCGGCCAGCTGGCCGTTGACGTAGACCGTCGCGTTCATGTAGACGCCCTCGAAGTAGAGCTGCACCCGCTTATGCAGGTAGGCATCTTCGAGTTCGAACTGCTTGACATACCACGCCGAGCCGTTCTGCCGGTAGCCGCCGTCGCCGGCACTGACCGCATCGCGGTCCAGCGGCAGGGCGATGCTCCAGTCGTGCGGCAGCGACACCTGTTCCCAGCCCTGCCGGTTATCCACCTTACCGTCTACGAGCAGCTTGTCACCCAAGTGGAACATCCACCCTTGGTCAAACCGCGCCCGCTGCGGTACGTCGTCCTGTGCCGCTGCTGTCAGCGACGTTATAGTCAGCAATGCCGCCATGCACACGCGGCCCATGCACCGTAATGTCGTCATTATCCGTTTCATTTGGCTCTTTGTCTTCTTGGTTATCGTGTGCAAAGTTACAAACTTTTCTTGTAACGCCCAAGGAACACAGCAACAAAAAAGAAGGTGCGCCAAAACGAAGAGCTAAGCCCTGGTTTTGACACACCTTCCTAATCAATTAGAAAGTGTGTAGAACAAATCTTTCTTATTTAATCATCACAGCCTTGCCGTTGATGACATAGACACCCTTCAGACCAGCGAACGAGCGAGTCTGCTGACGTACCAGACGACCATCGAGCGTGTAGACGTCGACGGGCTTGCCGTCGATGGCCAGCTGCTCAATAGCAGTAGCGATGGTAACGTTGACAGTTGCGGGCTTCGACTCAGCGCCATTAGCATAGACAGCTGTTACGTCGAATGTGCGGCGCTTACCAGCCTCCACCTTGTCGGCAGCGACGGTGTAAGTCGTTACACCACCCTCAACGGTAGCGATGAGGTCACCTTCGTAGTAGACGTTGTAGCTTGCTACAGAACCGCCACCGACGAGGTAGACGATATCGTCAACCATCAGGCCCCAGACGTCAGTTGAAGTGTGACGGATAGCGAAGTAGACAGTACCTGCGGGCAGGTCAACAGTCACTTCCTCCCATTCAACAGCACTGGTAGTCTTGGTCTCAACGAGCGTGAAGCTCTCAGGATTGGTATCCGTTGAAGAAGCCAGAATCTCGAAGGTCTCAGCACCGTAGTCCTGAACGAGCTCGCGGACATAGAACGAAATGGTCTGAGCTACGCCGGGCAGAGCGGGCGAGATGAGCCACTTGTCAGTTGCCTCGACAGCACCCTCGGGCTCAGCGTTACAAGCAGAGAGGAAGTACTGTGCGCCACTGTGTGCAGCATAGCTGGCAGAGAGATCCTGTGACAGCTGCTCTGAGGCAGGAGCCATGACGAACCATGCGCCAGGACCACCCATGTTAGGAACGGTGATGCCGTTGAAGCCATAGTTGTACTTACCGTTGCCGTCGTAGACAGTCCACTCACCGATCTTGCCGGTGTGAACGTCAGCGTCCAAGCCACCATTCTCAAACTCCTCGTAAGCCTCAACGTCCTCAGTGGTCTCCTCGACAGAGCTTGACGGAGCATCCCACTTCAGGGCAACACCCTCTTCGCCGTTGTCAGTAGCAGTCAGGTTGATGGGTGACGGAGCAGTAGGCTCAGTGACAGAGATCAGCGTCTCGGCCTCGTTGTCGTCGGGCTCCAGCTCATTAGCGAACTCAACCGTAGCCGTGATGGTCACGTCAGCAGCATTGTCGAAGACAGTGGTCTCGAAGTCAGCCTCAAAGCGATTCTTCTTGAACGGAGCAAGCTCCTCGTCAACAGTCTCCTTCAGCAGTTCGTTGTTACCAGCCTTGATGGTTACGGTGTAACCGCCAGCAGCAAACTCACCCTTGTTCTCAACCGTAGCAACCACCTTAGCGGTCTTACCGGCAACGAGCTTAGCAGGAGCAGTCACGTCAATGCCGAGGTTGTACTCGAAGAGGTCAACAACGCGGATGGCATCCATGGTGATGAAGCTACCCTTGTCTGTGACATAACCCTCATTGTCGAACGTAGCAGCAGTGTCGAAGAAGGCAATGAATGCGAACTGGACGTAGCGGCTATCCTTCAGGCTGGCCAGAGAAATCTTGATGTTCTGGTAGTCAGCTGTCAGGTTAACAGTCTCCAGCACGTTGAACTGGCCACCGTCCTTAGCAGCGAGCACGTAGAGCTGGCCTACGTTCGGGCTCTTGGCGTCGAAGATCAGCATCGGGTTGGCAGCAGTCTTGATGTCAACCTTACCTGACTGGAGGTAAACCTGACCACCATCGGGCAGTTCTTGTACCATCAGGTCGAGTGCAATACCGTCGTCGTCAGTAGCCTCCTCAGAAATCATGAGGTTAGCGTTGGTTGCCCAGTAGTAGTGCAGTGAAGCACCAGTGAAGCCCTCGAAGAACGGCAGAGCGTAAGACTTACCAACCATCAAACCGCTGGTGTAAGCCTCAGCACCGGCACCCGTCTCGTTGGTGGGCTGAACAGCGAAGTACTTGAATTCCTGTGTCTCGCCTTCCTCAGTGTCGAAGTCAGCAAAAGCGCTTGAAGCGTTAGTAGCTGAACCGATTTCCTGATCAAGCTCGGGGAATACCATGCCCCAGAAGCTGACCAGCTCAACAGTCCAGAGCTTATAAGTAACCTTAGTAGGATCAACGAAGCCACCGTGAACACCCGTGTCGCCGACAGGAGTCCATGTGAAGTTCAGACCGTTAGCGGTCTCTTCAACTTCTGCCTCAGCGAGGTCCTCAGGAGTATCAACACCAATGTAGAGACTGATCTTCTCACCCTTCACACCCTTACCAACGGTGTTGTAAGGAATAGCCTGATAGGTGTAAGTGCCAGGAGCAGCGGGCTCGTCGAAGAAGCGGTGCATCGTGCCGGGCTCAACATCGGTGATCTCGCCGATGACGTTACCGTCGCGCAGCACTTCAATCTTGGTCAGGTTCTCGGTCAGGTCCTCACCGGCAGCGTTCTTGGTCGGAGCAGTAACCTTGACGGTAGCAGTCTGGTCACCCTGATTACCGGCCAGCACCTCAATAGAAGGAGCAGCGGGAGCACCGGGCTTCAGACCCAGCTCTACAACGAAGTTGTCAACATAGAGGTTCCAAGCATTAGCCGCAGAAACGGCATGGATACCGAAGTAGTAGTAGCCGTCCTCAGCCACAGTGAACTCTTCGTTCTCCACTGTCTCGTAAGCAGTCGATGTCACGTCAGTTGCAGCAATGGCAGTCTGTGTCATAACAGAAGCCTTGGCTTCCTTGCCAACCTTTAGCTCGACGGACTCTGTATAACTGGCGCTTTGTGCACGTGCGTCGAAAGCAACACGGTACTTCACACCGGCAGTCAGCTTAATGGCGGGAGAAATCAACCAGTCATCAGCATTGTTGGTGGAGTGGTAAGAATACTGTGCCTCACCAGTTGCTGCGAATGTCCAAGTCTTATCGTCCTCGTTACTGTCGATAACACCGAACTGAGCAAAGTCATCGGCTGTATCAAAGGCGTTGGTATATGGAATCTCATCAACAGGATCACCTGTTGTGGCAGCCTCCTCTTCAGGAGCGTCTTTAGAGATAACAACATCAGAAATCCATGTCAAGTAATAAACACGATCCTCGGCAGCATTAGCTAACAGATAATTATCTGCTGTCAAAGTTCCTGCCTCAGCATCATACGTCATGACAAAGTCCTTCAAACTGGTCCCATCAGTACCAGTTGCATAAATCGTGTAAGAGGTTCCGTAGGTACCCTGAATCTGCAAGCCCGTGAAGGTTACTTTGTTACCCTCAAGGGTACCCTTCATCCAAGCATCGGGATAGCTGCTGAACATGCCCTTCAAGTATACGTCATTACCATCAAAGCCCACAGAAACATTGTACTTGAACGGATTAACGGCAGTACTTGTGCGAGTATGTCCCTTTGCATACCAGTCAACAGCCTCAAGTGTAGCAGGAGGTGTAATGGTGACAATCTGAGGAGCCACGTAGTCATGAGAATAAGTGTAAACAGTCTCGAAAACACCGTTGCCAGAATAAGAATTGTTATCGTCCCACAACACAGCCATAAACTGTGAAGCATTTGTGTCCTGCAGCGAAATCGTATTATTCACATCATCAACAATGAAAGTGAAATAATCTGCGATATCGTCAGCAGCAGCCACAGTATTACCATCAGTTCCGTCACCTGTAGCCCAGCGCGGACTCATGGTTGCAGAATAATTGGTATTGTAGATGATTGGCTGTTTGGTCGGAACAGTGATTGTGTTGCCAACCTTCGTGCCCTTTACCCATGCGCCAGAAGCGTAAGTTGAAACAATGTTCTGAATGTAGATGGTTCCATCTTCACATTCTACGATTACTGTCTCACCGCTTTGGTCGACCAAAGTGGAGCCGCCAATACCACTGTTGTACTTGTAGCCTTGGCCACTGGTTGTGTAGACCTTTCGGACACCTTCTCCAGGTTTGGTGATAATGCCATTAGCATCTACTTCCTCACCCGTAGCCTTCTTGATCTTCAGGGGAGCCTGAACCACATTGAAGGCGAAAGGACGCGATACCTTGCGGCCATTGTTAGTAGCCTGCAAGGGCACATTAACAGTCTCACCCTGTTCTTCAGCCCACTTGGCAGCTGCATCCTTACCCTTCAGGGCATCAGCTGCGGTGAACTTGTGAATCTTGTGAGCCTTGAACTCTTTGGGCACTGCCTTGCGGAAGGTCTGTGCCTGAGCAGGTAATGCCAACAGCACCGCTGCGGCTAATACCAGAAAAGATGTAAATCTTTTACTCATAAGTTTAAAGTTAAATTAGTTAATAAAAATAGAAATACATAAATAAATGTGTTATTTGTACTTTTGAACTCTGATGTACTCTTGAGCTTTTTCAAGGCTACAAGTACTTTCGGGTTCGCGTCTGTTTTTTGTGTCACATGCAGGCAGCCGCCACGGGTCACCTCGCATAATTCGCCGCAAAAATAATATTTTATCATGAAATATGCAAATAATCCTTACTTTTTTTGCGTTTTTTCCTTTATTTCTTAACAAATGGTTACCTTTGCACCCATGAAACAGACAAAAGACATGGTGAGGGCCTACACACGTTTCCTCAAGTTGCAACAGGGAGCGTCGGCCAACACACTGGATGCCTATCTGCGTGATGTCGACAAGCTGCTGGCGTTTCTCAACGACGAGGGGAAGAGCCCCGTGGAGGCTGAGCTGAGCGACTTGCAGGCATTTGCCGCGCAGCTGCACGACATCGGCATCGGGCCGCGTTCGCAGTGCCGCATACTGAGCGGCGTGCGCTCCTTCTTCCGCTTCCTGCAAATGGACGGTTGGCGCGACAACGACCCCACGGAACTGCTGGAGTCGCCCGTGCTGGGAGAGCATCTGCCCGAGGTGCTGTCAACCGAAGAGGTGGATGCGCTGGAGAGCAGCATTGACGTGTCAAAGCCCGAGGGCCACCGCAACCGGGCCATCATAGAAGTACTCTTCTCATGCGGACTGCGCGTGAGCGAGCTCGTCAACCTGAAACTCTCTAACCTGTTTGCCGAAGAGCAGTACATCCGCGTGTTCGGCAAAGGCTCCAAGGAACGGCTGGTGCCCATTTCGGGACGGGCCTTGCACGAGCTGGACAACTGGTTTCAGGTGCGCAGCACGATGAAGATCAAGAACGGCGAGGAAGACTATGTGTTTCTGAACCGGCGCGGTGCTCACCTGACCCGCACCATGATACTCATCATGATCAAGCAGCAGGCAGTGGAGGCCGGCATCCAGAAGACCATCTCTCCCCACACGCTGCGCCACTCCTTTGCCACGGCATTGCTGGAGGGCGGTGCTGACCTGCGCGTCATTCAGGTGCTGCTGGGCCATGAGAACATCGGCACCACCGAAATATACACGCACATCGACGTCAGCACGCTGCGCGACGAGATCATCAATCACCACCCGCGCAACATCATCACTCACGCGCGCGCTATATAATAATGTTCGCGTGCGCGTATACCCCTCTCCCGACTCGGGAACTGCCGATTCCCAAAACGGGAACTGCCGATTCTCAACGCGAGAACTGACGATTCTCAACGCGGGGAAAAGCAAAAAAGCTGACATTTTATGTAGTTTTTATGACGAAAATGCGACAAATAATAAATTTATGCTTAACTTTGCAGCCGCTATACACGCGTATTATAAAATAAGTATATATAACATTATCAACAAGAAACAATGAAACTGAGAAGAATCTTAGCCGCTGCCGTGCTCATGTTGGTGGGCACCGCAACAATGATGGCGCAGATGGAAATGCCTCCCATTCCCGTGGATGAGGACGTGCGCATCGGTAAGCTGGACAACGGACTGACTTACTACATCCGTCACAACAACTGGCCCGAGAACCGGGCAGAGTTCTACATCGCCCAGAAGGTGGGTTCGCTGCAAGAGAACGACGACCAGCGCGGTCTGGCTCACTTCCTGGAGCACATGGCCTTCAACGGTTCGAAGCACTTCCAGGGCAACGACCTGCTGCGCTGGTGTGAGAGCGTGGGCATCAAGTTCGGACGCGATCTGAACGCCTACACGTCCATCGACCAGACGGTCTACAACATCTCGAACGTTCCCACCAACCGCGAGAGCGTCGTTGACTCTTGTCTGCTCATTCTCTACGACTGGGCCGACGGTCTGCTGCTGGAGAAAGAGGAGATTGAGAAAGAGCGTGGCGTCATTCACGAGGAGTGGCGTCTGCGCACGAGCGCCGCACAGCGCATGTTCACCCGCGACCTGCCGCAGCTCTACCCTAACTGTAAGTACGGTCAGCGCATGCCCATCGGACTGATGGAGATCATTGACAACTTCGAGCCGCAGTTCCTGCGCGACTACTATGAGAAGTGGTATCGTCCCGACAATCAGGGTCTCATCATCGTCGGTGATGTGGACGTTGACAAGGTGGAAGCCAAGATCAAGGAAATGTTCAGCGGCATCGTGCTGCCTGAGAACCGCGCCATGGTGGAAGACGTGCCCGTGCCTGACAACGACGAGGCCATCTACGTCATCGACAAGGACAAGGAAATGCAGTATAACTTCGTTGAGGTGATGTTCAAGCATGACGTGTTCCCCAGCGAGATGAAGGGCAACATGACCTACTTGATTTTCGACTACGTGAAGGACGCTGCCATCAGCATGCTCAACGACCGCCTGAAGGAATCAGCCGAGAAGCCTGAGTGCCCTTACGTGCAGGCATCGGCCGGCGACGGCACCTACATCTACTCTAAGACCAAGGACGCCTTTGACCTGAGCATACTGCCCAAGGACGGCCAGACCGAGGAGGCTGTCAAGGCCGCCCTCATCGAGGCCCGCCGCGCCGCCGAGTTCGGATTCACGGCTACGGAGTTCAGCCGCTTCAAGGCTAACTACATCAGCGCACTCGACAAGCAGTACTCCAACAAGGACAAGCGCTACAACTCGCACTTCGTCAACCAGTACGTGCAGCACTTCCTGGCCAACGAGCCCATCCCCTCCATCGACTTCACCTACAGCACCATGAAGCAGATTGTGCCCATGCTGCCGCTGGAGGCTGTCAACAGCGTGATGAAGGAACTCGTCACTGCCAATGACACCAACATGGTGGTCATGAACTTCAACACCGAGAAGGACGGAGCCGTCTACCCCACCGTCGACGGATTCAAGAAAGCCGTTGCCGATGCACGCGCTGCACAGATTGAGGCTTACGTTGACAACGTGAAGGACGAGCCGCTCATGGCTGAGATGCCCACTCCCGGTAAGATTACGAAGGAAGTGAAGAACGACAAGTTCGGCTACACCGAGCTGACACTCTCGAACGGTGCCACCGTCATCCTGAAGCAGACCGACCTGAAGAAAGATCAGGTGCTGCTGCAAGGCGAGGGCTTCGGCGGTTCATCACTCTACGGCGCTGCTGACTTTGCTAACATCAAGATGTTCAACGATGTCATTGAGGCCAGCGGACTGGGTAACTTCTCACACACCGAACTGGAGAAGGCCATGGCCGGTAAGATTGCCAGCCTCTCACTCTCGCTGGGCACCCAGCGTCAGCACGTCAGCGGTTCTTCTACGCCGAAGGACGTTGAAGCCATGCTCCAGCTGCTCTACCTCACCTTCACCAACATCAACAAGGACCAGAAGTCGTTTGACAACGTCATGCAGACCACCGAGCTGACCCTGAAGAACCGCTCGCTGACTCCTGAGGTGGCTTTCAGCGACTCGCTACAGGCAACCGTCAGCAGTCACAACCCGCGCTTCAAGTCGCTGGAGAGTGCCGATCTGGCTAACGTCAGCTACGACCGCATCCTGCAGATAGCCAAGGAGCGCACGGCCAACGCCGCTGCCTACACCTTCACCATCGTCGGTAACTATGACGAGGCTACCATCCGTCCGCTCATTGAGCAGTACATTGCATCGCTGCCCGCCGAGAAGAAGGTCGTGAAGGGTACTGACGTCAGCACCGAGTTCACGGGCGTGGTCACCAACAACTTCAAGCAGAAGGCAGAGACGCCGAAGGCCATTGCCGTCATGCTGTGGTACAGCAAGCAGATGCCTTACACCCTCGAGAACGACGTCAAGGCCAGCATCGCCGGACAGATTCTGCAGATGGTTTACCTGAAGAAGATTCGTGAGGATGCCGGTGCTGCCTACACCGTGGTGGCTCAGGCAACGACCGACCGCGACGACTTCGGCGACGAGGTGCAGCTGTTGGCTTACTGCCCCATGAAGCCTGAGAAGGGTGATTTGGCAATACAGATTCTGCGCGACGAAGTAGAGGCCATGGTCAACAGCTGCGACGCTGACATGCTGACCAAGGTAAAGGAGTATATGCTCAAGAACATTGACGACCAGGCCAAGACCAACGGCTACTGGGCTGGTGTCATCAGCGACTGGCGTCAGTGGGGCGTTGACATGCACACCGACTATAAGGCCGTCGTGCAGGCCCAGACGCCTGAGAGCATCAGCGCCTTCGTCAAGGAACTGCTGAAGGCAGGCAACCGCGCTGAGGTGGTCATGATGCCGGCAGAATAAGTATTCATTAAAGAAGTGATGGAGTTAAGACACTCCAATTAAGAAAAACGAATGATTGAACAGCAGATAACAAGTGCGGCCATGGAAGCCGTGAAGGCACTCTACGGACAAGAGGTGCCCGCAAAGATGATACAGCTGCAGAAGACACGCAGCGAGTTTGAAGGTAACCTCACGTTAGTAGTGTTCCCTTTCCTGAAGATGTCAAGGAAGGGTCCTGAGCAGACTGCCCAGGAGATAGGCCAGCACCTGCTGGACAATTGCGACGCCGTGGCGGGGTTCAACGTAGTCAAAGGCTTCTTGAACCTCACCGTGGCTTCCGCCTCGTGGCTCTCGCTGCTCGCCGACATTGACGCAGCGCCCCACTACGGCGAAAAGACCGTGAACGAGGATTCTCCCCTCGTCATGATTGAATATAGCAGTCCCAACACCAACAAGCCCCTCCACTTGGGACACGTGCGCAACAACCTCTTAGGCTGGTCGCTGGCACAAATCATGCAGGCCAACGGCAATCGCGTGGTGAAGACCAACATTGTCAACGACCGCGGCATCCACATCTGCAAGTCGATGCTGGCATGGCAGAAGTGGGGCAACGGCGAGACACCCGAATCCAGCGGCAAGAAGGGCGACCACCTCATCGGCGACTATTACGTGGCCTTCGATAAGCACTACCGCGAAGAGGTGAAACAGCTGACCGCCCAACTGGTGGCCGACGGCGTACCCGCCGATAAAGCCGAGGAACAAGCCAAGCAGGAAGCACCGCTCATCAAGGAGGCACACGCCATGCTGGTGAAGTGGGAACAAAACGATCCCGAGGTGCGCGCCCTGTGGGAGAAGATGAACGCATGGGTCTATGCCGGTTTCGACGAGACGTACCAGAAAATGGGCGTTGCGTTCGACAAAATCTACTACGAGTCGCAGACTTACCTGAAGGGTAAGGCCAAGGTGGAGGAAGGTTTGGAAAAGGGACTCTTCGAGCGTCACGACGACGGCTCGGTGTGGGCAGACCTCACCAACGAAGGACTTGACCAGAAGCTGCTCTTGCGCAGTGACGGCACGTCGGTCTACATGACGCAGGACATCGGCACGGCCGAGATGCGCTACGAGGACTACCCCATCGACAAGATGATCTACGTCGTGGGCAATGAGCAGAACTATCATTTCCAGGTGCTCAGCATCCTGCTTGACCGCCTCGGATTCAAGTGGGGCAAGGAACTGGTGCACTTCTCCTACGGCATGGTGGAACTGCCCAACGGCAAGATGAAGAGCCGCGAGGGAACCGTTGTCGATGCTGACGACCTGATGGAGCTGATGGTGAACGACGCACGCCGCGTCAGCGACGAGGCCGGCAAGAACGTCGACATGACCGAAGCCGAGAAGCAGGAGATAGCCCGCATCGTAGGTATGGGCGCCCTCAAATACTTCATCCTCAAGGTGGATGCAAGGAAAAACATGCTGTTCAACCCCGAGGAGTCCATTGACTTCAACGGCAACACCGGCCCCTTCATCCAGTACACGCATGCCCGCATACGGAGTATCCTGCGGAAAAATGAAGAATTAAGAGTGAAGAATGAAGAATTTGCTGCCGCCACACCTTCACCTGATGGAACTGCGGTAGCAGATTCTTCATTCTTCACTCTTCATGCTTCATTAGAAGAGAAAGAAATCGAGCTCATTCAGAAGATGTCCGAATATGGTGCAGCCGTTGAGCAGGCCGGCAAGGACTACAGTCCCTCGGGCATTGCCAACTACTGCTACGAACTGACCAAGGTGTTTAATCAGTTCTATCACGACTACTCCATTCTCAACGAACCCGACGAACAGAAGCGCCAACTGCGTCTGGTCATCGCCCGCAACGTGGCGAAGATCCTGAAGAACGGCATGGCCCTCTTAGGCATCGAAGTGCCAGAAAGGATGTAAGCCCCCATGAACCCCCACGTTACTTCAGAAGTTACTTCAAAGAACCCCGTAGGCAAGCCCCTCCTTTCGGGAGGAATGGCAGGTGGGGCTTGGGCGGTGGATGCGGCGTGCTCGGGCAACCCGGGACCGATGGAGTATCAGTGCGTGGACTTGCAGACGGGACAACGGGTGTTTCACTTCGGGCCGACGTATGGCACGAACAACATCGGCGAGTTTCTCGCCATTGTGCATGCGCTGGCGTTGGCGTGGCAACGGGGACTGACGCAGCTGACCGTCTACAGCGACTCTTACAACGCCATCCTGTGGGTGAAGAAGCGCAAGTGCAAGACGAAGCTGGAGCGCACGCCGCAGACGGAGCAGCTCTTCCACATCATTGAACGCGCGGAACACTGGCTCCTGACGCACGACTACCGCAACCCCGTCGTGAAGTGGGACACGCAGAACTGGGGCGAAGTGCCGGCGGACTTCGGACGCAAGTAGCCACGGACTCCTTTTTTGCAACGGACGGACAAGGACGGACACGGACTTTTTCTGAACCCAAAATCAGGCTAAATCAAGGAACACAAGTAAACGGGTGAGAATGGTTTTGAATCATTCTCACCCGTTTTTTATCAACTGTGAAGCTGTTTACCAGTCTTCTTCGTCGTCCCAGTAGGGGTCGAGCTCACGCGACGTCGGCGTGAGGCCGCCACCGTATTCACCACCTAACCCAGGTGAGCCGGCCATCAAGCTCTGTTCCATTTTCATAACCACCACATGCATCGTGGGATTGATATATTGCTTTTTCATTGTTCAGTTCCTTTCTTTTTCTAATGAATAACTTTTCTTTTTTGTCTAAGGATTTTAAGGATTTAAAGGATTTATTCCTTTTGAGTCCTCTATTCCTTTCTTTTTGTCTAAGGAGTGAAGGAGAGAAGGAGTTTACTATTGCTTCTATTCCTTTTGATCCTTAGCATTTTCTTTCTTTTTGTCTAAGGATTTTAAGGATTTAAAGGATTCTGCTATCGCTTCTATTCCTTTTGATCCTTTTGATCCTTAGATGAGTTTCTTTTGTCTAAGGAGTGAAGGAGAGAAGGAGTTTTTATTCTCCCTGACTCCTTTACTCCTTAGAATAAGATTAGCGGATCACCACCTTCTTGCCGTTCATGATGTAGATGCCCTTGGTCGGCTTCTCCACGCGGCGGCCGCTCAGGTCGTAGATAACGTTATCATTGATCATTTCTACGTTATCATTGAACGTAGCGTCGATGCCTGTCGTGTCGTCAATGAACAGACGTGCGCCAGCGCCTTTCGGTCCATCAGCAAGCGTCAGGTAAGCTCTGCCTGCGGGAACGGTGGCACTGTTTGAGCCAATCCACTGGAACTCGGCATTGCCGCCGTTGTTGACCAGCACGTAGTTCACGTTAGTGCCCGTGCCTGCGCTGACCGTTGTCTCCTCCGTCACGGCCACGAGTTTGTTGTCAGCAATAGCAGTTCCTGCGGTTGCAGCAACAGGAATCTCGTATGTCTTAGCCTCACCGTTGAGCAGCAGACCCGTGTTAGCCGGAACAACGCCCGTCACTTCTTCCTTCGTGATGGCCGAACCGCTGAAGCCCGTCACCTTGTAAGCCTTCAGGCCCGAAATACCTGAAACGTTAACAGGATACTTACTGCTGAACGTAGCCCACTCGCAAGAACCGATGGTAGCATTAACAGATGTTACGGGAGTAAAGACAATTTTGTAGACACGGATTCCACCATCTGTTCCCGTTATTGTGACATCACCTGCAAGGACATAGAAGTTGTCATTAACTGCATTTGCACCATTACTTCCACCATTTTCCGAACCAACAGTTCCCTGTGTTCCATTCACTACAGCATAACGTGCTGGGTTACCTCCTGTATTTGAGAAATAAACCGTAACAATGCCCGGAACCGTCGTGTGGAATCTGTGTGTAGCACTCTGTGAGCACTTGTTACTCGAACGGAAAAGATAGTTGCTGGCATTAGCCTTAACGGTGAGTTTGTCTGCCGCAAACGTAGAGGCAAATGTCAAGCTGGCAATATTAGCATAGACTTGCTCCGTCTGGTCAGCGTCACCTTTCACGTCACTACCTGTCACATCGTCCATGATACTCCACGTGATAGCATCTGTCACGTCTTGTAACACAACGGCTTCCACATGAGCAGAATAAGTAACAGTTACATTCTTTGAAGTTGTCCCGTCGGAGAGTGTGAGGGTAGTTGTTCCTGTCGGCACATTGACTGAAGACGTGTAGTGCAGCACAGCTGTTGTAGAGATTGCACCAGCACTAATAGTGTTAGATTCCAAAGTAACACTCAGTCCTGCAACTGCGGGACTCAGTGTGGCAGTCAGTGTAGAGCCAGTCAAGTTAGCACCCGTTACAGCAATATTTTTCGTTACCTCAACGCCTTTTTCCGTAGCAGCGATAGTGGCATCTGTTGCTGAGATAGAGGGGAAATCAGCTGTAGACGTTTTAATTGCAGTAAGTTCAATTTCATTAGTACCGTTAATGCGAATGATGTTATTTGCTGCTTTGGTTAAATCAACAAATGTATAACCTGCTTTTGCATCTCCTTCTCCCGACAACGTTTTACTAGCTTTTTTCTCGTCATTGACGTAAACCTCCAAATCTCGATCGCTACTTCCGTTGTTATAAGCATAAAAATATATCTTAGACACACCTGTTACGTAGATATACAAAGACACATCCTTTGAGTTGTCCGAATTATATGTTTTCTCAACATAGAATTCGGTTTTCGATGTAAAGGGAGCTGTTTCAGCTACCTCGTCTGTCTCCGGGTCAATGAGAAGTCTACTCTTTAAATCCTTCTTGGATTTGACATTTCCACCTTTAACCATCCAACCTGCTTCTACCGCATCGTCAACATTGTCAGCTGTAGTCCAAATGATTTGCCCGTCTGTAAAGTCAGACTTGTACGTGGGACTTTGTGCCCATGCCGAACCTATCGACAGCAGCATGAGCGTCAATAAAGTAAATAATTTTTTCATTTGTTTTGTTTTTTGTTAGTTTAATATTGTTATGATGTTTACTACTTCGTCGCATGCCGGACTTAAACAGCGACAAAGGTAAGAAAAATTGATGAAAATCAAGAAGCTTGGCGCTACATTTAAAACGAAAACGTTTACATAAAACCATATCCAGCCCGTTCATCGGCATTTGTAATGCCGATGCCGTTGGCCGGTGCATTTGTAATGCACCGTCATTCACCACATACATCTGCGCCCCTTTTGTGCATTGCAAATGCACCGACCAACTTGCAGCCGCATTGCAAATGCGGCTGAACAAAGACCTATATATAATGTACGCGCGCGTATACCCCTCACTCGCGTCGAGAACTGCCGATTTCCAACACGAGAACTGCCAGTTCTCAGCGCAGAGCAGCCGTGCAAACCTTTGCACAAACAGCGGCCAATTCTTTGAGGGGCAAATGATTGCGGGCTCGAAATATTGTTGTATCTTCGCAGCAGAAACACTTAAAACCTAACGATGATGAAGAAAATTTTTACTGTTCTTTTCGCTTTGTTGCTCGTGCCCACGATGATGTCGGCACAGGGCTGGCCCGTTAACTACAAGGGCGTGATGCTACAGGGATTCTACTGGGACTCGTTTGATGCCACGAAGTGGACTACGCTGACACAGCAGGCTGACGAGCTGTCGGAGACGTTTGACCTGATCTGGATTCCGCAGAGCGGTAACTGCGGCGGCATGTCGATGGGCTACGACCCGCTCTACTGGTTCCCCGGCAACGGACACTACAACAGCTCGTTCGGCACGGAGGAGGAGCTGCGCACCATGATTCAGACCTTCAGGGACAAGGGGCTGAAGACCATCGGCGACGTGGTGGTCAACCACCGCAAGAACCTCTCTAACTGGGTGGACTTCCCGCAGGAGGCGTACGGCGGTGCGACCTATCAGCTGCAATCGACCGACATCTGCAAGAACGATGACGGCGGGGCTACGCAGACGTGGGCCACGAACAACGGCTACACGCTCAGTGCCAACAACGACACGGGCGAGGACTGGGGCGGCATGCGCGACCTGGACCACAAGAGCGAGAACGTGCAGCAGAACGTGAAAGCCTACGTGAAGATGCTGCTTGAAGAGCTCGGCTATGCCGGTTTCCGCTACGACATGGTGAAGGGCTACTCGGCATCGTACACGAAGATGTATAACGAGTATGCCAACCCCGAGTTCAGCATCGGCGAATATTGGGACGGCACGTCGAGAATCAAGAGCTGGATTGACAACACGGGCAAGCGGAGCGCTGCGTTCGACTTCCAGTTCCGCTACACGGTGCGCAACGCTGCCAACAACGGCGACTGGACCAAGCTGGGCCAGCAGAACGACGGCAACTGGCCTTTGGTGAGCAACGACGCCTACTCAGGCGACTACCGCCAATGGGCCGTGACGTTCGTGGAGAACCACGACACGGAGCGCCGTTCCGGCGCAGCACAGGACCCGCTGCTGAAGGACACGCTGGCTGCTAACGCCTACCTGCTGGCCATGCCCGGCACGCCGTGCGTCTTCATGACCCACTGGCGCGCCTGCAAGAACGACATCAAGTCGATGATTGCCGTGCGCAGGGCTGCCGGCATCATGAACACCAGCGGCTACGAGAACATGCTCAGCACGAAGACATACTACGCCAACTACATCCTGAACGGCACGGACCGCGTGCTGCTGGTGGCTGTGGGCAACGTGCCGCAGGGCATGGCTCCCAACGGCTTCACCCGCGTGCTGGAGGGCTATCACTATGCCTACTTCCTGCCGAACACGATGGAGACGGCATGGATTGACAAGGCCAGCGGTGAATATACGGGCAGCATCGACGTGATGCTGAGCGCCGTGTCAGCCACCAACGGTGCTGAGCTGGTCTACACCACCGACGGCACAGAGCCCACGGCCAGCAGCACGAAGGTGGCCAGCGGCACGAAGCTCACCATCGACAGCGACTGCACGCTGAAGGTGGGCCTGCTGGTGGGCGGCACGGTGAAGAACATCATCACGCGCAACTACGTCATCAGCGAGTCGCAGACCATCACCGTCCACGTCAATGCTGACGCCGTGTCAACATGGACGACGATGAACTTCTGGACGTGGGGCGGCAACGGCACGCACGCACCGGCCAGCGGAGCATGGCCCGGCGACCGCGTCAACGACACCAAGACCGTGAACGGCAAGACGTTCTACTACAAGGAGTTCACGCTGAGCGGCAGCGACGACTTCGTCAACTTCGTGTTCAGCGCCGGCAGCGGCTCGCCGCAGACGGTGAACGTGGAGAACGTCACCACCAACAAGTTCTACGAGATATTGAACGAGAAAGAGGGCTCTAACTATAAGGTTCAGGACGTCACGTCAGCCTACACCGACATTGCTGTCGTCCGCACGGAGCAGCCACGCGGCGCCGTGAGCGTCTACACGCTCGACGGTCGTCTGCTGCGCACCGTCACGACACCCGCCGACGCCCTCAACGGCCTGCCCCGAGGAATCTATATCGTTGGGGGAAAGAAGGTGGTAAAGTAGGTTGTCTTTAGGAGTTACAGGAGTTACAGGAGTTACAGGAGTTACAGACAAATCTACCGTAGGGCTTGATGAAGCGCATCAACTGTTATACCGTAGAGCTTGATGAAGCGCATGAACTATTGTCTGTAACTCCTGAAACTCCTGAACTCCTGTAACTCCTTATCTAAACATCCCCCTCACCACGAACCACCCGTGCATGGCGAGGGTTGTGAGAAGTCCGTAATGACGTCGCATCACCGCGAAGCGCTCAAGCAGCGAGTCGCGGTGATTTTGTTTGGAGTCGCCGCCGTCGAGGAAGTCGGCCACGACGCCCGGCACCCTGACCAGCGGCAGACCGCGACGCTCAGCCTCCTGCATCACGCGGATGCACCAGTCGACATCAGCCGAGTGGCGGAACGTCAGGTCGTAGGGAATGTCACGCGCCACGTTAAGCCGCGCATAGAAAGCCTGATGACACACCAGCATGCCCTGCCGGAACGAGCGCCACGTCAGCCGGTCAGGAACACTCAGATGGCGCTTACGCAAAAAGCGGCCCTCGCCGTCCACAATGTCAGTGTCACCATAAAGAACAGCAGGTGAACCCTCTCCACTCTCCTCTCTCCGCACTTCACCACCCGCTCCAACGTCGTCGCGTCGTGAAACGTGTCGCCGGCGTTCATGAAGATGATGTAGTCGCCCGTAGCCAGCCGCAAGCCCTTGTTCATGGCGTCATAGATGCCACGGTCAGGCTCGCTGACCACACGAACCTCATAATTCTTAATTCTTAATTCATAATTCTTAATTAATTCAACCGTTCCGTCTTTCGACGCACCGTCAATGATGAGGTGTTCGATGTGACGATAGGTCTGGCTGCTCACGCTGTCGAGCGTGCGCTGCAGCACGGCGGCTGCGTTGTAAGTGATGGTGACAATGGAAATCTTCATGCGTCAGGGAAGCTGTTTGACTATGGTGGCGGGATTGCCGGCCACGATGCAGTTGTCGGGCACGTCGTGGAAGACCACGGCACCCGCCGCTATCTTCACGTTGTTGCCGATGCGGATGCCGCCGTAGACCGTCGCGCCGGTGTAGATGCTCACGTCGTTGCCAATGGTGGGGCGGCCGCCCTTGCCGTTGCCCAACGTCACCAGTTGCAGACAATAGAAGTTGCTGCCGATGCGCTCGGCGTTGAGGTACGTGGCGTAGTTGTGCTCGAAGTGCGCGCCTGGTCCGATGGCGGGGCACCAAATGGTCAACGTGCGCTCAGGTGGCAGCAGCCACTTGATGAACACCGACACATACTCGCCCATGCGGTAGTAAAAGAGATTGCGGAACGTACGTTCACGTGTGCAGGCCTTGATGAAGTTCAAGACCGTCGGCTTGCCGTCCTGCACCTTCACGAGGTCAGGGTCAATCTTGCGCCGGCAGGCTAAGTAAAGCGCTATGTGTGGAAGCATCCTCAGCGTGGAGGAGGTCAGTATGACGGCCTGTGCAAACGGATTCATGCGCGGTTACGGTTTAGGAAGGGTGACTGATTCATAGACTTTGATATATCGCTGGGCCACGCTCTGCTGCGAGTAGTCGCGGGCCACCTTGGCCAGACAGGCGCTGCTCAGCGCGGCGTAGTCGGCCTCACGCAACACCCAATGCAGCCCGGCGGCCAGGTCTGCGGCATCGCGGAAGCGTGCCACGTAGCCCGTCGTGCGGTGATCAATCATTTCAGGGATGCCCCCCACGCGGAAACCGACGCACGGCACACCGCAGGCCATCGCCTCCATGAGCGTGTTCGGCAGGTTATCCTCTAACGACGGCAGCACGAAGACGTCGGCGGCATTGTAGACGTTGACGATGCGCTGCACGTCGCTGACGTAGCCTAACGGCACCATCGGCAACGCCAGCTGGCTGGCAATGTCCTCGGCATGACCGCCCAGAACGGCCACGTGCGTATTCTCCCGATAGTCGGGATGAGCGTCCGCCAGCTGACGGATGGCCTCCACGAGGAAGCTGACGCCCTTGCGCTCGTCGGTCACACGCTGCGACACGAAGAGAATGATGCGACCCTCCACGGGCAGTCCGGCGGCGCGGCGTGCGGCCTGCTTGTCGGTCTGCCTGAACACACGGGTATCAATGGGGTTGGGAATGTTCGTGATGTACTGCTGGCTGAGCAGTGCGCTCTTGGCAGCCTCGTCCCTCAACCACTGGCTGCACGTCACGAACCTGACGCGCTGCCCGTCCAGCATCTGCTGTTTGCGGCGCCACGTCCGGGCAGCCAAGTCGTTGACACTGCCGCCACCAGGCAGCAGCGGACATTGCTGACAGGCCGTCTGATAACGCTCGCAGCCACGGGCGTAGTGGCAGATGGCCGTGGCAGGCCACAGGTCGTGCATGGTCCACACCACGCGCTTGCCCGTGCGGAGAATCTTGCCGATCTGCCGCAGCGACAGCATGCCCTGATTCACCCAGTGCAGATGAATGACGTCAGCCTCGCGGAACTCCGGCAGCTGCGTGATGTCAGCCCCGGCGTTGGCAATATCCACCTCAAACAAGCGCTTGCGCTGCAAGTGCAACCGCATCCAGATGACCAGCCGCTCCCACAGGAACGCCCACCGCAGCCGTCGCTGCTGCGGGTGTTGCACCACGGTGAGCTGCTCCGTGTCCTTGTCGCGCACCAGCATCTTCGCCTTCACGCCGTTATTGTTCAGTGCCTCCATCAGGCGGTTAGCAGCCACCGCCGCCCCACCCGTATGCGCACTCGTGTTGACTATCAGTACTCTCATATGCACTTCTTTGGTGCAAAGTTACGAAAAAAGGCTGTAATATGCGACGGATTTTGGAAGATTAACGCAGAACGAACGCAAAAATAAGGGCAAAACAAGAAAGAAAGAGGCTACACCACCAAAAAGACATTTGAGTTTAATTCGCAACATAAATGCCAATAATTTTTTTGCTTTGCGAATAATTTATTAAATTTGCACACAGAACGCCTAATGTCAGGCAATGAATAACTAAAAACGAAAATGGACAGACCACATTACATTGGCACCGTATCACGATGGATGACGAACAAAGTTCAGCCATCCGTGGAGCAACTTTATGATATTGCCAAACATCTTGACGTGGATGTGAGGGAGTTGTTGGTGGCATCAAAATAAATGAGATTATCATCAATAATATGGACAAATTAGAAAGTGAACATTATGATACCAAGTTATGAAGAAATAATGCTACCATTGCTACAATTCCTGAGCGATGGAGAAACACATTCTTTAGACGAATGTACGATACAGATGTGTAACCATTTTCACCTGACAAAGAGTGAGCAAGAAGAATTAATACCAAGTGGAAAAATAACCGACATTCGTAGCAGAACGCTATGGGCAAGGTTTTATATGGCACATGCAGGACTGATTAAGTCTGCCAAAAGAGGGGAATATTTCATATCGGAAGAAGGGTTGAAGCTTTTAGCAACGAATCCAACAAAAATAACTACAGTGGGTACACTCATGAGATATCCTTCCTTCGTTGAATTCAGAAATTCCAGCCAAGAATCTAATTCTGCAAAAACAGAGTCCCCCCAAGAGTCTATTGACAAAGATGACAACACAGCCAGTGCCAGAAGAGAACTTTATGACTCTTTCCTGAAAAGGTTCCCTTTGGAATCGCTTTCAAGTCTGCCTATTGATAAATATATATATAGGAATAAGGACGAGCAATCTTTCTGCTATTGGGTTAAGAAATCAAATAGTTTGGGTAGCGTGGGAAATATCCATGACCATGTGTTCGGTATCCACAAATCGAAACCCGACAATCGAATAGAACAGACTGATGGTGTTTATAGTTGGGAAAAGAAATTAGAAAGCAATTCTCCAATTGAAGCTTACAAGATAGTGAGAAATGCCTTGATTGATGTTGCTACTTATGCATTTCAGGGAAACTTTGAAAAGATAGAAACGATAGATTTGTTTGGCAACGTATTCAAATGGAAAATCGCTTTTCTTTATTCCCGTTGCCAACTTGTACCTATGTATAAGCATGATGACTTGATAAAAGTTGCTACATTTTATGGTATGACGGATGCAAAGGATGCAAGTATATCCGAAATTCAGCATTTTTTGATGAATCAGAAAGGTGAAAGAGACCTCTTTGACTATTATACCAACGAGTTGTTACCTGTTTGGTTCAAGGTGACAAACAATGCTATGCCTGCCTCCTACCGTTCTTTTGTGCAAGGGGATGGCAGGAATTCGCAAATTGTAAAAGGGAGAACGACTAATCTTAGAGAACCAACAGATAAGCAGTATTGGTGGTTAACTGGTAGCCCGAAATATTGGAGTCCTTCAAAGGACTGGAAATTGGATGAAGATGTCGATTACACATTATACAATGAGGATGGAAATAAGAGACGTATTTTCAAGCATTTCACTGAGGCGAAACCTAATGATATGGTTATAGCATATGAAGCTACACCTATTCTCCAAATTGTTGCAATCGGTCGTGTGGTGTCAGAAACGGACGGAGAGGTTCTGTATATCCGAAAAATAGAAGAGTTATCATCGCCTGTTCCATATTCCGAGATACTAACCAATCCACTTCTCAAAAATTCAGAACCAGTAATGAATCGTTGCCAAGGTAGTCTCTTTCGCCTTACATTTGACGAATATAAAGAAGTGATGCGTCTTATTCGCAAGGATAATCCTAAACCTATGAAAGATGATGGACAGACTAAAGTATACGTCCCTTATACTGATGAAAACTTCTTAGAGAATGTGTTTTTGGATGAACACCAGTTGCAAACACTGAAGTCTTTGTTGATACGCAAAAAGAATTTGATCCTGCAAGGAGCGCCAGGTGTAGGAAAGACATTTGCCGCCAAACGACTGGCCTACGCCATCATGGGCGAGAAGGATGATGACAGAATTGAGTTAGTGCAGTTCCACCAAAACTATACTTACGAGGACTTCATAATGGGTTATAAGCCTACTGAAAATGGAGGTTTTACGATTAGGGAAGGTGTATTCTATCGTTTCTGCAAGCGTGCGGAAGATGATACCGACAGACCTTATTTCTTTATCATTGACGAAATCAATCGCGGCAATTTAAGCAAAATCTTTGGCGAACTATTGATGCTGATAGAAAAAGACTATCGTGGAACAAACGCTCGGCTGGCCTACCGTGACGAGGAGTTCTTTGTTCCAAGGAATGTCTTTATCATTGGCATGATGAATACTGCCGACCGAAGTCTGGCCATGATCGACTATGCTCTTCGCCGTAGGTTCAGTTTCTTTGAAATGCACCCTGCTTTTCAGTCAGAAGGATTCAAGCGTTATCAAGAGGGGCTCGCCAATGAGAAATTTAATCAAGTGATTGAGGCTGTCGTGCGTTTGAATGACACCATCATGAAAGATGATTCACTTGGTTCTGGTTTTTGCATTGGACATAGTTATTTCTGCAATCAAGAGAAGTGCGACGAACTATGGCTATCGAACGTGATAGAGTATGATTTGTTGCCGATGATACGTGAGTACTGGTTCGACAACGATAAGAAGTACAAGGAGGAATCAGAAAAGCTGATGAGCATACTGAAATGACTAACGACAAAGGCATACTGATTCGCAACATTTACTATATGCTTGCCTATGCTTTTCAGGAGCTTAGGCAAAATAACTATTCTGATATAGCAGGTGAAGACTTTGAGAAAATATACGACTTATTTGCCGAAATACTAATTCGGGGGATATCTTATCAACTGAAACAAGGATTGCATAGGCGGTATGTTCCTTTTCGGGAAATATCCACAACGCTTCACGGAAAGTTGGATATGAATGAGGCCATTCGCCAAAAGATGTGTCATTCAGGTAAGATTGCTTGTGAGTATGATGAACTCTCTGTAAATAACCTTTTCAATCAGATTATCGTCTCAACAGCAACAATCCTTCTAAAACATTCTGATGTAAAGAAAGATAAGAAAGCAGAACTCAAACGCCTGTTACTTTTCTTTTCAGATGTGGATGCAATAGATATTAAGACCATTAAATGGAGCACCTTACGCTTCGACCGCAACACTCGTAACTATAGGATGTTGCTGTATATTTGCTATTTTATCATTGACGGCATGCTGTTGACTACAGAAAACGGCCAATACAAAATGAGAGAATTCTCAGACGAGCACATGCACCGACTCTATGAACGGTTTGTGTTGGAATATTACAGGCGACATCATCCTCAAACTAATGCTCGTTCGGCACAAATAGACTGGAACATTGACAAGGAAGTGTCCTCGACAAACATCCTGCCTATTATGCAAACAGACATTTTTCTATCTGTTGGCGAACGGACTCTCATCATTGACACGAAGTACTACGGAAAGACTATGCAATATCAGTTTGATAAAGCAACAATTCATAATAACAATTTAAATCAGATTTATGCATACGTCACGAATCATGATACTGGACACACAGGGAAAGTCGACGGTATGTTACTTTATGCAAAGACGCAGGAAGAGATTGTACCCGATGGCTCCATGACCCTAAGTGATGGGAATACTATATACTTCAAGACATTAGACTTAAACAGAGACTTTAATGATATTTGCAGACAATTAGATGGGTTTGTGAATAATAGCTTAAATTATACAAAGGGAAATAAGTAACTTTGCAAACGAAACGAGATATATGAGCAAAAAGAACAAGGAAATAGAAATCAGTGAGCCACGTATAGTGAAGTCGCACGACGTGATGCTGGATGCTGAATATGCAGAGTGGATAGCAGAGGTGAAACACCGCTATCGCTCGGCTCAGGTGAAGGCTGCTGTCAAGGTGAACGGCGAGAAACTGCTGTTCAACTGGCAGATGGGGCGTGACTTGGTGCAGAAAAAGGCCGAGGAACGTTGGGGTGCAGGCGTAGTAGAACAGGTTAGTTTGGATCTGAAGCGGGAATTCCCAAATGAAGATGGTTTCTCTGCTCGTAATCTAAGGTATATGAAGCAGTGGTACTTATATTATACCACCGAAGCATCAAAATTGCAACGACCCGTTGCAGAAATTGTGCACCAACTTGGTGCAGAAATGGGAAACGAAAAATTGCACCAACTTGGTGCAGAATTAACCCATCAGGTTGGTGGAGATTTCCCATTGCTTTTCTCTTTTGTTCCGTGGAGGCATCATGTCGAAATAGTCACCAGGTCAAAGTCAATAGAAGAAGCCCTGTTTTACATAGGCAAGACTATCGAGCAAGGTCTTAGTCGCGTTGCTCTGATTAATTGCTATAAGGCTCACCTTTTTGAGCATCAAGGCAAGATTGCAAACAACTTCTCAACGTATCTGCCAGAGCCGCAAAGTCATTTGGTGCAGGAGGTGCTAAAGGAGAATTATGATTTCGGTTTTGCTACTGTTGATCATGAGCCGTTTGAAGAGCGGGAACTGGAGGATGCACTTACCAGCGACGTGACGAACCTCTTATTGGAGATGGGAACTGGCTTTGCTTTCATGGGCAGACAGAAAGAAATCATTGTAGGAGGTCGCTCGCGGAAGATTGACTTGCTGTTCTATCATGTCCGCCTTCGTTGCTATATTGCATGCGAAATCAAGGTTAAGCCGTTCGAACCGGAGTTTACTGGAAAGCTGAACTACTATGTTAGTGCCGTTGATGAATTGGTAAAAGCACCTGACGACAACCCGACCATTGGTCTGCTGATTTGTTCTGATATGGATAAGACAGATGTGCAATGGTCATTCCGTGGTATAACGACTCCGATGGGAGTTGCAACATACAACAATATCCGTATTAAGGATATGCTTCCTACTCAGGAGCAGTTAAAAGAACGGATGGAATTGCTACAGAAAGAGCTTAGAGCTACTAAGCGACTGATGAAGAAGACGAGCGAATAATTGGCAATTCATTTGGTTTTGGTGTTGTTCTCGCGCACAATGGATTGACTTGGGTCAAGAATGAAGTGTTTTTTCTTGTTTTTGGCATGACTTTATTGCGAGTATGCAAAATTCGTCGTACCTTTGCATCGTCAATAAGACAGAAAGTTAATAGATTGTTTTAGGTTAGTAGTAATATTTATAGTTTTAGGTTTTTAGTTATTGGTAAGAAGAAAGTTTTAAATGTGTTAGGATAACAGTGGTCGCCGTGAGGCTCCCATAACTTTCTTTTTTAAATGAAGTTAGTATTTTGAAAAATAATATTCCTGAGCCGTTCGCGGCGAAGGCCCCTGGCTGAAAAGCCAGTTACTTTGGCAACAATAGGATTTTTAGTTAAACATAGGCTCGAATGTCACTGCTCGTTGATGAGTCGTGACATTTTTTTGTTATTACTACCCACACCACCAGCCATTCATCCCTCACGCCGAGACGCAGAGTAATCCGTCAAAAACAAAGAACACCGCCCGTTCTCACGAGCGGGCGGCATCATAACAATATTAACTTTAATAAAACAAAACGGGCGACGGCGCTTCGCAGCGGTTCTGTAAAAGCCACCCTTAAAACAAAAATCTATTATATCTTGCACGGGAACCACAGGAGTCTGTCACACAGCAGTCCCGAAACCCTATTATACGTCAGAAGCGTGGAACTTGTATGTCCACATCTTCAAGCTGAGGGTCGTAGAATTACCCGAAAAAGAAAAGAGGAATCAAACAGCAGTTCCACGCCATGCGTGGAAGCCACTATGCCTAACCTTTTCTTTTTCAGGTATCTGTGTGTATACACAGACCTCCAAAACATTCTGCAATGATTGAAAATTTCCTACGTTTTCAGCTTGCAAGAAAGAGCATAACGCTTCGTTTTTACTAAATTTCAGGAGCATCTAAGCCCTCTGGCTCTTGCGCCCGCTTCGGCTCCCGAGGGAGGGCAGGCCACAAACTCCGATGCAAAAGTACAACTAATCTGCGAAACAGCCAAATATATCAGCAAATATTTTTCCGCAAACGCTTTCAAGGGGTCACACAGAAAGGGCCATATCACACAGAGGCACAGGGATTTTTGTCACACAGAAATCACAGAAATCACAGAAAAAAACTGTTTGTTTTACAAGTCATTGCTGCCTATTTTGTGAGTGGGAAGTGGTAGTTTTGAAAAGTAATAAGTGACTTATTGGAAAGTAATAAGTAACTTATTGCTCGGTAATAAGTAACATATTACTCGGT
>JAFUSC010000046.1 GCA_017467705.1 Prevotella sp. | reverse complement strand
TCAGGACATCCACATCGACGAGCACCGCGACATGCCGTTCGACGAAGCCAAGAAACTCGGCGCCATCGCCCTCTTCGGCGAGAAGTACGGCGACAAGGTGCGCGTGGTGCGCTTCGGTCCGTCGTGCGAGTTCTGCGCTGGCATCCACGCCCCGTCGACCGGCCGCATCGGTTTCTTCAAGATACTCAGCGAGAGCAGCGTGGCTGCCGGCATCCGCCGCATTGAAGCCAAGACCGGCCGCGACTGCGAGGAGCTGCTTTACAACTTGGAAGACACGCTGAAGGCCGTCAAGTCGTTCTTCAACAACGCCAAGGACTTGGAGGGCGTCATCCGCAAGTACATTGAGGAGCACGACACGATGAAGAAAGAGATAGAGTCGTTCCAGGCTCAGGCCGTTGAGCGTGCCAAGGAGCAGCTCATCAGCAAGGCCCGCGACGTGAACGGCGTGAAGGTCATCGCCGCCGTGCTGCCCATCGACGCCCAGAGTGCCAAGGACCTCGCCTTCAAGATCCGGCAGGCCCAGCCCGACCATCTGCTCTGCGTCATCGGCTCGAAGTATCAGGACAAACCGCTGCTCACCATCATGCTCAGCGACGACATGGTCAGCGAGCACGCACTGAACGCCGGTCAGCTGGTGCGCGAAGCCGCCAAGCTCATTCAGGGCGGCGGCGGCGGACAGCCCCACTTCGCCACGGCAGGCGGCAAGAACGTCGACGGACTCTCCGCAGCCGTCGACAAAGTCATCGAGCTGGCCAAGCTGTAATAAACGAAAAAGTATCAAAAAAAAGCCCTGTTTTCAGGGCTTTTTTTCTTTTTAATTTATTTTGAATTATGCAAATCAAATTATGCAAATCAAATAATTTAATCTGCATAATGATGGTATAAAGCACCACCGTGATGAAAATCGGCTGTCTTTTTATCAACCCGACAGCGGCTGTTTCATTCATCTGTTCTGGCAGTTTTAAAAAGTAATATGTTACATATTACAAAGTAATAAGATACTTATTACCGAGTAATAAGTAACTTATTACTGAGCAATAAGTCACTTATTACTTTTCAATATACTACTTATTACTTTCATGAACCGCCGATTTAAATTCACAAAACGGCCAAAAATGAATTACAAGAAAGGCAGGAGAGGATCAGGAAAGCAATAGAAAAGAATAATTTTGCAACAGGGTAAAAAGAAAAACAGCTTTTCCTTTTGCCGTTTGCCACGGTTTTCGTACCTTTGCACACAGTCATCGTCTCGCCGCCATGATGTCAGTGGCGGTAGTGCCCCACGGTGGGTGCGCGAGCTTCAGCGGAAGTGACGATGCAACTTTCGAGGGATTCATTTAGCGTTGGCTATTATTCAAAATGTTCCGAAACTTGCAGGTAGAAAGAACATATCAAGTAATAATGGTGACGCTCACTGTCATGGTGGGCGTTTTCCTGTTTCTTGATATAGGTTTCCTGCAAGTACCTGGAACATTGAACGGGGATTCGTCCACGTTTTTATGCCCAGTTGCTTGCAGGAAACATTTTGCTGATGGCGCAGCGCATTAATAAGAATAATAAAAACATATTAATGCAATGATGACAAACGACACCCACAGTGGAATGAAGGAGAGCCTGCTGCTTGAGATTGACAAGCGGGTGGCAGACCACGTGCTGGAGCCAACTAATGCAGCACTGCTGAAGAAGCTGATTAGCAATGCGGAGGATGACAACGAGGCCATGATGATTGCCGCGCTGGGCACCACCTACAAGCGGACAGGGCTCCACTTTGACAAGCGCATGGAAAAGCTAAGCAACGACATCCGTTACTTCAAGAAGAACGAGCAATTAAGTTTCAAGACAGATGAAGCACAGCCTACCAACAAACTGATTATCGGTGACAATTATGAGGCACTACAAAATCTGTTGATAGAATACAAGGGACGTGTGGACGTCATCTACATTGACCCACCATACGGAAAAGACAGTATGGGAGAGTTTGCACAAACAAACTACGAAAACGCCATCACACGTGACAATTTGCTCTCTATGCTCTATCCACGTCTGATGCTGGCCAAGCAACTGCTAAGCGATAGTGGAGTTATCTTCTGTAGCATTGACGACAAGAACCAAGCATATGTAAAATGCTTGTTCGACGAAGTGTTTGGAGAAAACAACTTTATCGCTAATGTCATATGGGAAAGAGCATTTGCTCCCGTAAACTTAAAAAAGCACTTTTCCGAAAGTCATGATTACATTATTTGCTATGCAAAAGAGATAGACAATGCCGTTTGTAATGGTTTACCAAGAACTGATGAAACAAACAACAGATATTCTAATCCTGATAACGACCCAAGAGGAGTGTGGACTTCTGGAGACTTGTCTGTTGGCCCAAGAGTAGCATCAAAAGTTTATGAAATTACAACACCAAGTGGGCGAATCGTATTGCCTCCCAGTGGGTATTGTTGGCGCTTAGATAAAGAAACCTTTGAGAAATACAAATCAGACAGAAGAATTTGGTTTGGAGAAGACGGAAATAGTGTCCCCCGAATCAAACGTTTCCTATCTGAGGTTAAGCAAGGAATTACCCCCATGACCATTTGGAAACACACAGAGGTGGGACATTCACAAGATGCAACAAAAGACCTTAAGAAAATCTTTAATGATAATTTTGTGTTTCCTTATCCTAAGCCAATAGAATTAATGAAAAGGATTATTGCTCTATATAGTAAGCCAGACTCCATCATCCTCGATTTCTTCGCAGGCAGCGGCACAACAGGACATGCAGTATTGGCATTGAACGAGCAGGACAAAGGCAACCGTCAGTTTATTCTCTGCCAATTAGACGAGAAAACGGAGACCACTCCTAACGGCATTGCCTATGACGTAACGGCTAAGCGGCTAAAGCGCATCATGACTGGCGAATGTTATGACGGCATGAGAAACTTTAAGTGGGCGGAAGAAAATTTACCCTACGGCGGTAACTTGGATGTATACGAAATCAAGTCGGTGCATAATGCAAAAGCCGTGAAAGGAGAAACGGCGTTCGATGTGATAGACGAAACACTTTATGGGCAAACGCTATTTAAGACGTTGCGCGAAAAGGTGGACTGGGTTTGCAGCAACTTTGCCCATACGCAGAAGTACTTAGACAACGAAGAATGGTTGACCGAACATCAGCAAAAGGGATAAGCAATGTTACAAGAAGCTAAAGACCTTCAGCAACGAGCCGTTGCTGAACTCATGAAAAGGACAGACGGCAACAAAAAGGAGCTGACATTCCGTGCACCGACAGGAAGCGGTAAGACACGCATGATGGCTGACTACATGAACCGCGTGCTGACTGCTCATCAAAACATAGTGTTTTTGGTGTCAACACTTTCAAAAGGGAATCTGGCCCAACAAAACTATGATGTGTTTCGTAGTTGTGCAGAAGAAGGAATCTTTCCTGCAATCGACGCCCATTTGATTTCAACAGAGGTGAGCGGCGAAGAGACTCTTTTCATTCCAGAAGACCATAACGTCTACGTACTACCACGCGATTTGTTCAAAAAGAACGGACGACTGATGCAAGGCCCCATGCTGAACTTCCTGCGCACCATGACAGGGAATTACTTCGGAATAGGACGGAAGAAACATATCTACCTGATTAAAGACGAATGTCATCAAGCCACTAATAATCTTGATGCCATTTCCGAAAACTTCTTTGAACGCATCATCAACTTTTCAGCCACACCCAACCTGCGCCGCGGACAGGCTCCTGACGTACAGATCAGTGACGATGAAGCTGTGCAGGCAAAACTGATTAAGCGTGTGGAGCTGGTTGACGATGAAACTGCGCCTGTAGAGGCAGCTGTCAGTAAGTTTTTGGAAATCAAGCAAGCCTATCGTAATCTGCTGAAGGTGAATCCTTGTCTGATAATCCAAATATCAAACAAGGAGAAAGCAGAAGAGGAATGGAATGAACACATCAAGCCCGCACTGGATAAACACCAAGAACTGAAGTGGATGGTGATAGTGGACAAGAAGGCCAACCTCTGCGACACAAATGACGACGTGAAGAAGAAATTACCTGTTGAACGTTGGAAAGACTATGCCAAGAGCAACGGGTCAACCATTGACGTGATTGTTTTCAAGATGGTTATTTCAGAAGGTTGGGATATTCCACGCGCCTGCATGCTCTATCAAGTGCGAGATACCCGAAGCACACAACTGGATGAGCAAGTCATGGGACGTGTGCGGCGTAACCCGCGACTGCTTGACTTTGAAACCCTTACGGATGAAGCCCAAAAGTTAGCCATGACTGCATGGGTGTGGGGTATCAAGCCAGAAAACATGAAACAAACTCACCCTGTCACACTATGGAAAAGTGAGAGTGTGAACCTGCAGGACTACATCAGGGTCAAGACCACCAGACTGACAAACCTGACACACAAAAAGGGATTCAAAATTGAAGATGCCGTTACACCATACACCAAGCCCGTACACACCAGTATATTCAATCTCTACACCAAACTGGCAAGAAGTGAAAATGACGTACAGAACCTTTGCTACACGTATGCACACGACGACATCAGCCGCTGGTGGACGTTTATGGAACAGATTGACAGAATAAGAAAACTATACGGCACTTACATCTGTGACTATTCACAAAGCATGGAAGCAGACAAAGAAACCTCTTTCCCTGTCAGTTCTTCGTATGTTGACAACGGAAACCACAATGAGTGCGAGGACTGGGTGTGGTGTCGCAAAGGCAAATCAGACACCTTTTCCTTTGACAGCGAAGCAGAACGCCGTTGGGCATCTGTCTTAGAAAAACTTGCCAAGAAAAACGGTGCCAAGGTACGTATCAACATGTTTGATGAAGATTACCGCTACCTGTGGGGTAAGAACTTTCCACATAACTCGGAAATCAAATATGAGTATTACTTAAATGGAATCCATGCGTCTTACCCTGACTTCATCTTAAAGGACAAGAACGGGCGTATACACATCTTCGAAGTGAAAAGCGTCAATAAGTCAGCCAGCGTCCAAATAAATGAAGAAGAGTATAACCTAAAGGTAAACGAGCTTAAAGAGTGTTACAAAGTCTGTTCGTCACTGCTTCCTAACCACGTATTCTACCTTCCCGTTGAGAAAGAAGACTCCTGGGACATCTATAAATACGAAGAAGGAAAAGAAGACACAATCTCCGTTGAACAGCTAAAAGAAAACATCAACCAAGATTGAGTCAACTTTGGTTGATGTTATACTGTTGTTTAAACCACAGGAAGAAGATGGGGTCTACGAAATGGTAGGTTCCGTCGGGTTGCAGCTCAACGATGTCTTTTGAAACGATGGCTTTCTTGTTTTTGGCAATGGTCTGTGCACCGCCAAGACCATACTTGCTGACAACCTCCTTTGCGCTCAAATGTTGCTCACCTGAAGCAATGGCAACCAGCATGGACAGCTGCGAGGGAGCTAGCCCGGTGATGTCACTTTCAAACTGGGGCGCATTGGTGTCAATGAGTGTTTGCAGCTGACGGTTGAAGATGTCTTCGTCAACCTCACCGATGGTGTCAGCCCAAATGAAGAAGCTGAGCTGTTGCACGTACCACGAATGACACTCCGTCACTTCGCAGATTCGTTCGGCAAAAGCCGCACTGATGGCTTTTGATGTCTTCTCAAACCCTTGCTGAATGTATGGGATCCAGTGCTTCTTCTCTATCTTCTTCATAAACAGCACTTGTCCGAACCGGTAGAAAGGGCTGTTGGAATTGTTGAAGATGTCCATCATCATGTGGCGTTTGCTGCCATACAGGCAATAATTAGCATGCTGGTGGTGCTGCCATACGGAGCGCATCAGTGATTCCATGGTTTTCCATTCAGGCAAAAGAGCCAACTGCTGGAACTCATCAATGCACACAATGACATGTATACCCTTTTCACGGGCTATCCGCTCAGGCAAATCCAGAATGTCCTCTGCACTTTTCTTGAGCGGCTGAATGTCAAAAACGCCATCAATGACGGCCGTCGCGTACTTGTTATAGAAATCCTCCTCTGTGCGCACCTTGAACGCATCAATATAGCAGACCTTGACGTCATGGTCTTCGGCCATTAACTCGCCCATCGCCATTTTAACCAGCGACGACTTTCCCCAACGGCGGGGAGAAATAAGCATCACATTAATGCCGTGACCCAAGAAGTTCTTTAGCTGCCTCCTGTCTTCCTCACGGTCAATAAAGTTCTCTTTTTCAGCTAAGTAGCCATACACAAACGGACGATTCATCTGGTTTACTATTTTAGATTACGCTGCAAAGATAAAAAATATCAACCAAGGTTGAGTCAACCTTGGTTGATATTTATGTTTTTTTAGCATCAGCAGGCGTTCTACTTCAGCGTCTTGATGAGGAAGTCGCTGGCCAGTTCCGTGGCGCGGTAGACGTTCTGCGAGAAACCGTGGTCGTAGGCTTCCAGCTCGTCATACTCGCTCGCGGGCCACTGCTGATGGAAGCGCAGACCGTAGGTGTAGGGCACCACGCGGTCGCCCGTGCCGTGAATGACGCAGGCAGGACCGTGGTAACGGGCTGCCGTCTCGTAGATGGGCAGGCGGAAGGCCGTGCGGATGTAGCCGGCACCAAGGCGCTGGCCACCCCACAGGTCAACATACTCAGGCGGATCGAGCGGGTCGTACTGCTTGCCGAAGGTGGAACCGCGAATGGCATCGTCGCGCAGCACGGCGGCAGGAGCCATGAGCACCACGGCGCTGATGTCGTCGGCCAGCTCACCAGCCGTCATAGCCGACACTACCCCACCCTGCGAGTGGCCGAGCAAGGCAATCTTCGACACCCAACGCAGGTCACGCACATAGGCAATGACGTGCTTGGCGTCCTCCATCTCGTTGGGCACCGTCATGTCCTCAAACTTTCCCTCGCTCTGGCCGTGACCGTTGAAGTCGAAACGGATGCTGCCAATGCCATGAGCAGCCAGCGAATCGCAGATGAGGTCGAACATCTGACCGCTCTTCGTGCCGCCGAAGCCGTGGCAGAGCACCACGATGGGAAACTGGGTGAGGGGTGATTGGTGAGGGGTGACGACGGGTTTCTGAATAATGGCGGCGAGCTTGCCGTGGTCACCGTCGATGGTGACGGCCTCGGTGTCGCGCGTAAACGGACGCGGCGACAGCTCACGCAGATACTTATCCACTTTATAGCTGAGCACGGTGGAGAGGGCCACCTTACCATCAGGGCCGATGACGACCATGGAGGGAATCCACTTCACGCCATAAGCCTTCGAGATGTCGGTCTCCTTAAACTTCTTCAGTTCGCTGACCTGCGTGTATTCAATGCCGTACTTCTCCACGGCTGCACGCCACTGCGCCACGTCGGTATCCATGGACACGCCGACGAACTCGACGCCCTGCGAGCGGAACTTCCGATGCATGCGCACCACCTCGGGCGCATCCTTGCGGCAGTCGGGGCACCACGAAGCCCAGAAGTCAAGAACCACGGTCTTGCCTTTCAGCTGTGACAGCTTGAAGGTCTTGCCGTCGATGGTCTTCATCTTGAAGTCGGGCGCCACGGTGCCGGGCTTGATGAGCTCGGTGGCGTACTTCGTATCTTCATCGGCCACAGGACCGAACTGAGCCTTTGCTGCAAGAGCTGTCAGCAAAAGAACAAAAAGGGTTAGCTTTCTCATACTTTTTTTTAGGAGTTACAGGAGTTCAGGAGTTACAGGAGTTACAGACAACACCTTTGTCCTTGTCTTATCCATTCTGGAGTAGGGAGCCGGAGCCTTTAGAACATACGTCTGCAACTCCTGTAACTCCTGTAACTCCTGAACTCCCAGAAATAAAATGGTTTTACAATTCTGCGTCCGAGCACTGGAAGGTGGTTCCTTTGGTCACATCGCCCGTCTGCAAGCCAAGCTTAAACCACTTCATGCGTTGTTTCGACGTGCCGTGGTTGAACGACTCGGGCACGGCGTAGCCGCGCGCCTTGGTCTGCAGATAGTCGTCGCCTATCTTCTGAGCACAGTTAATGGCTTCCTCAATGTCACCGTCCTCCAGCGAGCCGAAGCGCTTGTTGTCGTGATGAGCCCATACGCCGGCATAGAAGTCGGCCAGCAGCTCCAGCCGCACACTGATTTTGTTGGCATCGGCTTCCGACAGGCGTTGCATCTGCTGGTGCGCCTTCTGCAGCGTTCCCGTCAGGTATTCCACGTGGTGACCCACCTCGTGAGCAATGACGTAGGCATAGGCGAAATCGCCGTCGGCACCGAGCTGCTTCTTCATGGAGGTGAAGAACGACAGGTCAATATACAGCTTCTCGTCGCCCGAGCAGTAGAAGGGGCCCATCTGGGCAGAGCCCTGTCCGCAGGCAGTCTGCACGGCGTCGGTGTAGAGCACCATAGTGGGTTTCTTGTATTCACCCCATCCCTGTTCCTGGAATATCTGTCCCCACACATCCTCCGTACCGCCGAGAATCTGGCTGGAGAACGTGGCCAGTTCCTGTTCTTCCTGCGTGAACTCACGGTTGTTGTCTGCCGTGGTCTGCACCGGCGCGTTCTGCACCGTCTCCACCACGTTACTCACTGCGCCCTCAAAGCCGCCGCTGAAGTATCCTACAACAGCAGCCAGCAGAATGGCACCTATGCCGAGGCCGGCTTTACCACCACCGCCCATGCGTCGGCGGTCATCAACATTGTCGCTCTGGCGACGTCCATCTAATTTCATAAGCTTATCGTTTTAAAGTTTGTGATTATTTTTAAGTTTGTGGGTACAAAGATAAGCATTTTTTAGTAAACCACCGAATAAACGTAGCCTTTTTCTTCGCAGACCACCGTTTGAACATGCTCCACACCTGTCAACACGGTCTTCATGTCGGTGCGGATGCCGGTGCCTGCCTGTTTGAGCACGGCTTCCTTCTGCGTCCACAGCCGCGTGAACTCCACGTCGGGGCGGTCGGCTGCCTGTATCTGCTGAAGCTCTGCATCGCTCATGGTGTAACGGACCAGCGACTCCTTATAGTCACGGATGGTCTCAATGTCCACGCCGACGGGCCGATCCGCCAGCATGCACACCGCCGCCTCACGGCAATGGCTGAGGTTGAAGTGGATGTGAGGCAAACCCACCATGACGGGCTTGCCGTGCTCACCATACTCGAACACGGGCTTATCCGTAATGGCGTACTCCTCGCGCAGCCCCTGCATCAGCAGCAGGTAGGCCGCCGCACACTGCCGCTGTCCTGCTTCATGCTTGAAGCGCAGCACCTGCTCGCGCCGCTGTTCACTCAGCAACGGAAGCACCGCCGCCAAGTCTAATTCATCTAATCGGTCGTTAATGTATATCATTATTGAGATTTGAGTCTACCATTTTCTCCGGCCAGTTCACGAGGTACAGGTGCTCCGTGGCACGGGTGAAGGCGGTGTATAGCCAGTGTATATAATCAGGCGTGAGCATGTCGTCAGTCATGTAGCCCTGATCCACGTACACGTGTGCCCACTGTCCGCCCTGCGCCTTATGGCACGTGACGGCATAGGCATACTTCACCTGCAAGGCATTGTAGAAACGGTCTTCCTTGAGTTTCTTCATGCGTTCTGACTTGAAACGTATGTCGGCATAGTCGGCCAGCACGCCCTCGTAGAGCTGCGTCTGCTGTTCGCGCGTCAGGGCAGGCGCCTCGGTGCTGAGCGTGTCCAGCAGCACGGTCGCCGTCAGCTCGCAGTCGTCATAGTCAGGAAACGTCAGGGTGACATCAGCAAAACGGAACCCATACAGCTGCTGCTCATTGCGCACACGGCGCACTACAGCATGATCGCCGTTGGCGATAAAGGACCCACCCAAACCATTCCCGGGTTTTCCTGCCATAGGGGTATCTAAGCCCCTCCCCTCGGGAGGGGTTGGGGTGGGCTGTATACTGTAATTATTCTTCACCACCATGAGCATGTCGCCATAGCACAGCTCTTCTTCACAGCCGAGCACGCTGTTGCGGATGCCCCGGTTATAGATGACGGCGCGCTTGTTGGAGCGCGTGATGACGATGGTCTCGTCCTTTCCCACACGGCTGTAGCTGCTGCCCAGCTGGTCAATCAGCTCGTCGCCCCTGACAATGTGAATGTCGGGAAAACCCGCAAAGCGGACCTTGGGAAGGTGGAGGGTATAGGGTGAAGGGTGGAGGGTGGAGGGTGAAGGGTTCAAGGTGAAAAGACTCCTGATTCTCGTCGCGTTCCACAGGATGCCTGACTCCTCACTCTGACGCAGCACTTGGTTCAGGTCGGTCTCGTAGACACGGAGATAATAGGAACGCAGCACGTCAGCCATCAGGGCGGGCGACTCCGTCTCGCCCACCGGAGGCAGCTGGGCACGGTCGCCGATAAGCAACAACCGGCAGTTGCGGCCGCTATAGACGTACTCCATCAGGTCATCAAGCAACCGACCGCTGCCGAACATGCTGTTCCCGTCGCCCCCAAGCGAAGAGTTCGAGGCAAGGCTGATCATCGAAGCCTCATCAACCATGAAGAGCGTATCCTGCGCGATGTTGTAGTTCAGCTGAAAGGCTGACAGGTCACCAGCCGACCGCTGACGGTAGATGCGGCGATGAATGGTGCCTGCCGGTGTGCCTGAATACAACGAGAACACCTTGGCCGCACGTCCCGTGGGAGCCAGCAACACCAGTTTCTGCCCGAGCGACTGCAACGCCCGCACGAAGGCCGCGGCCAGCGTCGTCTTGCCCGTGCCCGCACAGCCACGCAGCACCATGACGGGGCGCTCGCCGTCGTCAGTCAGGAACTGGCAGAACACCCTGATGGCTGTCTCCTGCTCCGGCGTCGGTGCAAAGCCCATGGCCTCACGTATGCGACAGGTCAGTTCATAGTTCATAGTTCAGAGTTCATAGTTCATAGTTAAATCTCAAACCTCAAATCTCAAACCTCAAATCTCAAATCTCAAAAGAAAAACATGTTTCTCTTTCGTTTTTTGCCCGTTAATTCGTACCTTTGCAGACGGATATCACGAGAATCCAGCTGCAAAGATAATAAAAACATCTGAAATGACGACAACAAACGAGCAATTTTCCACGCGCCCGAAGCTTTTGATCCGCCTGAGCCGGGGCCGTCTTGACTTGGTGAGCCTCGACGCGGCCAACACCGAGCGCCCCATTGACTACCAGCCCTACAGCGTGAACAGCGGCATATCCATGGCGGCCAACCTGCGCGAGGCACTGCGCACCGCCGAGCTGCTGCAGCACACCTACCAGCGTGTGATGGTCATGGTCAACGCGCAGCCGCTCATGGTGCCCGTCGACCTCTACGACGAGACACAGAAGGAGCTGCTCTACCGCCACTCGTTCCCCTCGCAGCAGCCCGACGTGGTGATGGCGAGCGTGGTGCCCGACCTGAACTGCGTGGCGCTCTACCCCATCAACCGCGACCTGAAGCAAGTCATCGACGAGCATTTCACCGACGTGCGCTACCTCTGCGCCGCCAGCCCCGTGTGGCGTTACCTCTACCGCCGCAGCTTCACCGGCGTGCGCAGCAAGCTCTACGGATATTTCCACGACCAGCAGCTCGACATCTTCAGCTACCACCAGAACCGCTTTAAGTTCTGCAACACGTTCAGCGCCGCTCACATGCAGGACTCCGTCTACTACCTGCTCTACGTCTGGCAGCAGCTCGGTCTGCGACAGGAGCACGACGAACTGCACATCGTGGGCGACATTCCCGAACGCGAGGAGATGATGACGCTGCTCAGCCGATACCTGAAGCGCGCCTACATCATCAACCCGTCGGGCGACTTCAACCGCTCACCCGCCACGCAGATACAAGGACTGCCCTACGACATGGTGACAATGATTGTGAAGGGAAGATAAAGCCCCACCTGACCTCCCCGAAGGGGAGGAAGGAATGACAAACTGTAGATTGAGAATAAAAGATGAGAATCATTACAGGGAAATACAAAGGCCGTCACTTCGACATACCGCGCTCGTTCAAGGCGCGGCCCACCACCGACTTTGCCAAGGAGAACATCTTTAATGTGCTTACCGCTTACATTGACTTCGAGGAAGGCATCAGCGGCCAAGGCTGCGAGGCGCTCGACCTCTTTGCCGGCACGGGCAGCATCACGCTCGAACTGCTGTCGCGCGGCTGCGCACACGTCGTCTCGGTAGAGCTCGACCGCGACCACCACCGGTTTATCAGCAGTTGCATTTTGAAGCTTGGGTGGAGGGAGGAGGGTGGAAGGTGGAAGGAGAATACTCCTGCCTCAGATTCTACGACTGATGGAATTCTCCCTCCACCTTCCACCCTCCTCCTTCCACGAAATGACGTTTTCCGCTTCATCAAGTCATGCAAGCAGCAGTTCGACTTCATTTTCGCCGATCCGCCCTACGCCCTCAAGGAACTGCCGCAGATTCCCGACCTGGTATTAAACCCTCAAACCTCAAACCTCCTAAAGCCCGGTGGCATCTTCGTCTTCGAGCACGGCAAAGACCACGACTTCAGCCATCACCCGCGCTTCGTGGAGCACCGCGCCTACGGCAGCGTGAACTTCTCGCTGTTCAGGTAAGTTGGCGTGTGAATACCCCTCTATTCGTACATTCGTCTAAATATTTCGTCTATCCGTCCATTCGTCTAAAAACGTCGTCTATTCGTCTAAACAAAAACGCCGCCCACTCTCACGAGCGGGCAGCGTCCTTACAATATTAACTTTTTTAAAACAGTTCGGGTAGCCGACGCTTCACAGCGTCTCAAAAAGAGCCACCCTAAAAACATTATTTGTTTTATTTCGTACATAAACTTACTCGTCCCAGTCGTCGAAGTCAGCGCCACGTCCAAGGGATTCCTCATTACTTTGACTACCACTGACGGTGACTTTCATTGAACCTGCCATCAGACTCTGTTGCATTTTCATTGCTACCACGTCCATCGTGGGATTGATATATTGCTTTTTCATTGTTTGTTTCCTTTCTTTTGTTTTCTAATAAATAACTTTCTTTTATTTAATCACCACCTTCTTGCCGTTCACAATGTAGATGCCCTTCGTGGGATTCTTCACCTCGCGGCCATCCAGCGTGTAGTAGCGGTTATCGTTCACCGTGGCGCGCTCGATGTTCTGAATAGCGGTTGTCTCGTCGAAGCTGATGGTCAGCTCACGTGCACCGTCAGGAATAACGAGGTAAGCCTTGCCAGCGGCCAGCGTGCCGCCTATTGACTGTTTGAACGTCGGGCCGGCAGCCAGCGTGTAGTAAGTTGCTTCGCTCGGAGTGCCTGCTGTGGTCCAAGGCTTCAGCAGGTTGCCCGTGATGTTGGCTGCGCTGGTGGCGCTGCTGTTAGCATAGTAGGTGTTAGCCGTTCCATTGATAACAACACCTTCGTTAGCAGGAATAATGCCCGTAGTGATTTCCTTCAGCGTGACGTTGCTTCCGTCGCTGGAGCTGGCATAGTAAGCCTTCACACCCTCGGGGATAGCCACTTCGCTGGTGCTGCTAAATGAAGCCCACTCGGCTGCGGTGATGGTCATGGGAACTGCATATGTAATTTCAATCTTATATAAATACAGTGTACCATTGCCTACGGCTATATTGAAGTAGCTTGGCTTTGATGAAGACAAATCAAATTCGAAATATGTAAGGTCAATATCTTGGTTGTCCGTTATTGTTACGGTTTTTCCTGATTTTGAATACGTACTATATTTCACGGTTTCGGTACCACTCGTAACACCAGTCTTTGCATTGTCTACGATACCATTATCTTCAGTCTTTGCGCTATTTCCACTATATAAAGTAAAATGTGCAGTTCCTGAAGCACGCCATATTTTAACTTTAACAATATTGGCAATAGCGGAAGTATTATACAGTTTTCCACTATTTTTCTTAAACTGAATAACTTGACCGCCAGCCCATCCAGATGGAGTGTTATTGGCTGTTGGGCGATAAACGCCAGTGTTGTAGCCAAAATCAACTCCGTCAACCGTGAAAGTTTGGTCTGTTGTTGGGTAGGAACTTGTTCCGTCGAGGTTTTCACTCGTAATAGTGATTGTTCCTGTCTGTGCTTGCGCACTTATTCCCATGAACATCATAGCGATGCCCATCAATGTTAAACGTAAAAATTTTTGTTTCATAATTGTTTTGTTTTATTAATAATGTGAGTTAAAATTGTTTCTACTTTCAGCTGTGGGTTAGCCTCAGAGTACACATTATTAAATAAAGGATACAAAAAGGCGCGGAATTCATCGCTTCTTATATCTTTCAAGTGAGGTTCTGGAATACCTATAGACAAAGATATAGTGATACAACAATCCCACGCTATCGCGTGGAGAATCACTATGCATTCTTGTGCCTATTAGAAATTTTCCAGATTTCACTTGACAAGAAAAGCACTTGCTTCTCGCTTTTTTACCCACGATGTTCAGGAGCGTCTAAGCCCTCCGGCTCTTGCGCCCGCAACGGCTTCCGAGGAAGGGCAGGCCACAAACTCCGATGCAAAAGTACAACTAATCTGCGAAACAGCCAAATATATCGGTAAATATTTTTCCGCAAACGCTTTCAAGAGCTTTAAATGTTAGCGTAATTCGTGGTTGAATCAAAATTCCGTTGCAATGATAGTGCATCGCAGATGCACCGACCAACGGCATCGGTATTGCAAATGCCGATGAACGGGTCTTTTAAATAATTCGTGAAATTAGCGTAATTCGTGGTTCAAGAAATAAATCTGTGAAATCCGCGCAATCTGTGGTTGTAAGAAATCCGCCTTTGTCCGTAAAAGTCCGTGACAGTTCTCATGACGGGAATCGGCAGTTCCCGCATCGGGAATCGGCAGTTCTCACGACGGGAATCGGCAGTTCTCGCGGTGAGAATCGGCAGTTCTCGCGGTGAGAATCGGCAGTTCTCGAAGCGAGCGAGGGGTATACGCGCGCGCGTTCCTTTATTATTAATAAGCAAAAGCAGCTGAGCATCATGATGTGATACCGCTATTACGCTCACACAGGACTGCCTTTTGATGCGCTGACCGACGGTTGGTCAGCCGTTGACCAACGGCTGGTCACAAAGTGACCGATGCATGGTCAGGTGATGACCAAGCATCGGTCAGAAACTTAAAACTTCCTTCCGCCCTACTCTGGCAGCAGGAAAATGGTGACCGAACGGGCGGCCTGTGCGCCCATGACGAGCACCTGCGCAATGTCGGCGGTCTTCGACGGGCCACTGATGAACGTGCCGTAGCCGGCGGCGTTGAAGTCCTCCACGCCACTGCGCGCGTCGGCCTCCGACAGCCGACGGTAGGCTTCGTGCATGTTGTTCACAATCTGCGACTTCGGCAGCAGGATGACCAGATTCTCGGAAATGAAGCAGACGGCCTTCTCCGTCATCTGCTGGGGAATCCAGATGCAGCCATTCTCAGCCACGCCGAACTGTCCACGAATGACGCCCACGTCGGTGCCGTTCAGCTCTTGGGCTGATGCCACGGTGTCAGGATTGCGCGTCGCAATGGTCACCTCAGGCAGGTTCGAGGCTATCTCCTGCGCGTCAGGGAACAGCTCACGTATCAGCACATTGATGTCACGGTCAGGGGTGAGCTCCATCACCTGACCACCCACACTCTCGCTCATCTTCATGAACTGCACCAACGGATCAGGATAAGTGACGGCCTTGATGTCGTCGAGCGCAGGCATATCGAAGCGTTCGCGCACATGAGCGCGGTACTTCTTCAGTATATCTTCTTTGTTACTCATAGCTTTATTGTCAAATCGTAAATATCATAGATTCTTAATCACCTCGTGGAAGGGCTTTTTGGGGAACTTCATCATTTCGTGTCCTTCGGCCCAGGGGTTGAACTTGGCGTTGATGATGAACGGCGGAATGATGTTGGCCACGGGCGAGACGGCGGTTGCCATCTTGTAGAGCGTGGGATTGCCGAACAGCAGGTTCATGCCCTGACACATCAGCTTCTTCTCCTTGTTGGCCGTGCCGAACGAGTCAAGCTGCTGGCGCCACTTGTAGATCTGGTCGCCCAAGTCAATCTTGACGGGGCAGACGGTCTGGCAGCTCAGGCAGAGCGTGCAGGCGGAGACGTTGCCCGAGTGACGCTGGGCGTTGCGCAGCATGCCGAGGTTGATGCCCACAGGTCCGGGGATGAAGTAACTGTAAGAGTAACCGCCCGAACGCCGATAGACGGGACAGGTGTTCATGCACGAGCCGCAGCGGATGCACTTCAGCACCTCCCAATGTTCGGGATTGCCAATCCACTCGGAGCGTCCGTTGTCCACGAGGATGATGTGCATCTCGCCCCGCTGCTCCTGACCGCCGGCACCGGCCACGCGGCGCGGCTTGCGGAAGTGCGAGGTGTAGGTCGTGGTGGGCTGACCCGTACCGGCACGGCAGAGCATGCGCTGGAACACGGCCAGACACTCGTAGTTGGGGATGACCTTCTCAAGTCCGATGGCGGCAATGTGCAGCTTCGGGCACGACGTGGACATGTCGGCATTGCCCTCGTTGGTGCACACCACGATGTCGCCCGTGGCGGCAATGCCGAAGTTGGCACCGGTCATGCCGGCATCAGCCGTCAGGAACTCGTTGCGCAACGACAGGCGTGCACGGTAGGTGAGGTACGTGGGGTCGTGGTTGCCCTTCTCGGTCGAGATGCCCTTCTCCTCGAACAGCTCGCCCACGTCGTCGTGATTGAGGTGGATGGCCGGCATCACGATGTGCGAGGGCTTCTGTCCCTTCAGCTGAATGATGCGCTCGCCGAGGTCGGTCTCCACCACCTCGATGCCCTTGGCCTCCAGGTAGGGATTCATCTCGCACTCCTCGGTGAGCATTGACTTCGACTTCACCATCTTCTTTACGTTGTGGCTGCTCAGGATGTCGTAGACAATCTCGTTGAACTCGCGTGCATCCTTGGCCCAATGCACGATGACGCCGTTCTTCTCTGCATTGGTGGCAAACTGGTCGAGGTATTCGTCCAGATGGGTAATGGTGTGACGCTTGATGGCACTGGCCTTCTCGCGCAGCTGTTCCCACTCGTCGAGTCCCTGCGCCATGTTGTCGCGCTTCGTGCACACAGCCCAGAACGTGGCGTCGTGCCACTTGGCGTAAGTCTGGTTCTGCAGGAAGCGCTTGGCTTTTTCGCTATGTTGTGTACTCATAATTATACCTTTTTACTTTTTTACCTTTTTACCTTCTAAAGTCCTGCGGCAAGGATTTCAACCACGTGCTTGAACTCAATCATGAGGTTCTGCTTACGGGCCACGCCTGCCATGTGCATCAGGCACGAGCAGTCAGGTCCCGTCACGTATTCGGCACCCGTCTGCATGTGACGCTCAATCTTGTCGCGTCCCATCTGGGCACTGACAGCCGTCTCTTCGACAGCGAACATGCCGCCGAAGCCGCAGCACTCATCCGGGCGCTCAGGCTCTACCACCTCAATGCCTTCTACCAACTGCAACAGGTCCTTGATCTTGTTGAACCGCGGCACGTTCTGCTCACTGGGCGACGACAGGCCGAGCTCACGCACACCGTGGCACGAGTTGTGCAGGCTCACCTTGTGGGGGAACTTGCCTAACGGCAGGTTCACCTTCACCACGTCGTGCAGGAACTCCACCACGTCCATGGCTTTCTTGGCCGTCTCACACTCGTGTTTGCCTTTCAGCAGGCGGGGATAATTAATGCGTACAAAGGCCGTGCAGCTGACCGACGGCGCCACAATGTAGTCGAACCGGCGGAACTTCTGTTCAAACTTTTCAGCCAACGGCACTGCCTGACTCTCGAAACCTGCGTTCGCCATGGGCTGGCCACAGCAGGTCTGGTCGAGCGGATATTCCACGTCAAGCCCCAAATGACGGAGCAGCTTATAGGTGGCAACACCCACTTCCGGGAACACCGCATCAACGTAACAGGGAATGAATAATCCGATTTTCATATTTGCTTAGCGTATTATTTATAGGTTTTTAGTTACCGCAAATATAGTCATTTTTGGTGGATTTCGGAGTATTTTTACAAGAAAAATGCACAACTTTAATATTTCTTTACTAAAAAACATGCTGTTTGTCATACTTTCTTCGTATTTTTGTAGCAGAAAACCGAAACTTATATAATTATAGTATTACATGAATTCTAAAACCTCAAACAAAGTTTGCCTATGTCAGTCTTAGTAGCAATCATCCCCATCGTGCTGCTGTTTGTCTTGATGCTCGGCTTCAAGATGGCAGGTCACAAAAGTGCACTCATCACCCTCGTAGTAACCATCCTGCTCGCCCTGTTCGCAGCTCCCGCGCTCGACATGGTGCCCGAGAAGTTCGCCAGCACCGGCATCTACGGACTGGTGTGGTGGAGCTTCGTGGAGGGAGTGCTGAAAGCCGTGTTCCCTATCCTCATCATCATTCTGATGGCTATCTACAGCTATAACATTCTGGTAGAGTCAAAAGAGATAGAGGTCATCAAGGCACAGTTCACATCATTCACCGACGACAAGGGCATCCTCGTGCTGATGTTGGTCTGGGGCTTCGGCGGACTGCTGGAAGGCATGGCCGGCTTCGGCACGGCAGTGGCCATTCCCGCCGCCATCCTCATCGGCTTAGGCTTCAAGCCCATGTTCTCGGCACTGGTTGCGCTCATCGGCAACACGGTGGCCACGGGCTTCGGCGCCGTGGGCGTGCCGGTAACGACGCTTTGCAAGGAGGTGGGTGCCGTCTCACCCGAACAGATATGCGAAGTTTCTTCGTTTGCCGTTTTGCAGCTGGCACCGCTGTTTGTCATCCTGCCGTTCATCATCCTCATGCTCACTGACCGCAAGGCTTGGGTGAAGAACATCGTGCTCTCGCTGTGGACGGGCATCATCAGCGTGGTCGTGCAATACATCTGCGCCCGCTATCTGGGTGCCGAGACGCCGGCCATCATCGGCAGCATCGCCGCCATCGTGGCGATTATCATCTATGCGAAGGTCTTTGCGAGAAAGGCTAGTAGTTCTAGCCCTTCTAGTCAGGCTAGCCCTTCTAGCCAATCTAGCCCGGCTAGCACTAAAAGCTACACCCTTGCTGAGACTTTCCGCGCATGGAGCGTCTATCTGTTTATCCTCATCTTCATTCTGGTGAGCGGTGCGCTGTGCCCGCCGGTCAATGATTTTCTGAAGTCGCATCTGGTCACGAAGCTCGACCTGCCCGTCATTAACTCCACCTTCTCCTTCGGCTGGATCAGCAATGCGGGCCTGATGCTCTTCCTCGGTGCTACCATCGGCGGACTCATTCAGGGGCTGTCATTCAAGAAGCTCATGGTGGTGCTGGCCAAGACGGTCATCAACTTACAGAAGACGGTCATCACCATTATATCGCTGATTTCACTGGCATCAGTCATGAACTACTGCGGCATGATAGCCGCCATAGCCGCCGGTCTGGTGGCCGTCACGGGGTCGTTCTATCCGTTCTTCGCTCCGCTCATCGGTGCCATCGGCACGTTTGTCACCGGCAGCGACACGTCGTCGAACATCCTGTTTGCCAAGTTGCAGGCCAACGTAGCCGGACAGCTGGGCATGACGAGCCAGTCAACATTCTTCGGCGTGGAAGGCTCGCAGACCAACTGGCTCGTGGCAGCCAACACAACGGGCGCGACGGGCGGCAAGATGATCAGCCCGCAGTCCATCGCCATTGCCACGGCAGCCTGCGACATGCAGGGTAAAGACGGTGAGATTCTGCGTTCGGCCATTCCTTATGCATTGATGTATATTGTCATTGGTGGACTGATGGTTTACTTCGGCTGCTGATTCACTGGTCAGCAGTCAGAACAACGGCGCAAGCAACCGTGCAAGACTTTCAAGCAATTGCTTGAAGAACGCAGGTTGCATGCGCTGTTTTATGTTGCTCAGCAGCGTGGCATGCGACAGGTCGTCCATGAACATGTCACGGAAGCGGCAAGCCACCGCTTCGTCATAAATGAAGATGTTGCTCTCGAAATTGTTTTCAAAGGAACGGAAGTCGATGTTTGTAGAGCCGCAGGTGGCCAGAGAGTCGTCGACCACCATCATCTTCGAGTGAATAAACCCTTCCTGATAAAGCCACACCTGCACGCCGGCCTCAGCCACCTCGCGCAGATAGCTCCTTGAAGCCCACTCCACGAAGCGTGCATCAGAGCGCATCGGGACGATGAGCTGCACGCTGACGCCGCGCAGGGCGGCCATCTTCAACGCGAAGAGCACGGGTTCGGTGGGCAGGAAGTAAGGCGTCTCCATCAGCACACTCTGCTTGGCACTCGAAATGGCGTGCACGTAGCCCTGCATGATTTCCGGGTAAGGCGACGCCGGTCCGCTGGTCACCACCTGCGCCACGCAGTTGTT
>JAFUSC010000045.1 GCA_017467705.1 Prevotella sp. | reverse complement strand
GCCGCCTTGAATGTTTCAATTCCTGCCACTCAAAAGGCCCATAGAATCAGCCTGTTTCCTACTCCTGCCACCTTTATTTCCGTAATGCTTTTGGTAACGTGATAGTAACGAAACTCTGTCCTAACTTGTCTTTTTAGCGGCTTCACCTGTCCATCTCCGCATTTTGAGAATAATCACAAAATCGCCTCATTTTGAGCGATTTTTACTCATTTTTCACCATATCTCAATTTTTTGTCGTATCTTTGCACCAAATTACCAATCCGCTATGCTACAAATCCGCTGCAAGAACAACAACGTCACCAAGAGTTTCCCCGAGGGAACCTCGCTGTTAGACGTCTATCAGGAGTTTGCCGACGAAATCAAGCTCCCCTACCCCGTGGTTTCGGCCAAAGTGAATAACGCCTCGCAGGGGCTCAAGTTCCGGCTCTACCAGAACCGCGACGTGGAGTTTCTTGATGCCCGCGAGGGAAGCGGCCACCGTGTCTACGTGCGCTCACTCTGCTTCGTGCTCTACAAGGCCACGCAAGACATCTTCGCCGGTTCCAAGCTGTTCATTGAGCACACCATCTCGCGCGGCTACTACTGCAACTTCAAGAAGCGTGCAGGCGAGCCGTTGACCGAAACCGACGTGGAGCGCATCCGTGAGCGCATGCAGGAAATCATCAACCTCGACATGCCGTTCCGCCGCAACGAGGCCACCACCGAGGAGGCCATCCGCGTCTTTGCCGAACGGGGCTTTACGGACAAGGTCAAACTGCTGGAGACCAGCGGCCAGATATACAGCGACTACTACATGTTGGGCGACACGGCCGACTACTACTACGGCCCATTGGTGCCGTCAGCCGGTTACCTGACCGTCTGGGGACTGGAGCCCTACCACGACGGCATGCTGCTGCGCGTACCTGATTGGAACAACCCGACCGTGCTGGCCGAGAAGGTGGACATGCCGAAGACCTACGAGATGTTTGCCGAGAAGACGCGCTGGGACATCATCATGCGCCTGTCCAACGCCGGCGACGTCAACCGTGCCGTGCAGCGCGGCCACGCCTCGGAGCTCATACAGGTGAGCGAAGCCTTGCAGGAAAAGAAAATCGTACAGATAGCTGAGGAGATAGACCGTCGGTTCCACAATGAGAAAAACCCTGTTCGGCTCGTACTGATCACCGGTCCCAGCTCGTCGGGAAAGACGACGTTCTGCAAGCGACTGAGCGTGCAGCTGCTGGCCTGCGGTCTGCGCCCCATGTCGTTCTCCACTGACGACTACTTCGTCAACCGCGTGGACACGCCGAAGCTGCCTAACGGTGACTACGACTTCGACAACATCGAGACCGTCGAGTATGCCCTGCTCGAAGACCATCTGCTGCGGCTCATGCAGGGCGAGCGCGTGGAAGTGCCCGAGTACAACTTCGTCACGGGCATGCGCGAGTGGAACGGCAAGAAGCTCAAGCTGTCCAATGACTCAGTGCTCATCATCGAGGGTATACACGCCCTGAACCCGCTGTTGACGAAGAAGATTCCCGACACGGCCAAGTTCAAGATCTACATCTCGGCCCTGACCAGCATCTCGCTCGACGACCACAACTGGATTCCCGTGCGCGACAACCGGCTGCTGCGCCGCATCATCCGCGACTACAACAAGGGAGCCTACACCGCACAAGAAACCATCAGCCAGTGGAAGAACGTCTGCGAGGCCGAGGACAAATGGATTTTCCCCTATCAGGAAACAGCCGACGTGATGTTCAACTCAGCCCTCAACATCGAGTTCGCCGTGCTGCGCACCCATGCGGAAATCATACTCGCCTCCGTCCCCAAAAACTGCCCCGAATACGCCGAGGCCCACCGCCTGCTGAAGTTCATACACTACTTCCTGCCCGTCAGCGACAAGGAGATTCCACCCACCAGCATCATGCGCGAGTTCGTCGGCGGCTCATCGTTTAAGTATTAGGATTTCACCATGCGAAGATATGCCCTTTCACTTGTTTTCGGCCTACTCGTGGTGATGGCTGCCGTGTCGTTCGCTCACAGTTACCGCACAGCTCACGTTGCCATCAGCCACGACATGAACCGTGCCCTGACGCAAGCGCTGGCCGAACAGCAGTCGCGCATCATCACGCCTGACACCATCCGTTCGTTCAACAGCCACTTGCAGCTGGCCGAACTGCGGGGACACGCCACCATTTCGGTTGACAACCGCGAGCAGACATTCAACTGCCGCGCTCACTGCGACGCACTCACCGTGCTCCGTCTGAGCGACCAACGGGCATCTGTCTCACTCACCGTGATGGCTATGCTGTGGGGTGTCGGCTGCTGGTGCTACACGCGCCGACGCCAGAACGCCGCGGCGGGCCTCGTCAGCTACGGCACACTGAGCTACGACCCCGCGACTAACCGTTTCCTTTCTGCCCGTCAGCAACCCATCCACCTGACGCCCATGCAGCACCAACTGCTCAGCATGTTCATCAGTCAGCCCCGCCACGAACTGACCAAACAGGAAATCTGCGATGCGCTTTGGCCCAAGAAGCCCGACGCTACCGACACACTCTACACGCTCATACGCCGGCTGAAACCCATCGTTGAGGAACATAGCAACCTGCACATTGAGTCCGACCGAGGGCGTTCCTACACGCTGACAAGCTGATGTCAGGCAATTGTCAGGTAATTGTCAGCTAAAATTTTTCACCATTTACACCGTTTGCCATACCTTTGCGCCACGTAATTTAAAACGATCGCAAAGGTATGAAAAAACTCATTTCACTGTTGCTGCTGGCCGTTTCCATCACCGCCACAGCACAAGACATCCATCCACAAGACTCACTTGAACTCAGTCTCGACGAAGTAACCGTAGAGGCGCCGCGCGTGGTGCAACGCACCGACGGACGGACCTATTACCCCACCGCAGCCATGCTGACCGCCGCCACGCAGGGCTACACGCTGTTGGAAAAGCTTAATCTGCCCGGTGTGCGCGTCAATGCCGTCAGCCACACCATCGAGGCACTGGGCAACACGGGCGGCGTACAGATACGACTGAACGACATTCCTGCCACTGCCGACGACCTATTGACATTAGACGTGAAGAGTGTCTTGAGCATTGACTTCATGGATCAGCCGGGTGTGCGCTACGGCGAGGGCGTGGCTTACGTCATCGACATACACACCCGGCGCGCCACGAGTGGCTACGCCGTCGGCACAGACCTCACCTCAGCGCTCACCACGGTGCAAACCAGCGACGAGGTGTTCGGCAAATGGAACAGCGGACTGTCAGAACTGGCCCTGAGCTACCGACTCGGACACGAGCACGCACGGGGCATCTGCTATGACGAACAGACGGACTACCTGTTAACCGACGGCACAACGGAGCACGTCAGCCGCAGCTACACGAACGGACACCGCAGCCATTGGCAACACAACGTGCAGCTGACATGGAACATGGCCGACGATGACCGCTACACCATTCAGACACGGCTCACGGGCACACTCACCCGCACGCCGCACAGGACGCACGACCTCTGGTTTCGCACGCCTGACCGTCAGCAACTCACCACGGAGCGACAGACGGCGCGTTCCTTCTCGCCCGTGCTCGACGTCTATATATATAAAAGGATACGCGCGCGCGAATCGGTGACGGCCAACGTCGTCGGTACACTCATCAATTCGCACAGTCACGACTTCTACGAGGAAGGCGCGCCCTACGAGTATGAGACGCACGGGCGCAGCAGTTCGCTGACATCGGAAGTGGTTTACGAGAATCGTTTGCAGCCGTTCACGCTGTCGGTCGGCGCACAGTGGCAGCAACGTTACATGAAAAACACCTACACGGGCGATGTCAACAGCCTTAACCACATTCACAACTCGACGCTCTACGGCTTCGCACAGCTAAAGGGACTCCTTGGCCAACGCCTCAGCTACACGACGGGGTTCGGGGTCAGCAATGTCTATTTCCACGAGGGGGCAAATCATTATCGCCATTGGCTCTGGCGACCCAAGGCAGCGCTGAGCTACCGACTGGCCGAAGGGCTACGTGTGCGATACGACTTTGAAATCGGACAGCACGTGTCGCAGATTGCAAACATTGCTGATGTGGCCATCCGACTGAACAGCCGCGAGTGGCAAGTGGGCAATCCTGACCTGCGGCCAAACCGGACGACACAGCACTTGCTGCAATTCAGCTACGACCGCCCGCGGCTGTCGGTGATGGTTACAGGTATCTACAAGCTGAACGACCAGTGCAACATGGCCTACACCGAACGGACAACCGACGCCGACGGGCAGACCATCTTCCTGCACGGACAGCGCAACCAGCCGTCGTGCGACGTGCTCATGGCACAGGCTTACGCCCGTTGGGACATCATTCCCGAACGGCTGACGGCCAGCGCCTCGGCTGACATCTTCCGCTGTTTCAACATGGGCGACGACTACACGCACTGCTTCACGGCCTACAACCGATGGATCAGCGTGCAAGCCTACTTAGGACGATGGACGCTGACGGCCTATGCCGACAACGGATACAGCTGGATGGAGGGTGAGACACGTGGCCACACAGCAGCAGAGACGACGCTGTCAGTCAGTTATCGTGCCGGCGCGTTCACGCTGTCACTCTACGCGCAGCATCCGTTTAACCCGCATCCTGTGCAGCTGAGCAACGAGCTGATGAACCGTTACGTGCAGCGCGAACTCCGCGTGCGTTATCCTAGCTATGGCAATCTGCTCTCGCTCAACGTCACATGGACGCTGAACCACGGCCGTCAGTACCGCGACGTGAACCGTACCTTGCAGCTGAGCGACCGCGAAACAGGCATCATGAATCGCTGATTGTTAGGGGATGTTTTGAGAACCGCCGTTTCCCGAATCGAGAATCGGCAGTTCTCACGACGAGAATCGGCAGTTCTCACCGCGAGAATCAACGGTTTTCGCGGCGAGAACCAATGGCTTTTTGATTTAATTGAATATCAGCGAATTACAGAAGTTGAGCATAATAGTCCCGGAGTGTGCGTTCATCTTCGGCGGGGTCGGTGAACACTTCAAGGAGGACGGGACGCAGGCTCTCCATATATAATAAGGTGTCGATACCCTGTTGCATCTGCTCCATGTCCGAGGCTGCGAGATAGACGACATCGTTCTGACGGCAGATGCCCTCGGCGGTAGTATGGTGCTCAGCGGCCACAAAACGGTCGCGGGCAAGACTCTGCTCCAAGCCGGGCAGCATATTGAAGATGCCGCCACGACCATTGTTGAGCAACAGGATGCGCAGGTTGCCCCGCAGGTTCTGGTTCCACAGGGCGTTCTGGTCGTAGAAGAAACTCAGGTCGCCGATGACGCAGTAGACCCGCTCGTCAGTCACCACCGACATGCCCGCCGCCGTTGACAGCGAGCCCTCAATGCCGTTGACGCCACGATTGCAGAACACAGGGTGCTGCGCGTAGATGTTGGCCAAACGGATAGCGGTGCTGTTGGCGTAGTGAATGAGGGGGAAGCCACTTCCAAACCTTCCCGAGGGAGAAGCCCCCTCCAAACCTCCCCGAGGGGAGGCTTTAGCTGCGCCTTGGACATTAGTGTCCCCCTCGGGGGACGACAGGGGGGCTTCACTAAAGCATTTCACGACTGCCATCTGCGAGTAGGCAGGCTGGTAGGTGGCGGCATGATGACGGACGCGGGCCAGCAGTTCGTTCCACTGCTGCACGAACGGATGGGGTTGCTGTTCCTGATGGAAACGAATGAGGTCGGCCACCACAGCACCGTCGCCTTGGTACACCTGCGTCAGGTTCATGAACGTGTCGTTCACCTCGCCCGTCTTGTTGACAGCCCACGTCTCTTTTGCCTTGCGCAGAAAATGTTTCAGGCGCTTGCTGACAATGGAGCCGCCTGTATACAGCACCAAGTCGGGGACATAGCGCTCATCATCCTTCACCAGATACACAGCTTCATCAAGGCCGGGGTTCATCGGTTGGCCACTGATCAGCATGGGCCGCTTGGCATGCATAAACATACGCACGAGGTGGTTCAGTGCCATGTCAGGCATGTCAGCCTCCACCCGTTCAATCATCCGTTCATCAGGCAGGGTCTCCACGGTGAACTCAAACAGGGGTTCGCTGATGGGGACGTTGATGTGAACGGGCGTGCCTCCGTGATGTCTGCTGTCCAACAGTGCCTCGTTCACCAGCCTGTTGCAGTACCAGCGCTCTTCCTCGTTGCGGGGTTCGGGCAGGGTGACGGCCCGAGAGACGAAGCGGCCAAGGGCGTCGGGCTGTGGCAGGGTCTGGCCGTCGAGCTGCTCAATCCACTGCGGCGGGCGGTCGGCAGAGATTACGACCAACGGGACGTGCTGATAATAGGCTTCGGCCACGGCGGGCATCAGGTTGAGCAGTGCCGTGCCGCTGGTCACACAGACGGCTACGGCACCCGGCGCACCCTCATGCAGCGCCATGCCGAGCGCGTAGAAGCCCGCCGAGCGCTCGTCGGTCACGGGGTGACACACTATCTGAGGACACTCGTTGAGGTTATGCACGATGGGCGCATTGCGGCTGCCCGGGCAGACGACGGCATGACGGACGTGATGCTTGACCAACAAAGCCGTCAGGATGTTGACGTTTTCTTTATTACTATACACTCGAACTATGAACTATGAATTATGAACTATGAATTATGAACTATGAACTAACAACTGCCTCATCGTCTCCATTTTGGCTTCCGTCTCCTGCCACTCTTGTTCTTCCACGCTGTCGGGCAACAGTCCGCCCCCGGCATAGAGGATGCAGGCATCGTCAAGCAGTTCCATGCAACGCAACGACACAAACAGTTGGGTGGAGGGGTGAAGCCCCCTCCAAACCTCCCCGAGGGGAGGCTTGGGCTGCGCCTTGGGTATTAACGTCCCCCTCGGGGGACAACAGGGGGGCTCGGAGGGAGAAAGGTTAAGAGGGCCCATGAAGCCACTGTAGTAGTGGCGGGGGGCGTGCTCGTTGGCCAGAATGAAATCGAAGGAATGGTGTTTAGGCAGGCCGCAGACAGCCGGCGTGGGATGGAGCACCTGCAGCACGTCGCCCAGATGGTCAGCGTCGGGCAGCGTGAAACGGAAGTCGCTGCGCAGATGAACCAAGTTGCCAGCCCGCACGGTGTAGGGACCGCGCTCGCTGAAGTCGGACGTGAACTGCTCCAGACACTCGGTGATGTAGGTCGCCACGTAGCGCTGCTCCTGTATGTTCTTATCAGTCCACGCAATGTGCAGGCTGTCCTGCGGCAGGGCGGTGTCGAACGCGAGCTGCTCGCCCTCAAGCTTCATGGTGCCCGCCAAGGCCATGGTGTGCCACTGGGTGCCCGCGCCTGAAAGCAGGACCTCAGGCGTAGCCATCAGCCACGTGCCGCTTTGCGGCGTGGACACCAGACAGATAAAGAGTCGCGGATAATGCTGGCAGGCACAGCGGAACAACAGTAAGGGGTCGGCCTCAGCAGGACGTGCGTCGCACACGCTGCGTGCCAACACCAGCTTATGGAACTCACCCGACAGGAGGTGAGCATGGAAGTTGGCAAAATCAACTGCATACGTGGAACGGTCACCAGCCTTACCTGCGTTCCTATTATAATAGCATGCTAACGACGGGAGCTGCTCCAGCGGGCATTGCGTCACGCGGTCGGCCCTGATCAGCAGCAACGGCTGCTCGTCGCCAATGGCGAAGGGGGCAACGACGAAGCCCTGACGCCCGTTCAGGGCTGAGAGCGACGTCAGTTGCAACAGGTCACCCTCCAGCTGTTGGACGAGCGTGACCTGATGGTCGTGCGGCAATCGGTAAAGGGCAAAGGCTGTCATCACGACTTCGGGCTGATGATATAGTTGGTTACACGGACGGTGGAGATCAGTTCACCGGCGCTGTTGCTGATGTCCACCTGCCACACGTGCAGCGTGCTGCCGCCGTGTTGCAGCCGTGCAGTGGCCGTCACGGTGTCGCCCTCGCTGACGGCCTTGACATGACTGCCGCTGACCTCAATGCCCACGCACATCTTGCCGGGGCACAATGCCGACGAGCCAACGCCCGCCACATTCTCCGCCAGCGCCAGCGAAGCGCCGCCGCTCAGGAACCCGAAGGGCTGACGGTTACGCTCGTCCACCCGCATGCGGGCCATACAAGTATCGTCCTCGGGTGTGGAGATAAACTCCATCCCGAGGGCGGTTGAAAGGTTGGGCTTCTCAGCAATGATCTGTTTTATGCGCTCTACGTCCATTTTAATTTAAATTTCAGGAGTTAAAGGAGTTAAGGGAGTTAAGGGAGTTAAAGGAGTTAAGGGAGTTAAAGGAGTTAAAGACAATAGTTTTGCTGCGGATTTCTCCGTCAGGACAAATGCTCCTCAAGGAAAGGACATTTGTCTTTAACTCCTTTAACTCCCTTAACTCCCTTAACTCCAAAACCAACTAATGCTGAATCATTTAAACAATGAGTATTCCTTGACGTCCCATGCCAGTGCGCTGGCACCCAGCACGTCGCGCTCACCTTCCTGGAGGATTGAGACGAGAATCCGTGTCTTGCTCCTGATGTTGGGGAACACGTGCTCGTCGAACGACTGACGCATGGGCTTCAGCAGCCACTTGCCAGCCAGCACCATGTCACCCGTCAGGATGAACGCCTCGGGATTGACCACCGAAGCGTAGTTAGCCAAGCCGAGGCCCAGCATGGAACCCACACGGCGGAAGGCTTCCTGTGCCAGATGGTCGCCCTTGTCGCAGCACTTGGCAATCGACGCGATGGTCAGTTCGGGCAGGTCAGACAGCATCGTCGGCTCCTTGGTCTCGGCTATCAGCTCTGCGACGGTCTGCCGCAGTCCCTTGTCGGAACAGTAAGCCTCCAGACAACCCTTGTTGCCACAGCCACACTGACGGCCGTCTTTCTCAACGCAGGTGTGCCCCAGCTCGCCGGCATAGCCGCCGAAGCCCAAGTGGGGCTGACCGTTGGAGAAGAAGCAGCTGCCCAGTCCGCCATGACTGATGGACACGACCACAAAATCCTTCATACCGTGTGCGCTGCCGTAGGTCTTCTCACCCAGCGCCGTGATGTGCGCATCGTTGGCCACGGCAACAGCCAGTCCCATGCGGTCACGCAACATGGCTGCCAGGGGGATGACGCCCTTCCACGGCAGGTTGGCGGCGTTCTCAATGCAGCCTGACACGGAACTGGCACTCGGTGCACTGACGCCGACGGAACGCACGTTCTCAATGCCGCCGTTCTCCTCGACCAGCATCAGCACCTTCTCTGCCAATACCTGTGCATATTCGTTGACGTCAGTATAGTCTGTCGTCACAAAATAGTCTTGCGCCACAATCTCTCCGCGTATATCCACCACAGCATAAGTGGTTTTCTCTAAGCGGATGTCAATGCCCACCACACGGGTTTTTATCTGATCTCCAGTCTCCACTCCTTCAGTGATTTGATCGTTCATAATTTTACAGTATTTTTAAAGAAAGTTGTTATTTAAACAGTGAGTACTCCTTCACGCTCCATGCCAAGGCACTGGCACCGAGCAGCTCGGCCTCAGCCTCGTCGAGGATGGACACCAGCAGGCGCACCTTTCCCTTCAGGTTGTGGAACACGTGCTCGTCAAGCGCGGCCTCAGCTGCATCCATGAACCACGGAGCCGCATGCGCAATGTCGCCGGTCAGGATGACAGCCTCAGGATTGAGGATGGAAGCATAGTGAGCCACCGACGTGCCGAGCAGCCGACCCGTGCGGCGGTACACCTCACGTGCCAGCTCGTCGCCCTGCTCACAGCACAGGGTGATGGAATTTGCCGTCAGGTCGCGGATGTTGCGCATGAGCGACGGTTGGTCGGTCTCAGCCATCAGCTCCTTGGCCGTGTCGACAATGCCGCGTATGGACACATAACGCTCCAGACAGCCCTGCCGTCCGCAACCGCACTGACGGCCACCGGGCACCACGCACGTGTGGCCCACCTCGCCGGCAAAGCCGCGAGCCCCCAAGTGGGGACGACCGTTGACAAAGAAGCAGCTGCCCACGCCACCGCGCTTGAACGTAATGACCACAAAATCCTGCATGCCGTGAGCCGTGCCGAACGCCTGTTCACCCAACGCCACGACGTGGCAGTCGTTAGCCACGGCGACAGCCATGCCCAGACGGTCGCGCAGAATGGCTGCCAGCGGTATGACGCCCTTCCACGGCAGGTTGGCCGCGTTCTCAATGCAGCCCGTCTTGACGTTGCTGCTGGGGGCGCTGATGCCCACAGAGCGTATGCCCTCATGACCGCCGAAGGCTTCGGCCAGCTTGTTGATACACTCACACAACACGGTGATGTAGTTGTTCACGTTCTCGTATTCTGCCGTCGGGAACGTGTCCTTGGCCAGGATGTTACCCCGAAGGTCCACCACAGCACAAGTCGTAACATCCAAGGATATGTCAACACCAATTACCTTGGTTTTTATCCTCATCTCTTTCATTTTCTCAGCCGTTATTTTCTGGTACTAAATGTCTTTTTCACTACACGTTATTTGAAGAGAGAATATTCCTCCACTTGCCATGCCAGCACGGAAGCGCCAAGGATGTCGTACTCCTTGCCTTCGAGTGCCGAGATGAGGAAGCGGGTCTTGCCTTTCGTGTTGTTGAACACGTACTTGTCGTAGGCTTCTTCAGCAGCACCGAGTATCCACTTGGCGGCCAGCGCCAAGCCACCCGTGAAGATGAACGCCTCGGGGTCAAGCAGCGAAGCGAAGTTGGCCAGTCCCAGTCCCAGATGCTCGCCGGTGCGATGCATGGTTTCAAGGGAGAGTTTGTCGCCCTGTTCGCAGAAGTCGCTGATGATGCGCGGCGTCAGCTCCTCACAGTCGCGCATCAGGCTGGGCTCACTGCTCTCAGCCAAGACTTCACGGGCTGTCTGCACGATGCCCCGCGCTGCCACATAGCACTCCAGACAGCCCTCGTTGCCACAGTTGCAGCGACGGCCATGCTTGTAAAGCATCGTATGACCCACCTCGCCGGCATAACCGTCGGTGCCCAGATAGGGCCGACCGTTAGAGAAGATGCAGCTGCCCATGCCGTGGCCCATGGAGATGAGCACGAAGTTGCGCATGCCGTGGGCCGAGCCGAAGACGAACTCTCCCATGGCCCGCGCATGGGGCTTGTTGGCCAAGGCGACGGCCAGTCCCACGCGGTCACGTATCATGGCGGCCAACGGGACGACGCCCTTCCACGGCAGGTTGACGGCATTTTCTATACAGTTGGTTACCGGATTGGCGTTCGACACGCTGATGCCGACGGAACGTATGCTCTCCAGACAATCGTTGGAAAGCATCATCTCAACCAACCGCTCACTCAAAACAGACACGAAGTCATTGATATTCGGATAGTCGGTCGTCGGAAATTCATCGCGTGCAATGATGTCGCCGCGGATATTCACAATGGCGTAGATGGTACGCTCTATGCTGATATGTACGCCGAACACCTTGTTTTTCTTCGAAATCTCTACCATAGTCGTTTCAGTTATTGTAATGCAAATATACAAATTATTTGAATAGCCACCAAACTTTACCTTGTTTTTTTGCATTATTTCATATTAAAATACCATTTTAGGGGTATTACAGAGCCTGTTCTTTCACATTACGGGCCCCTTTTCCATATTACAGACCACACACAGGCCCCACCCCCAACCCCTCCCCCAAGGGGTGGGGTCTGTAATATAGGGAGGATATGTAATGTAACTGCCTGTAACCCCGAGGATTTTTACAAAGTTTAACAACCGCTCAAAATCTATTAACACGAAAACGAGGCACTTTTCAAAAAAGTTTGCCCTCGGTCGCAAATACGCGAATTATGAGCCACTTTGTAAGTCATTGATAATCAGCATTAAAAGAAAAATCGCGTTTTTTGGCCATGCAAAACAGGCCGTTTTAGGTTGCCAAACGCACCGTTTTAGGGGCTGAAACGTGCCGTTTTGCGACGCGAAACGCGGCGTTTCGCAAGCTGAAACATGCCGTTTCGCACGTCGAGAGCCGTCAGCTCACGACCCGAGAGCTGCCGCCTCTCGCTCAAACAATACCGTTTTAGCCCACTGTTGAATCGTAGTTACACCAAAAATCCCGGAAAAATTTATCCCCAAAATTTAACACAATTAACAGAAATTTGGTTAAAGCGGAGAAAAGTCCGCCAACGGAGCGAATAATCATAAAAAAGGTAAATATGCACGTTATATTCAAGAAAATTCGTATCTTTGCATCCACATTTACATCAAACGAAAAAGAGAAACAACAATGAACGTTTTAGAACTCAGTGAACAAGAGATAGGCAGACGCGAAAGTCTGCAAGAGCTGCGACGCATGGGCATTGACCCCTACCCCGCAGCCGAATTCCCCGTTACTGCATGGAGCACCGACATCATTAATAACTTCACGGACCTGCCCGTCATCGGCAAAGACGACGAGGGGAACGACATCCGTGAGACGGCGACACCCGAAAACAGTCCCATGGTGAGCATTGCCGGACGCATCATGAGCAAGAGCATCATGGGAAAGGCAGCTATTGCCAAGTTGCAGGACTCCAAGGGCCGTATTCAAATTTATGTTACCCGCGACAGCCTGTCAGCCCCCCTTACGTCCCCCGAGGGGGACTCAACACCTGACATGTCCGACAGCAAAACTAATGAGGCCCCCTCGGGGGCAGTAGAGGGGGCTGAATTTTATAATAAAGTCTTCAAGAAACTGCTCGACTTGGGCGACTTCATCGGCGTGAAGGGCTACGTGTTCCGCACGAAGACGGGCGAAATCAGCGTTCACGTCATGGAAATGACGCTGCTCAGCAAGAGTCTGAAGCCGCTGCCGGTGGTCAAGACGGATGCCGACGGCAAGGTGTACGATGCCTTCGACGATCCCGAGCTGCGCTATCGCCAGCGCTATGTCGATCTCATCGTGAATGCCGGCGTGAAAGAAACCTTCCTGAAGCGTGCCACGATCATCCGTACGCTGCGCAGCATTCTCGACAACGCCGGCTATACGGAGGTAGATACGCCTATCCTACAAAATATTGCAGGCGGTGCCACGGCCCGTCCATTCATCACTCATTTCAATGCGCTGAATCAAGATATGTACATGCGTATTGCTACCGAGCTCTATCTGAAGCGCCTCATCGTGGGCGGCTTCGAGGGTGTCTAT
>JAFUSC010000044.1 GCA_017467705.1 Prevotella sp. | reverse complement strand
TTGGCGTCGCTCTTGGCAACAGCGTTTACGTAGGGAGAGAGCACTGAGAAGAACTCGTTGAAGTTGTTCAGAGAGTCACCATACAATGAGCCGGGGAAAGGCATGGCTTCCTCAGGGCAAATGCCGTGGTTCTTCAGCGTGGCCAGCACGTCCTCGGCCGATCCGCCCTGTGCAAACTGGCAGACGCCATGATAGCGCACCACCTGAATGGCACGCTCCTTGTAGGTCTTCTTGGCAATGAAACTTTCGCAGAGGTCGTACTTCTTGCCCGTAGCCTTCAGGATTTCGGCCTCAAAATAGCTCAGTGTCGAGTAGTCCCAGCAGGTGCCAGAGCGGTTCTGGTCCTTCATCGAGGTAACGGGAATCTCCTTGACTGTCGTGAATACGGGTTTGTTCGATACAGCAGAGTCTATCTTTTCCTCTGCCTGTGCGCCAATGGCCATCATGGCCAGCAGTGCGAGCGTTAAAGTCTTTTTCATATTTTTTGTTATGGATAATTATTTTTTAGAATAGCAGGCCGTCGAGCATTCCATCTATATCATCAATGTGATAAGGTATGCGCTTGTGGCCCATGAAGCGGCAGCCGCCCTCGGTGATGAGCAGGTCGTCCTCAATGCGAATGCCGCCGAAGTCTTTGTATTGCTCCAGCTTGTCGAAACAAAGGAATTCCTCGCAGTGCTTCTCTGTGCGCCAGAGGTCTATGAGGTGCGGGATGAAGTAGATACCCGGCTCGTCCGTCAGCACGAATCCCGGCTCCAAGCGGCGCCCCATGCGCAGGCAGTTGGTGCCGAACTGCTCCAGATTGGGCCGCGTCTCGTCGTCGAAGCCCACGTAAATCTGGCCCAGCCCCTCCATGTCGTGCACGTCCATGCCCATCATGTGGCCCAGACCGTGAGGCAGGAACATGGCGTGAGCTCCGGCACGTACAGCCTCGTCAGTGTCGCCCTTCATAAGGCCGAGTTCCTTCAGACGCTCGGTCATCAGTCGGCACACGGCAAAGTGCACGTCCATATATTTCACATCGGGCTTGGCCACCTGCAACACGTAGTCGTGACACTCCTCTACAATGCTGTAAATCTCGCGCTGCTGCTGTGTGAACTTACCGCTTACTGGCATTGTACGGGTATTGTCAGAGCAGTAGTCGTCCAGCTCGCAACCGGCATCACACAAGGCCAGACGGCCAGCCTCCAGCGGAGCACCGCTGGGCGCACCGTGCATGATCTCGCCGTGCTGCGTGAAGATGGTGGCGAAGCTCGTGCCCTGTGCCAGCGAACGGGCAATGCCGTCCACCTGTCCGCCGATGTAACGCTCCGTCACACCCGGTCGGATGAGCCGTTGTGCCGTGGTGTGCATCTGGTAGCCCACCTCGCAGGCCCGCTCAATGGCCTCAATCTCCTGCGGCTCTTTGGTTGAACGCATTTCCACGACCGCCTTGATCAGGGGCAGTGATGCTTTCATCTTCTGCTCTGACGGGTGGATGCCCAGCAAGTCCATGATCTGTATCTTCGTGTCGAAGCGGTAAGGCGGCAGGAAGTGAACGGGCCTGTGCGCTGCGACTCGGTCGCAGCATACCGAACTGAGGGCCTTCATCGGTGCCGTCTTCGTGACGCCCACCTCGGCGGCCAGCTCTGCCACCGACGGTGTGAAGCCCATCCACACAATGTCCTCCACGTCGATGTCGTCACCGAAGAGCCACTCTTCGTCGTTGTCAATGTCAATGACACCCACCAGCCCGTCGCGGTGCTGACCGAAGTAATACAGGAACGAAGAGTCCTGTCGCATGGGAGCGTAGCAGTTGGCCGGATAGTTATAGGGCGCCTCGTTGTTGCCGAACAGAATGATGACGCCGTTGCCCACCAGTTTTTTCAGTGTCTGGCGACGTTCCACGTATGTCGTTTTGCTAAACATATATCAAATATTAACTTTTTAAGATGAAATAATGCGCAAAGGTACGCATTATTTATGAAAAAGATGTATCTTTGCAGCAGAATTTAACTTAATATAATGCGAATTGACAGAAACACGGGACTTGTGCTGGAGGGCGGCGGCATGCGCGGCGTCTTCACGAGCGGTGTGTTGGACGGCTTCATGAAGCACGACCTCTATTTCCGTTATGTGGTGGCGGTGTCAGCCGGTGCGTGCAACGGCCTGTCGTACATGAGTCGTCAGCCGCGGCGTGCACGCATCTCTAACATCGACATGCTGCAGAAGTATGACTACATCGGTCTGCGCCATCTGGTGACGCAGGGCTGCATCTTCGACCCGAAGCTGCTTTACGACCGTTTTCCCAATGAGTTGGTGCCCTACGACTACGATGCCTATTTCCGCAACGAGGCGTTGTTTGAAATGGTGGTGACCAACTGCAACACGGGCCGTGTGGAGTATCTGACGGAGCGCGACGGCAATCGGCAGCGGCTCATCGACATTTGTCGTGCGTCGAGCAGCCTGCCCTATGTCAGTAAGATTGTCGAGGTGGACGGCCAGCCCTATCTGGACGGCGGCATCATTGACAGCATCCCGGTGGAACGTGCCATAGCCATGGGCCACGAGCACAATGTGGTCATCATGACGCGCAACCGTGGGTTCCGTAACAACAGCCGCGACCTGAAAATTCCCAAATACATCTATCGCAACTATCCCCGCCTGCGCGTAGCCCTGAGTCACCGCGTGGCAGTCTATAATGCCCAGCTCGAACTGGTGGAGCGCATGGAGGACGAGGGCCGCATCACCGTCATCCGTCCGCTTAGACCCATGGACGTCGGGCGCATGGAGAAAGATGTCCACAAGTTGGAGGCACTTTACGAAGAAGGTTTCCAACTGGGTGAGCAGTTCGCCCGGAGCGTGATGTGACTTAGGTACCGCCTAACTCCCCTTTAGGTGCCGCCTAACTATGACTTAGGTACCGCCTAACTATGACTTAGGTACCGCCTAACTCCCCTTCAGGTGCCACCTAAATATGATTTACATGCCGTTTTAGCATGAAAATCGCGCTGAAAATGAAAATTATAGGCAGAAAGTTTGGCGAAATGCAAATAATTGTTTACTTTTGTCAACTGATTACAATTGTTAATAACAGAACGATATGAATTACTACATTGTTGAAAACAACCAGCAGTCAGGTCCGTTCACCGTTGAACAACTGCGTACCAAGGGGATTACGAAAGAGACGTACGTCTGGGCCGAAGGCATGAGTAACTGGCAGCCGGCCGGCAACGTCAGTGAGTTACAGCTGCTCTTCCAGCCTGCACCTCAACCACAGCCACAACCACAACCTTACGTCCAGCCTGCACCTCAACCACAGTCGTATGCTCAGCCTCAACAGCAGTCATACGAGAGTAAAGCTACTGCCTCAAGCAGCAATGCACAGCAGTCCACACCAGCTATTATGCCGAAGGACTACAAGAAAGAGAGCATTATGCTGATTGTTGCTTCGATGATTTGCTGCAACTGTTTCGGAACCATCTGGCTCATCTTGGGTATCTTGGCCATGGTAGAGGGCAATAAGGTTTCGTCTATGCATGCCCTCGGTAATTATCAGCTGGCACAGCTGGCCAGTGAGAAAGCCCACAAGTGGATTAAGTATGGTGCCATTGGCTTCGTCATCACTGAAATCCTCTCCGTCATTGGCTGGATTGCCTACTTCTTGTTAGTCGTAGCATCTTCGTCTTATTAAGAGAAACTCTTTCGGCGCACGTGGCAAACTATTTTATCATAGACGGCGGCCAGCAGAAAGGCCCCTGCTCGGTGGATGCTCTCAGAGCGTTTCTGCTGACAGGCGAAACGTTGGTATGGACTGACGGATGGGCAGACTGGCGCCCGATCAAGAATGTACCTGAGCTGCAGGCATTGCTTCCACAGCAACAGCCTGCGGCTCAGGTCTACGTTCAACCGCAGCAGCCGCAGCAACCGCAGCCGCAACAGGTCTACGTTCAGCCGCAGCAGCCCGTGGTGCAGCAGCCGGTTTATCAACAACCTGTTTATCAGCAGCCTGCCGCTCAACAGCCGGCGGGTGTCTTCCGCGAGGAGCGCCGGCCGATGCCTGCCACGCATTACTCCGAGGGAGTGATCATCACCATTATCTCGTCACTGTGTGTGCTGACGTGGATATTTGCAGGGTGGATCATCTTCTTCCTGCTCAACTTCACCTTCCTTACTTGCTTCGCATTGCCGTGTGGCATCATTGCCATGCAGCAAGGCAAGTCTGTCAGCACGTTCTACATGGCCCGCCAGTACAACGAGGCGCTGCGCAAGAGCAAGAGCGCCAACCGCTGGGCCAAGGTGGGGTGGGTGTTCATCATCCTGAGCCTGCTGCTGACGGGACTGACCTATCTCATTGTGCTGCTGTTCTTCGGTGGTACGCTGGCAGCAATGACCGACGGTTTCTAAATGAATTATTCGTTGAAGCGAAAACTCGTCCGGCTACCTTTGCGTACGATGATGATCGTAGGCTTTGCGTTGCTGGTGGTTCTTGGCTTGGTCATTTACTTCGTTTTCGACCCCACAAGCAGCGCCTATTTCCCCAAGTGCGGCTTTTACGTGTTGACGGGCTACAAGTGTCCCGGCTGCGGCATGCAACGCATGCTCCATGCCCTGCTGAATGGTGACATCGTCGGCGCCTTCCGTTACAATGCCTTCCTCATGGTGATGTTCCCGTTGGGTTTCCTGTTACTCCTGCTGGAACTCTTCCGTAACCGTTTCCACCGGCTCTACATGTGGCTGCCCGTTTCCGGCCTCGGCTACGGGTTCCTGATTTCCGTATTGCTGTGGTGGATACTGAGGAATGTGTTTGGATGGTAGGAGCCCCCTCCGACTCCCCCAAAGGGGGAGAGCAAGGGGGCTACACTTTCAACTTTCAACTTTCAATTTTCAACT
>JAFUSC010000043.1 GCA_017467705.1 Prevotella sp. | reverse complement strand
TGAACAAGGGTACAAACGGCGTGGGCTTCTACAAACTCAGCGCCAGTGGAGTCATCGGTGCCAATAAGGCTTACCTGACGTATAGCGGCAGTGCCAGTGCTCGCGGATTCTTCGGCTTCGACGAGACGACGGGCATCGAGATGCCGACGGCTGAGGTTAGCGATGCCGACGCTGTGGTCTATGACCTGCAGGGCCGCCGTGTAGCTCAGCCCACGAAGGGCCTCTACATCGTGAATGGTAAAAAGGTATTCATCAACAAATAAGCAAAGGAGGACACAACTATGACAAAGAAAGAATATATGAAGCCCACGATGCAGACAGTGGAACTGAAGCTGCGCACGATGATTTTGACCGGAAGCATGGACGAGTATGGAATGAACAAGAGCGTCATCGAAGACGAAGAGATGGATGAGGGCTGGTAAACTGATATAAGACTCGCTGATCACGGGGACTCTAGTGAGCACTTTTAATCTATTCATTGTCAGTTAACTTTGCGAATTAAACCATAAGAGAGTTTTCGTATCTTAAAGCTATTTCCTAAAAATGTGCTCACCAGAGTCCCCGTCGATTAAACGATGCTTGTTTTGGGTGAAAAAGATATTGCTTTACAGTAGTAAACGATGGTTGTTTTCACGCGAAACAACCATCGTTTGCTTGCAAAAGAACCATCGTTTCAAGTGCAAAAGAGCCATTTCTGAGAGCAGAACGCACCGTTCCGCGGTACAGCGACTAAAGTTTCGCGGTACAACAAGCACGATTTCCAAACTTTTGCCTCCAGCCAAAAGAGCTTTTGGTTGGAGGCAAAAGACTTTTTGGCTAGGGCCAAAAGTTTCAGCAAGCATAGTTTTGTACCGCAGAACCATGCGTTCTGCTCCGCAGGAATGTGTGTCTGGTACCCTTTTCTTATATTTAGTCAGCGCGTTGGAAAAACACTTTCAGATAGTCGTGGGATTTCTTCAAGTTCATGTCTTTATCAAAAAATATTCTCATGGTGTCTTTGTTCCTCACGCAGAGGCGCTGAGTCGCGCAGAGAACTCGCCGAGTCTTTATCAAAGAAGTTCTTATCAGTAATACTCAGCGTGTCCTCTGCGCAACTCAGCGTCTCTGCGTGAGAGAAAACACATTTCTCTTCCTTCTCTCACTTAATCGCAATCCTGACCTGCGGTCGAGATTGCAATCTTGTCGATGCGCCTTTGGTGGCGGCCTCCCTCAAAGGGGGTGGAGAAGTACTCGTCCATGATGCGGCGGGCCATGTCCTCGTTGATAAAGCGACCGGGCATGACGAGCACGTTGGCATCGTTGTGCTGACGGATGAGGTGAGCTATCTCTGGAATCCAGCACAGGCCGGCGCGGATGCTCTGGTGCTTGTTGAGCGTCATGTTGATGCCTTCGCCGCTGCCGCAGATGGCAATGCCGGGATAGACCTCGCCGCGCTCCATGCCCTCAGCCAACGCATGGCCGAAGTCGCTGTAGTCGCATGAGTCCTCCGTGTAGGTGCCGTAGTCCTTGTAGGCATAGCCCTTCTCGTCAAGATACTTCTTGACAAACTGCTTTAAGGCAAAGCCAGCGTGGTCACTGGCAAGGCCGATGGTCTTAATGTCCATATCTGTCCTAAATGAGTAATTAGAAATTAGTAATTAGAAATTATGATTACCGTGCAAGCCCAGTAATTATCTCATGCTGTAGGAGCGTGGTTCCTGTCTTTAGAAGTAATCATAATTCCTAATTACTAATTCCTAATTTTTAATTTATTTCAAGAGTTTCTTCACTTGATCATACACGTTCTGGCCGGTGTAGCCGAGCTTCTCGTTGAGCACCTTGTAAGGAGCGGAGAAGCCGAAGCTCTGGAGACCCCAGACGCAGCCGTCGCTGCCAACCAGTCCTTCGAGGGTGACAGGCAGGCCGGCGGTCATGCCAAACTTCTTCTTGCCTGCGGGCAGCACGCTCTGCTGATACTCCACGGGCTGGCTGCGGAACAGGCCCTCAGAGGGAACGCTGACAACACGGACCTTCACGCCGTCCTCGCGGAGCAGCTTGGCACCGGCCTCAAGCGTTGACACCTCAGAACCGCTGGCGAGCAGGATGACGTCATAGTCCTCATCGCTGCCGGCAACAACGTATGCACCCTTCGTGGCCTGACTGTAGTCATTGCCCTCGGGCAGCATGTCGATGTTCTGACGCGAGAAGATGAGCGCCGTCGGAGTCTCGGTGTTCTCCATGGCCATGCGCCAGCAGACGGTGGTCTCCTCAGCGTCAGCAGGACGAACGACGAGTACGCTGTTACGGCCGTGGTGGTTCTTCAGCTTCTCCATCAGACGAATCTGGGCTTCCTGCTCTACGGGCTCGTGGGTAGGACCATCCTCGCCGACGCGGAAGGCGTCATGTGTCCAGATGAACTTCACGGGCAGCTCCATGAGGGCAGCCATGCGGACGGCGGGCTTCATGTAGTCAGAGAACACGAAGAACGTGCCGCAAGCGGGAATGACACCACCGTGCAGGGCCATACCGATGCAGCAGCAAGCCATGGTGAGCTCAGCCACACCAGCCTGGAAGAATGCACCGCTGAAGTCGCCGCGCACGATGTCGTGCGTCTTCTTCAGGAAACCGTCAGTCTTATCAGAGTTAGAGAGGTCAGCCGAAGCACAGATCATGTTGGGCACCTGCTCAGCCAGTGCGCTCAGCACGGTAGCCGAAGCACCACGGGTGGCTGCGCCAGCCTTCTGCTCAACTTTTGTCCAGTCAATCTTCGGGGCCTTGCCGCTGAACCACTCCTCCATGAGCTTGGCCTGCTCGGGGTGTCCCTTGGCCCACTCTGCCTTGGCAGCGTAGCGCTCAGCCACAATCTTCTTCAGCTCCTCAGCACGCTTGGCATACAGCTCCTTGACTTCGGGGAAGATGACAAACGGATTCTCGGGATCGGCACCGAGGTTCTTCATGGTCTGCACGAAGTTGTCGCCGCCGAGCGGTGCGCCGTGAGTCGCGCAGTTGCACTCATAGCTTGAACCGTCAGCCTTGCGGGCACCCTTACCCATGACGCAGTGGCCGATGATGAGGCTCGGACGGGCTGTCTCGGCCTGTGCCTTCTTGATGGCCTCACGAATCTGGTCGACGTCGTTGCCGTCAATCTTCTGCACGTACCATCCCCATGCCTCGTACTTCTTGGCGGTGTCCTCGGTGGTCACCACTTCGGTGCGGGTTGACAGCTGGATGTCGTTGGCGTCGTAGAACATGATGAGGTTGTCGAGTCCGAGGTTACCGGCAATGCGGCCTGCACCCTGTGAAATCTCTTCCTGCACACCACCGTCGCTGATGTAGGCGTAGATGGTCTGGTTCATGACGTTGCCTAAGCGGGCCTTCAGGAACTTGGCAGCAATAGCGGCACCCACGGCGAAGGTGTGACCCTGTCCGAGAGGACCGGAAGTGTTCTCAATGCCGCGCTCAATCTCACGCTCGGGGTGTCCGGGCGTCACTGAGCCCCACTGACGCAGGTTCTTCAGGTCTTCGAGCTCATACTTGCCGATGAGACAGAGCTGGCTGTAGAGCATCGGAGCCATGTGGCCGGGGTCAAGGAAGAAACGGTCACGGCCTTCCCATGCGGGGTTCTCAGGGTCGTAGACCAGAAACTCACTGTAAAGCGTGTTGATGAAATCAGCACCACCCATGGCGCCGCCGGGGTGACCGGACTTTGCTTTCTCTACCATTGCAGCAGCAAGGATACGGATGTTGTCCGCTGCGCGATTCATTACTTTGTTGTCGTTCATAATTTTTTTGTTTTATTTTGCTTGTATGATTCTATAATATTATTCTGTCATGTGTCTGCAAAGGTACGCTTATTTACCGAATTGCAGATGAACGGGGATGCTTATTTTTCCCAGATGTAACAAATACGTAAGTATTTGAGACATGAGCGTCCGTCAGCCCGACGGGGGAAGGCGGCGCTCCGGCCCCTGTTTTATTTCAGCGTGAGCACCACGAGCGACTTGGCGGGAACCTTCACAGTGAGCACGCCTTTCTTCAGCTTGGCGTCCTTGAACTCACGCGGTGCCACCACGTTGGGGTGCTGGAAGTCGTTGTAGTCGGCCACGTTCTTCGATGTCAGTATGCGGCCGCTGACCGTCTTGGCGTTGTAGCCCTCAACGTTCAGCTCTACGGTCTGGTCTTTGTCAAGGCTGACGTTGGTCAGTGCCAGCACGATGTTGCCGTCGGTGGTCTTGGCAGCAGAAGCCGAGAGCAGCGGGCAGGGACGATAGCCGGCGTCGCGCGCGCCCTCTTTCTCCTTGAAGTAAGCCTTGCTCACCTGCATCACCTCTGTGTCGATGTCCACAGGCAGATAGGTAGCCTCCATGAACGGCGTATACATCTCAAACACGTGGTAGGTGGGTGTGAGCACCATGTGGCCCGTGTCCTCCTGGTCAGTCAGGATCATTGATTGCAGCACGTTGACCACCTGTGCAATGTTGGCCATCTTCACACGGTCAGTGTACTTATGGAAAACGTTGAGCGAGAGGGCTGCCACGAACGCATCGCGCAAGGCGTTTTGCTGATAGAGGTGGCCGGGAATCGTGCCGGGCTCCTCGTCCCACCACGTGCCCCATTCGTCAACGAGCAGACCAATCTTTCCCTCGGGGTCTTTCTCGTCCATGATGGCCTTATGCTTCTTGATGACATCCTCAATCTCCAGACACTTGCCCAAAGCCCAGTAGTACTGGTCGTTGTCGAAGTTGATGGCAGAGCCCTTGGAACCGTCCCAGCCTGAGCAGGTGTAGTAGTGCAGGCTGATGCCCTGCATGCGGTTGCCAATCTGCTCCATCAGCACCTTTGCCCAGTTGTAGTCATAGTCGGATGCACCGGAAGCGATGCGGAAGAGGTGGTTGTCACCTTGGTCGCGCAGGTAGGTGTTGAACTTGCGGTATTCGCCTGAGTAGTATTCGGGCGTCATGTTGCCGCCGCATCCCCATGCCTCGTTTCCAATGCCGAAGTACTTGACGTGCCATGCCTTGTCACGCCCGTTCTGTCGGCGCAGCCGTGCCATCGGGGTGTCGCCGTCGCTGGTCATGTATTCCACCCACTGGGCCATCTCCTTCACCGTGCCGGAACCGACGTTGCCGCTGATGTAAGGCTCGCAGCCCAGCATCTCGCAGAGGTTCAGGAACTCATGCGTGCCGAAGGAGTTGTCTTCGATGGTGCCGCCCCAGTTGTTGTTGCGCAGGGAGGGACGCTGGTCCTTAGGGCCGATGCCGTCCATCCAGTGATAGTCGTCAGCAAAGCAGCCGCCCGGCCAGCGCAACACGGGAATGTGCAGCTTCTGCAGGGCCTTGAACACATCCTCGCGGTAGCCGTTGATGTTGGGAATGGGGGAGTCTTCGCCGACCCAAAGGCCGCCGTAGATGCAAGAGCCCAGATGCTCAGAGAACTGTCCGTAGATTTCGCGGTTGATCTTAGCCCCCGGCTGGTCGGCATGCACGGTGCCTTTGACGCCGTCAGCCCAAGCCGCAGCGGTCGTCAACAGCATCATTGCTGAAACAATAAGTGTCTTCTTCATGAAACTTTGGTTTTAGTTAGTAAAAATTTTCGCAAAGATACAAAATAATGCTGACCTGACAAAGTAATTTGGGAACATTAACGCATTTGTCAGAAAAAAGTTGTACTTTTGCAGGTGTATGAGACGAAGAGAAAGATATGACTATGTGCTGCGCTATTTCCGTGAGCAGATGCCGGAGGTGCAGACGGAACTGGAGTTCGGCAGCGTGTTCCAGTTGTTGGTGGCGGTCGTGCTGAGTGCACAGTGTACCGACAAGCGTATTAACCAAGTGACGCCGGACCTGTTCCGCCGTTTCCCTGACGCAAAGTCAATGGCCGAAGTTGAGCCGGAGGATGTGCTGGAGTACATCAGCAGCGTGTCTTACCCGAACGCGAAGGCTGCCCATCTGGTGAGCATGGCGCGGCAGCTGGTGGAACGGCATGGCGGCGAGGTGCCTACTGATATGAATGAGCTGCTGGACCTGCCGGGTGTGGGACGTAAGACGGCGAATGTGGTGCAGAGCGTGGCCTTCGGCAAGGCAACGATGGCTGTTGACACGCATGTGTTTCGTGTCAGTCATCGGTTGGGACTGGTGAGCAAGACTGATGATACGCCTTACAAGGTGGAGCAGACGCTGGTAAAAAATATACCCGAGGAAGATATTCCCCGGGCTCATCATTGGTTGTTACTGCATGGACGCTATGTCTGCACGGCGCGCCGTCCGCATTGCGAGAAGTGTGAGTTGGCTAACGCTTGTGCCTTCCCCACTTCTTCAGCTGCTCGCGGTGAAAGCGGTTCTCGGCATGAATGACGCTGAGCACCTTGCTTGCTGGAATGACGTTGAGAAACTTCTCGTGGTATTGCTGTTGTAGTTTCTTGAGCTCAATGTCAAGCTCGTCGTTCTGCTTGACGACGTTCCGGCAGACGGATTCGTCGCTGAGGTTTGCCTTCCACAGGTCGCGCTGTTTCTTGTAGACGGCGCGTTGCTTCTGGTGCATTTCGGCGAAGATGGGCAGGAACTTGGCACTTTCCTGTGGTGTGAGCTTTGCTTCGCTGACCACATATTGCTCCAGCTCTTGCTGAAACTTCTCGGGCGAGAATCTCTGCGGGTGGTTCTGTTGTGCTGCACTGCTCAGCGTGAATACGGTGCAGAGGAGGATAAGTACTATTTTCTTCATTGCTTAATATTCTGAGAGGTAAGCGTAAATCTCCGCGTTGTCAAGCATGACGTAGTCGGCAGCTTCGTCGAAGTAGGTCTCGTCAGCGTTGTTGATAGATTGCTGGCTGCCGGTGGCTGAGAGCATCTGCGGCTCGTTGCCCTGCTGATGCTGGTGCAGATAGAGTGTGACGCTGAAGATGGCCAGACAGAGACAGGCGGCCGCGGCTATGTAGTGACGCAGCCTCACCACCTTGGCAGGCTTGCGCCCGGCAGACGGCTCAGCGGGCTTGCGCTCAGGCAGCTGCTGCATCATCTGTTCGGCAAACTGCTCAAAGTAGCCCTCGGGCACGCGAAAGGCGTTCCGCTTGCCGGCTTCTGTGAATATGATTTTCTCTTCTTCTGTCATAAACGTTATATTCCTTTTGTTCTTTTTGACGTTACGGGCGTTGAAAGGTTTAACTGTGCTGCTTGAAATATTCGGAAATTTTCTTCACGGCGATGTGATAGGATGCTTTCAGGGCGCCCTCGCTGGTGCCGAGCAGTTGGCTGATGTCGCTGTATTTCATGTCGTCGTAGTAGCGCAGGTTGAACACCGTGCGCTGCACGTCGGGCAGCTGTGCTATGGCTGCCTGTAGGCGCGCTTCGGCTTCATTGCCGTCGAAGTAACGGTCAGCCATGAGCGTGTTGGCCACGCCGCGCAGGTCGTCGTCGGCACTCAGCGTCGGACGGCTTTTCTGTCGGCGCAGGAAGTCAAGGCTTTCGTTGATGGCAATGCGGTAGAGCCAGGTGGAGAGCTTGGAGTCGGAACGGAAGGTGTCAAGGCTGTTCCATGCCTTGAGAAACGTGTTCTGCATGACGTCGTCGGCGTCGTCGTGGTTGAGCACAATGCGACGAATCTGCCAGTAGAGCTGTTCGCTGTACTGCTTGACGACAATGCCGAACGCCTGACGCTGTGTGTCAGGGTCACGGAGCATGGTGAGCAAATCCTTTTCTGACGGGGTAGGATTGGGCTTCATGTGTGCAGGAAGCGCTTAGCGGATAGCAACTTTGCGGACGATTTTTCCCACTTTCACGATGTAGCATCCTTTGGGAACGCTCAGTTCAACGCGCTGTGCAGGACTTTCAATCTTCACAACAGCCACCTGCTTGCCCGTGAGGGAAACGACCTCAAGCGTCAAACCGGCTGCGTTGTTGACGAGAAGTGTAGACTGCTCAACCGTGATCGTGATTTCGCGGTTGTCAATCTGCTGCTCAACAACTTGCTGATCGGCATCATAAGCCATGATGCTCATCGGAGCGGTGAGCATGAAAAGGGCGCTTGCCAACAGCATGATTGTTCTTTTCTTCATAACTTCTCGTATATATTCCGTTGCAAAGATAGTTATTTCGGTTGAAACATCCAAACTTTTTTCTGTTTTTTTGCGTGTTGGATGCTATTTTTATCCGTTTTTGTTGATTTTGTGTAGCTTTTTGTCGGTTTTTAGGGAGATTTACGTGACGTCGAAGACTGCATTCTCTTGTGACAGCACACTGTTGGGGAAGATGGCGCGGGCTTCGTTGAGCAGCACGTTCTCGTCTTCGTAACGTGAGGAGTAATGTCCCAGAATGAGTTGGCTGACGCCGGCATCGCGTGCCACGGTGGCTGCTTGTGCGGCGGTGGAGTGGTTGTACTTGATGGCCCGTTCCTGGTTGTCAGTGCCGTAGGTACTCTCATGATAGAGCGTCGTCACTCCCTTCAGGCGCTGGTGCAGGGTGGGGATGTAGGCCGTGTCGCTGCAATAGGCGTAGCTGCGCGTCGGGTCTGGCGGCGACACCAACCGGTCGTTGGCAACGGTGGTTCCGTCGGGGGTAATCCAGTCGGCTCCGTTCTTGATGTTGGCTATCTGTGATGTCGGGATGTTGTAGAAGTCCATCATGTCGCGTCGGATGTGTGGCAGTGTGGGCTTCTCACGGAACAGGAATCCACAGCAGGGCAGCCGGTGCTGCAGGGGCAGCGTCTCCACGGTGAGGCTGCGGTCTTCGTAGATGACCTGCTGATGCTCCGTATCAATGGGATGGAACTCGACGCTATAGCTCAGGTGTGTGCAGAAGAGGTCCAGCTGTGACTGCAGCATCGGTCCGAGCTCAGCCGGAGCGTAGACATGAAGCGTGGCCGTGCGGCCCAGCAAGCCGAAGGTACTGATGAGGCCGATGAGTCCGAAACAGTGGTCACCGTGCAGATGGCTGATGAACACATGCCCCAGTTTGGTGAAGCGCAGCCGACTGCGGCGGAGCTGCATCTGTGTGCCCTCGCTGCAGTCGACCATAAACAGCTTCTCCCGCACCTCGACCACTTGCGACGAAGCATTGTGGCGAAGGGTGGGGAGTGCGCTGCCGCATCCCAGTATGTGAACTCTGAAAGGCTCCATGTTACATGGCGAAGTCGTCGAACGAAGACTCTTCGAGCTTCACTTCACGTCCGTATGACTCACGCGGCTTCTGTCTTCCGTACTCGTAGGAGTCTTCGTCGTTTTTGAAGATGAGCGAGTCCTTGGTCAGCTTCGTGATCTCGTAGTAGTTCGTCTCTTCTTCCTGTCCGCCTCCTTCACGTATAGACACCAGCTCCAGCTGTCCGTCAATGATGCGCCATGTGCGGTAGGTGACCACGCTCTGCTGTATACCCTCCACAATGCCGCCTTCCTTGATGGCAATGCCCACCTCGTCACTGCCGTCCAGCGGGTTGGGCATGGTCCAGTTGCCCAGCAGCATGCCTTGGTTGACCACGCTCAGGGCCTCGGTCTGCTTGCCGTTGCTGTTGATGATGATGCGGTCACCCTTGTTGATGTCACCCATCACGCGACCTGACTCAAAGGCCAGTCGCAGCGAGATGGAGATGGAGTCGCCGTTGTCGTTGACCATGGCCAGTGTGCTGTCTTTCTTCAGCTCCAGGCAAATGCCGTAGATGGTGGTGTTGGGCTCTTCCTGTATCTCGGTAGAGTCCGCGTTGCCCTGTCCGTCTGTCGGCTGGTTTTTGTTCTCGCAGGCGCACATGCCAGCCATCATTGCGGCTGAGAGTGCAAATACAAATAACTTCTTCATATACCTCTATGTTGCTTTCCAAATAATTGGAAAATATTTATTGTTTATTAACTGTTTATTATCAATCACTTAACGTGAAGTCCGTTAGTACGATGACTTTTGAAGAAGCCGTAGCTGTCAGCCCAGCGCGTAAACGCTGAGTACCGATTGACTACCGACAACAGGACCTATCAGACAAACTTCTATAAGATGACACGGACGTATCCGCCCATCAATTTACTTCTTCAGAAGATTAGGTTAGAACGCAACAAACTTATTTAAGATGAAGCCCGAAAGCGCATCAAATATGACGAGGAGTCGTTCTGTGAAGTTGTCCAATAATCCGTATGTCATTTACCCGTATGGTATGGTACATATTCTTTTTCGTTCTTCAGGATGGCGAAGATGATGTTGGAGAGCTTTCTTGCAATCCTTACTATCGCCTCCTGTGGTTTCATCCTTTCCTTGTAGCGCAAGTAGAGCGAGCCGAGACCGGCATCCTTGCAGATTGTAATCCACGCTGCCTCGATGATCATCGGGCCAAGCTGCTTGTTTCCTCTGAAAGTCATCTCTCCATGAGCGACCTTGTCACCGCTGCTGTGGCTGGTGGGTATCAAGCCAAGATAGGCTGCAAATTGATTCTCATTGTGAAATCGCTTCACATCATATACTTCAGTAAGGATGCACATAGATACTGCTACACCTATACCTGGCACTGTCATCAGAAGGTCAAACTTACGCTTGTATCTCTCCGTCTGGCTTAGGTTGCGCATCATCTTAGTGGCTTCAAGCAACGTCATGCGGATTGTCTCTACCTGACGAATGAGTAAGTCTAGTGAGTTCCTCGTTGACGAGAGCAGCCTCACGTCCTCCTTCAGCCACTTGATGAAGGCCTTAGACCAATGTGAGCCAGGCTTCTCGAAACGCTCAGGGAGCAATACACCATTGCAATGCAGCATATGCTTGACTCTTGCCTTATAACCTGAGAGTTGTTTCTGGATGGTCTTGCGGATGCGGACTACTGAGCGGTCGTCAATATTTTCCTTCTCCCTGATGTAGATGCCTTTGAGCAATCCTGCCTTTAAGGATCTCACCAGCTTGATGGAATCGACCCTATCCGTCTTCATCACCTCCTCATACTGAGTAGTTGGAACGTCAGCTGCATGAATTACCATGCATTCAATGCCGACTTCCTTCAGAGCATAATAGGTGGAATAACCGCTGAAGCCTGATTCGTAAACTGCCAGATAGTCACCATCCGGGTAATGCTTCTTCAAAAAGTCAAAGAGCGCTTTTGCCGAGGCTTTCTGAGTGTGCCTCTTCACATTTCCTACTGCGGGAGCGATTGCCACATCCCAATTCTTCTTGTGGACGTCGATTCCTATAAAAATCTTTTGTCCTTTGAAAGAAATTTTGTTCCTTTGCATCTCGGTACGGTTTTAATTGTGAATGTATATTGTTTACTTCGCAGTTACAAAAATACAATCCAATTATTAACGTACCAACTTTTGCTCAGAAAACTATGAAAAACACCGAGGGGGTGCCTCGCGGCAGGGGGCTCGTAGCCCCCGAGAGCGGTGTCTTGCTTGTCTTACTTTATCGTTAGCGTCTGCAAACATAGTAACTTATTTATTATATTATATACGTTCTTCTTCCTCCTTTGCCTCGTTCCACAGCTGGTCCATTTCGTCCAGTGTCATTTCCGTGAACGGTCGTCCGGCACGTATGCTGTGCTGCTCAATGTAGTTGAAGCGGCGGATGAATTTCTGGTTCGTCATTTCAAGCGCATTGTCCGGGTTCAGCTTGTAGAGCCTTGCGGCGTTGATGACGGAGAACAGGAAGTCGCCCAGCTCCTCGGTGGAGTGCTGGCGGTCGTCCTTCTCCAGCTCAGCCTGCAGCTCGTCCAGCTCTTCGCGCACCTTGGCCCACACGTCGCCGCGGTCTTCCCAGTCGAACCCCACGTTGCGTGCCTTGTCTTGTATGCGGTATGCCTTGATGAGTGACGGCAGTGCAGCCGGCACACCAGAGAGCACCGTCTTGTTTCCGTCCTTCTCCTTCAGCTTGATCTGTTCCCAACTCTCCAGCACGGCCTCGGCATCCTTGGCCACGGCCTCGCCGTAGACGTGCGGATGGCGGAAGATGAGTTTGTCGCACAGCTTGTTGCAGACGTCGGCAATGTCAAACTGCCCTTTCTCTTCGCCAATGCGTCCGTAGAATACCACGTGGAGCAGCACGTCGCCCAGCTCCTTGCATATTTCGCGTTGGTCATCGCGGATGATGGCCTCGCACAGTTCATAGGTTTCCTCGATGGTGTTGGGCCGCAGACTCTCGTTCGTCTGCTTGCGGTCCCACGGGCACTCCTCGCGCAGACGGTCCATCACGTCCAGCAGCCGCCCGAAGGCTTCCATCTTCTCTTCTCTTGTATGCATCTGTTTCATAATAATGCCACAAAGGTACAATTATTAATTAAGATGGACAAGACAACACTTAAAGAATTAATATTTTTTTAATGCTGACCAACCGCCTTTTATTCTTTAACTCCCTTTAACTACATGAAACGCTCTTGCTATGCAAAAAAATGATTACCTTTGCAACCCGAACCAGAACCCAAAAACGAATTATGGCAGATAAACCGACAGGCGGCGTGCGCCGCCCCAGAACTCCTCAGCCCGTGGACAACGGGCTTGGCCGGCTGCAGCCACAGGCTCCTGACATGGAGCGGGCCGTGCTCGGCGCACTGATGATTGACAAGGATGCGTATGCCGTGGTGTGTGAACTGCTGCGACCGGAGAGTTTCTACGAACCGCGTAACCAGATGGTGTATGCCGCCATTCGTGAACTGAGCATCAACGAGAAGCCTGTTGACCTGCTCACGGTCACTGACCAGCTGGCACGTAACGGTACGCTGGAACAGGTGGGCGGACCGGTCTATATCACTGAGCTCAGTTCACGTGTGGTGTCGTCAGCCAATGTGGAGTATCATGCTCACGTCATTGCTCAGAAGGCCATGGCGCGGCAGCTTATTCACTTCTGCGGCGACATTGAAGGAAGGGCTTTCGACGAGACGACGGACATCGACGAGCTGATGCAGCACGCCGAGGGAAGTCTCTTTGAGCTGGCACAGGTGAACATGAAGAAGGACTACACGCAGATTGACCCCGTTATCCGTAATGCCGTGGAGGTGATTCAGGCTGCTGCCAAGAACAAGGATGGACTGACGGGCGTGCCCAGCGGTTACAACAAGCTCGACGACATCACCAGCGGATGGCAAGCCAGTGACTTGGTCATCTTAGCCGGACGTCCCGCCATGGGTAAGACGGCCTTTGCGCTCTCTATGGCCAAGAACATTGCTGCCGACCACCACGTCCCCATGGCGTTCTTCTCACTGGAAATGAGCAATGTGCAGTTGGTGAACCGATTGATTGCCAACTGCTGTGAGATAACTGGTACGAAGATACAGAACGGCCAACTGCGCCCTGACGAGTGGGAGCGGCTTGACAAGCGGCTGCCGGGATTGCTCGGTGCTCCGCTCTACGTGGACGACACGCCCGGACTCTCAGTCTTTGAGTTGCAGACGAAGGCGCGACGGCTGGTGCGTGAGCACGGGGTGAAGCTCATCATGATTGACTACTTGCAGCTGATGAACGCCAACGGCATGCGCTTCACGTCACGTCAGGAGGAGGTGAGCACCATCTCGCGCTCACTGAAGGGACTGGCCAAGGACCTGAACGTCCCCATTCTGGCACTGAGTCAGCTGAACCGTGGTGTGGAGAACCGTGAGGGTAACGAAGGTAAACGCCCCCAGCTGTCAGACCTGCGTGAGTCGGGAGCCATTGAGCAGGACGCTGACATGGTGCTCTTCGTACACCGACCGGAGTACTACGGCTTTAAGCAGGATGCTGAAACTGGTGCTGACTTGCGTGGCGTGGCGGAAATCATCATTGCCAAGCACCGTAAAGGTGCTACGGGAACCGTGAAGCTGCACTTCCGTGCCGAGTTCACCCGGTTTGAAAACCGTGAGGAGGGCAGACTGCGCAAGTCGCCTGACGAAGGCGGTGAGATCAAGGACACAGGAGACGTGATACGTGAAAGCCGTATGAACACCAATGACATGGCTGACGATAATCTGTCAGACATGCCATGGCCTGCCGCTCAAGGTGACAATCCGCCGTTTGTGTAGGCTTCTGTAACTCCTGAACTCCTGAATAATAGTTACTTCGAATATCTTTCAATGAGGGCATCAGCTTGGCTGTTGCCCTTTTCTTTGGCTATGTTGAGGTTCTTCAGTCCTTCGGCCTTGTTGTTCTTCTGGCATTGGGCCACACCGAGGAACAGGTAGCCGTCACTCTCGTCGGGAGCAATGCTGATGCAGGTCTGTGCTGACCGGATGGCATCGTCGGGCATGGACACACGAACCTCAAGTGAGGCACGTTCTGCCCAGTACAGATATTCGCCGGGAGCCATCTCCGTAGCCTTCCTGATGTCGTCGAGTGCCTGCTGGAACTGACGTCCACCCAGTTCTGCCTGCTCGCGGATGTAGTAGAAGTCGGCGTTGACGTTGTTGCCCATCAGCTTCTCGTACTCATTGAAGTCAAGCACGGCCTGTCTGTTCTTGCCGGCGTTCAGCAGAGCCGTGGCACGTGCCCAGATGTAGGGCGCAGCTTCACGCAGGAAAGGCCGTGAGTTTGCATTGACAGCACTGTCGAGCAGGGCGAGCTGTGCAGTGGTGTCGGCCAGCATCTCCTTGCAGCGGGCACTTTCGTAGAACAACTCGGCGCTGCGCATGTCGGTCTGTAACAGTTGCTGGAACAATTGGTCAGCTTCCGTGTACTTCTGTTGGGCAAACAGAATCTGTCCTTCAAGGTGGCGATAGGCAGGCTGTGGGTTGAGGTCGATGCTGCGGTGTATCTCCTCCAGTGCCCGGTCAAGGCTCCAAGGCTCAAAAGGCTTGTCATGCTTGTAGACCTCCTTCTGATAGATGATACGGGCGTAGTTGTAGTAGGTGTCGTCTTTCGCATTGCTCACGCTGACGGCTTGCTGCATGTCAGCATCGGCAGCGTCGAACTTATCGTTGTTGACGTGGAGCTGTGCACGGGTAATATAGCCGTCGGGGGAGTCGGGAAATTTGCTGATGAAGTCGTCGGTCAGTGCGGCGTACTCTTCCATGCTCATGGTGCTGGCAGCCATGAAGAGCGTCAGCTGGGCCTGTTCCTTATCGTCGGGCAGTGCCAGTTTGATGTGTGTCTTCTTGAGCGTAGCGTCATTGAGACTGAAGGCACTGATGGTCAGGCTGCTTGCGTAGGCTGCACTGATGGCGTAGCTGGTGGTGGTGACAGGCTGTGCCGAGGGCTGCATCATGCCGATGACCTGTCCGTTGGCGTTGAGCAGCGGTGAACCGACAGCACTTTCTGCCATCGTGAGGTTGAGCGTGTAATAGGAATACTTCTCCATGAGGGTCTCCGACTTCTGCACGGTGCCTTTCACGGCGTTGGGCTTCTTGGTGGAGTAGGGCAGCAGCCACACCTCGCTGCCGTTGGCGGCCTGTGCCGTGGCAATTGTCAGCGGCTCTGCTTTCTTGGAGGCTACGCGGAACTTTGCCACGTCAAGCATCTCGTTGGCACCTAACATGCACTCAACGGCTGCTTCCTTGCCGGAAGCGTCGATAATGACGGCACGCTGGGCATTGATGAACGGAGTGAACGTGCTCACGGCATCGCCTTGTTCGTTGACGAAGAATCCGTTGCTGCTGGCAATGAGCGAACCGTCAGCTGCAAACGTCTTGAGCGTGAACACTGACTTGGCTGCCTTGGAGGTCCAGCCCGGCTGTGCTCCTAAAGGTAAAAAGGTGAAAAGGCATAAGGGCAGAATCACCCAAACCAACTTTCTCGTCCTATTCCATTGTTTCTGTTTCATGTTCTTTTCTTATTTAATTCTTAACAGCTCCTTGGCATTGCTGACGGCGGCTTCGCTGATGTCGCTGCCACTGAGCATCTGTGCTATCTCGCGGATGCGTTCTTCATTGTCGAGACGCTTCATGTGGCTGTGGGTGCCCTCGGCTGTCTCTTCCTTATATACTTTATAGTGTGTCGAACCGAGTGCTGCAATCTGTGGCAGGTGGGTGATGCTGATGACCTGTCGCCCTTCCTGTCCCATTTCCTGCATCATCTGTGCCATGCACTCGGCTGTCTTGCCGCTGACACCTGTGTCTATCTCGTCGAAGATGATGGTCGGCAGCTTGGATGCGTTGCTGATGATGGTCTTCAGGGCCAGCATCACGCGGGCAATCTCGCCGCCGGAGGCTATTTGCGACACAGGCTGCATGGGCATTGACTTGTTGGCACTGAAGAGGAACGCCACCTTGTCGTGTCCGTTGGGGCCTAAGCTCTCTTCCATAATGCTGATCTCGAAGCGGACGTGAGGCATGCCGAGCAGCATGAGCCGTTGCAGGATGTCTTTCTCTATCAGGCGTGCTGCTTTGGTGCGTTGCTTGGTCAGCGACGCAGCCAGCCGTTCACATTCCTGTTGCTGCTTGGTGAGTGCCTGTTGCAGTTCGGCCAGTGCTTCATCGCTGTTCTCAATGGCTCCCAGTTTGCCTTTCAGTTCTTCCTGAAGCGTCAACAGCTCATCCACCGACTGGCAGTGATATTTCTTTTCAAGCTCGTAGATTCTGTCCAACCGATTGTTGACGGCATCCAGCTCTGACGGGTCGAAGTCGATGTCACCGATGCGTGAACCCACTTCCTGTGCCATGTCTTTCAGCTCAATGTAGCAGGTGTCCATGCGTTCGGCCAGCTCTTGTGTCTGTGGCAACACGTTCGAGATGCTGCTGAGTGCGTTGTAGGCTTTCTTCAGTTGGCTGACAACGCCGTGCTCATCGTCGGAGAGTGCTGTGTCTGCTTCGTAGAGGGCGCTCTTGATGTCCTCGGCATGGGTCATGGTGTCGCTGCGTTGCTCCAGCTCTTCCTGTTCATCAGGTGAAAGATTCGCCTGACACAGTTCGTTGAACTGGAACTGCAGGAAGTCTGCGTTCTGTCGGCTCTGCTCAATGTCGTTCTGCAGCGTCTCCAACCGGTGACGCAGGTCGTGCATGTGCGTATAGGCCGTGTGGTAATTGGTCAGCAACTGCTGGTCGTCAGCTATGATGTCGATGACGCTGAGCTGGAAGTCGTGTTTGTTGAGAAGCAGGTTCTGGTGCTGTGAGTGAATGTCTACGAGCCGTTCGCCGAGCTCCTTCAGCAGGGCAAGCGAGGCCGGGGTGTCATTGATGAACGACCGGCTTTTGCCTGCGCTGGTCAGCTCACGGCGTATGATACAGTCTTCGGCATCGTAGTCAATGTCATTGTCGTCAAAAAAGTCCTGCATGGCATAGTTGCTCAGGTCGAAGTGGGCCTCTATGCAGCAGCGTGTGGCGCCCGTCTTGATTTCCTTGGCATCAGCCCGGCGGCCCAGAATGAGTCCGAGGGCACCGAGAATGATGCTCTTGCCGGCACCGGTCTCGCCGGTGATGACAGAGAAACCTTGGTCAAACTCAATGTCGAGCACGTCGATGAGCGTATAGTCTTTGATGTATAGTCGTTTCAGCATAGATGGTGTCCTTACTGCTTAATCTGTTCCCACGCATTGTTTTGTGCGGCGTTGATGGAGAACAGCAGTTCATAGATGGATTCTTTCTCTTTCTGTGTTCCTTTACCTTTATATATATTGGCAAGCTCGTCGCGCTTGTAGTCGGTCCATATCTGTGGCAACAGGCTGAGCGGTTTGTTGCTGTGGGCTGCCTTCAGGTTTTCTTCCAGCGTCGTCGTGATGGCGGTGCGGCCACGCTCTGCGTTGTTGGCCATCTCGTCAAGTCCCGTGCGGTAGTAGTCGTACTGCAACTGGCGAAAGGGTTTCATGGCCTCGTCAAGATAGTCGTTGATGATGGCAAAGCGGTTGCGGCTGTCTTCAAAGGCTTTCCACCCGGAGAAACCGAGGTCTTGGGCATTGTTGACAAGGTTCAGGCATTGCTGCAGCACGTCAGTGCCACCCATGGGACTGAATGAGTCAAGGTCGAGACCGATGATCAGGTAGCAGTAATAGGCCACCAGTGCGGTGAGCTGATTGTCTATCATCTCGTCGCTGAAGTTCAGCTGGTCGAACTGCGCGAAATCAAAGTCGAAGCTCTTATCGCTGTTGTTGTAGAGTGTGCTGTTGTAGGCAGAGTTGTAGACGGGCCGGTTGGCCTGTATGAGTGCCGTGCAGCTGAATCGGTTATCCTCCTTGACGTACTTGGTCACGGTGATGTTGAAGTTACAGACAATGCGCTCGTTCTGCTGAAACTGCAAGGCGGTCCATTGGCGGTCATTGATGAACTGCTCCAGCGTCTGTTGCAGGTTCTCGAACACGCTGTTGTCCGTGCCCTGAATCTGGCTGTGGTTGATGTTCACCTTGGCCAACAGTTCCTGTGCCTTCAGGTGCCCTGCTGTCAAGAGCAGACAAAGTGTCAAGATGGTCTGGATGGTCTTCATAGAATGTTGAATAACTCGTCAATAATGTCTTGTGCAACAAGTGCTTTCGGCTTCTTGTCAAAGCACTTCTCACCGTCCTGCGAGATGATGGTAATCTGGTTGTCGTCCGACTGAAAGCACGTGCCTTGATTGTTGAGTGAGTTCAGCACGATGAAGTCGAGATTCTTCTTCTGCAACTTCTGTCGTGCATTGGCTTCTTCGTCGTTGGTCTCCAGCGCAAAGCCCACCAGTCGCTGTCCGGGTTGCTTCATCCGTCCCAGTGCCGCAGCAATGTCGCGGGTGGGAACCAGTTGCAGCTGCAATGAGCCGTCGCCGCTTTCTTTCTCACGCTTGATTTTCCGTTCTGCTTGCCGGGCAGGACGGAAGTCGGCCACGGCAGCACAGAGGATGGCTGCCTGGTGTGCGGGGAAGGCACTGATGGCTGCCTGATACATCTCTTCGCAGCTCTCCACGTCAATCCGGTGAATCAGCTCACGGAGTTCCGGTGACACTTGGCAGCTGACCGGACCGGCAATGAGCGTCACTTCGGCGCCACGTCGGGCACACTCTTCGGCCAGTGCAAAGCCCATCTTGCCGCTGCTGTAGTTGCCGATGAAGCGCACAGGGTCAATCTTCTCGTAGGTCGGGCCTGCGGTGATGAGGATGCGAGCCCCCTCCAAACCAGAGGGAGCCCCCTCCAAACCAGAGGGAGCCCCCTCCAAACCAGAGGGAGCCCCCTCCAAACCTCCCCGAGGGGAGGCTTTTGCTGCGCCTTGAACATTAGTGTCCCCCTCGGGGGACGACAGGGGGGCTAAGTTCTCGCTCAGATACTCCACTATCCGTTCGGGCTCTTCCATGCGTCCCTTGCCTTCCAGTCCTGAGGCCAGAAAACCTGACTGCGGCTCAATGATGTGGTTGCCGAAGCCGCGCAGCCGTTCCATGTTCTGCTGCGTCGTGGGGTGCTGGTACATGTCAAGGTCCATCGCCGGAGCAATGAACACGGGTGCCTTCATGGACAGGTAGGTCGTTATGAGCATGTTGTCAGCAATGCCGTTGGCCATCTTCCCCAGCGTTGAGGCTGTGCATGGGGCTATCAGCATGGCGTCAGCCCATAGTCCCAGTGCCACGTGTGAGTGCCACGTACCGTCACGCTGGGCGAAGAAGTCAGTGATGACCGGCTTCTGCGTCAGTGCCGACAGTGTGATGGGGGTGATGAACTCACGTCCGGCGGGTGTGATGACCACCTGCACCTCAGCGCCGGCCTTGATGAGCTGGCGTATGATCAGGCATGACTTGTAGGCGGCTATCGAGCCGGTGATGCCCATAACGATTTTCTTTCCCTTTAACATGAGCATTAAGCTTCGAGTTTTTTATTTCCCTGCTTCCCTCAGACGGATGCGGGTAAGCACTTGCTTGGTGTTGAACGTGAAGTCGCCGGACAGAATCCAGCTGTAGTAGCCCGGGTCCATGCGCAGCACCTGTGCCACGGGCAGACCCTTATGCTTGCCGAAGTTGAAGACCTCAATCATCCGGGGCTTACCGTCCTTGTCGAGCAAAGGCTTCTTGTCAGGTCCTAACTGCTCTTGCCAGACGATGCGGCCGGCGAAGTCAACGTTCTTGTTGACCTTCGAGAAGTCTGCCAGAAAATCCATGTCGTTCTGCAGGGTGCGTCCCTCGGGATTCTCGTTCAGCTCACGCTGGTGCTCCTCGGTGTAGAAGTCCAGCTGTGCCTGCAGTACGCGGTAGGTTGCTTCGGTGTCTTGGTCGGCACGGTGGGCCTCGAAGTCTTCTTCCATCTTATGCCCGCAGTAGAACTTATAGGCAGCTGCCAGATTGCGGCGTTCCATCTTGTGGAAGATGGTCTGTGCGTCGATGAGGCGGCACTTGGAGAAGTCGAAATCAATGCCTGCACGCAGGAATTCCTCAGCGAGCAGGGGAATGTCGAAGTGGTTGGAGTTGAAGCCGGCAAAGTCGCAGCCCTTGAACGCCTCTTCCAGCTGGCGGGCTATCTGCTTGAACGTCGGCTTTCCCTTCACCATATCATTACTAATACCTGTCAAAGCTTCCACTTCGGCAGGTATTATCTTCTCAGGGTTAATCAGCTCATTGCCTCTTTCCTCATGACCGTCAGGCAGCACCTTGATGTAGGATATCTGTATGATGCAGTCTTTCACCAGGTCAAGCCCGGTCGTTTCAAGGTCGAAGATGATGAGCGGTTTCTTTAAGTTCAGTTTCATTGCTGTTTAGTCATTAATGAGCATGGGCATCATGAGCATGAGCACATCCTGATTCTCGGGCTGTTCTGAGGGCAGCACGAGTCCGGCGCGGCTGGGGTCAGCCAGCTGGATGATAACCTCGGAGCACTCGAAGTTGCTCAGTATCTCGATGAACGCCGAGCCTTTGAAACCGATGCTCATGGGGTGTCCGTTGTAGTCGCAGGTCATCTGCTCCGTGGCAGTCTTCGAGAAGTCGAAGTCCTCAGCGTCGAGCTTGAGCGTTGAACCCTCCACGTGGAAACGTATGAGGTTGCTCGAGTCGTTGGCAAAGGGCTGCACGCGGCGCAGTGCACTGAGCAGACCCAGGCGGTCGATGGTCAGCTGGTTGGGGTTCGACTGCGGAATGACGCTGTTGTAGTTGGGGTAGCGGCCCTCGATGAGGCGGCAGGTGATGACGCCCTCGTCATAGGTGATCTCAGCGTTACGCTCGTCGAAGCGGACAACGACGTCGCCGCCTTCCTTCTGCAGCATGTTGCGCAGCAGCGTGGCAGGCTTCTTGGGCAGGATGAATGATGCCGGCTGGTCGCTGTGGATGTTCAGCACCTTGTTCCTGACGAGCTTGTGACCGTCGCTGGCGACGATGGCCAGACACTCCGGCGTCAGGTCGAAGTAGACACCGTTCATGACGGGGCGCAGTTCGTCCTGAGCTGTGGCGAAGAGCGAGCGGCCTAAGTTCTCTGCCATGATGTTGCTGGGCAGCTGTATGACGGTGGCATTGTCGCTGATGGTCTGCGTCGGGGGAAACTCGTCGGCATTGTCGATGGGGAGTGAGAACAGACCGTTCTGATAGTTGATGCGGGCCAGTCCTTTCTCCTGATTGATGTCAAACGTGAGGGGCTGCTCCGAGAATCCCTTGACGGCCTCCAGCAGGTCGCGGTTGCTGATGGCGAAGCGGCACGAACCGTCGCTCTCTGTCAGCGCCAGCGTTGTTGTCATCACATTCTCGCTGTCCGAAGCGGTCAGCGTGAGCTCATTCTCATTGATCTCGAACACGAAATCAGCCAGTATGGGGAGCGAGTTCTTGCTGTTAATCACTCTTGCCAAGGCTGACAGTTTACTGCTCAGGGCAGTGCTTGATACGGTAAATCTCATTGCTATTAATTGTTTTTAATTATTAATCGTTCTCAAAACGAGTACAAAAATACAAAAATACTGCGTTATAAACAAAAATATTTGGAAAAAAGTGTCGCAATTTAAAACTATTTTTGTAATTTCGCAAGCGATTTCAAGAAACAAAACATTTTAATGAATAAAAAACAATATGGATTTAACAGGAAAAATTATTGCAGTATTGCCCGCTAACAGCGGTGTCTCAGCCCGCACGGGTAACCCGTGGATGTCTCAGGAATACGTCATTGAGGTGCCCGGCACTTATCCGCGCAAGTGCGTGTTCCGTCTTTTTGGCGAGGACCGCATCAAGCAATTTAACATTCAGATGGGCGAGGAGCTGACTGTCAGCTTCGACATCGACGCCCATGAGTATAACGGTCGTTGGTTCAACGAAATCCGTGCCTTTAACATTCAGCGTGGTGTCGTGGCTCCTGCTGCCCCGGCTGCTCAGCCTTTCCCCGCTCCCGGCGCTCCCGCAGCAGCACCCGCCGCTGCTCCTGCTGCCGCTGCCTCTCCTGCGGCAGAGCAGGCACCGTTCCCCCCTGCCAGCGAAGCACCGGCAGAAGGCAGTGCCGACGACCTGCCGTTCTAAAGCCTTGCTTTGGCACTCCACTTTTAACCGGATATATCATCCGCAGGAGTAAACGATGCTTGTTTCGGGTGAAAAAGATATCACTTTACAGTAGTAAACGATGGTTCTTTTCACTTCAAACAAGCATCGTTTGCATGTGAAAGAACCATCGTTTCAAGTGTAAAAGAGTATCTTTTGCTTTTACCGCTTCTCTTTGAGGATGCCGTGGCGGTAGGCGTAGAGCAGTTGTTTGAGGTCAGCCACCTGTGCACGCAGTTCACGGCCTTTGTCTGTGTCGGCCACGAGCATGCGGTGGGCCGACATTTCCACGAGCTGGGTGGTCGACTTGATGTCGGTGCCGCGCAGTACGGCGTCAGCTGCACTGGTGAACGGCTCGTGCTGCACCAGCTGGAAACCGCGGCTGTGGTAGACCAGCGTGTAGCCGGCAATGCCCGTCTCCTTACGGTAGGTCTCTGAGAAACCGCCGTCGATGACCATCAGGCGCCCGCCTGCCTTGATGGGATTCTCGCCCGAAGCGGCATGCACGGGCACGTGGCCGTTGATGATATGACGGTTCTCGCCCGTCACACCGAAGGCATCAAGTATGCGGTCGCACACCTCGGCATTGTTGCGCAGCTGGAAGTAGTAGCCTTTCTCCTCGGTGTAGGTTGTCTTGTCGCAGAGGAAATAGCGCTCGAAGGTGGCCATCTTTGACTTGTCGAAAAGCGGGGAGTCCTTGCCGCACCACAGGTAGAGAAAGTAGTCGCGGGCGTAGGTTTTCAGCTCTGGCTCCGTGTCGCTCTCGTAGGCAGCACGCACCACCATGCCGATCTGCTTCATCAGTTCCACGCCGCTGTACTTACGGCCTTTGTAGATTTCCACCTCTTTCAGCGACCCGTCGGCGTTGAGCGGACAGGAGGCGTGGAAGAGCAGGTTCTGGTTGCAGATGGAGTACATGCAGCCGTGAGACAGCAGCATCTTGATGTGCTTGCGCAGTTTTTCAGAGACGCGGAACGAGTGGTGCAGCTTCTGCATGAGCTGTTCTTCCTCGGTGGTCAGACTCAGGCCGGTGGGGAAGTTCGTGTCCTTCATTTCGTAGGCGTGCCCGTCGATGGTGCAGACGCCCGTCGCCGTGTCTACGCACTCCAGCAGACAGCGGTCCTGCATCTGCCATTCGGGACGGCGGCGGAAGATGAGGGCTTCCTGCTTGAGTTGCAGGATGGTGACGGCCTTGTGCATCTTGGCTGTCAGCAGTTGTGTCTTCTCGTCCATCTGCTGCCCCTTCAGCAGGCGGGGCATGAACTCGGTGCACGGGTCGGCGCCATAGACGTCCATGGCAAACGTGGCCAGCGGCACGAGGTTGATGCCGTAGCCCTCTTCAAGCGTGGCCAGATTCGCATAGCGCAGTGAGAGGCGCAGCACGTTGCAGATGCAGGCATCGTTACCGGCGGCAGCACCCATCCAGAGCATGTCGTGATTGCCCCACTGGATGTCCCATGAGTGATATTGGCGCATGGTGTCCAGAATGATGTGGGCGCCCGGACCACGGTCGAAGATATCGCCTAAGATGTGCAGCTGGTCAATGGCCAGCCGCTGTATGACGTTGCAGAGGGCACAGATGAAGTCATCAGCACGGCCCGTGGTGATGATGGTGTCCACGATGACATTTACATAAGCTGCCTTGTTCGAGTCGTCCGTGCGCTCATGAAGCAGCTCTTCAATGATATAGGAGAAGTCGGCGGGCAGTGCCTTGCGCACCTTGGAACGGGTGTACTTGCTTGAGACGTCACGTGCCACGCGCACCAGCTGATGGATGGTGATGTGATACCAGTCGTCAATATCCTCTTCGGCAGCCTTGACAAGCTCCAGTTTCTGTTCTGGATAATAGATGAGCGTGCACAGCTCCTTCTTCTCTGTCTCGCGCAGTCCGCCGGCAAAGAGCTCGTTGACCTTACGCTTGATGTTGCCCGAAGCGTTCTTGAGCACGTGGATGAAGGCGTCGCTCTCACCGTGCAGGTCAGCCAGAAAGTGCTCCGTGCCCTTCGGCAGGTTCATGATGGCTTCCAGATTGATGATCTCCGTGGCTGCATCAGCTATGGTCGGGAACGACTGGCTGAGCAGGTTGAGGTAATGAATGTCAGTGGTCCGTTGGTCAGTGTTTGTAATCATATGGAGAGGTGTTTAGTTATCATCAGTTCTAATTCCTTGGTCTTTTTGTCGTGAATAGGCGTGACGGGCATCATGCCTTCCTCGAAAGCCGTCAGCCGTTGCATGACGCCCATGATGCGGCGGGCCAGAGGCAGCAGACGGTTCTCTTGGAGCGTTTCTGCCAGTGATGACTCGTCAATATAATGTTCGCGTATTTCTTTTTCTAATTCCAACAAATGACAGATGGCCAGTTTGTTATGCTGAGTAAGATTGTTTAAGTGACGGAAGGTGGCCAGCATGCGGTCGTTCTCTGTGGCATATTGGTTGCCGATGGCCGAGGCAATGGTCTGGGGGGCTGTGTAGCCTGTGGGCAGATAGCTCTCGATGGTGCTCACGTCCATGTAGGGGGCTGACACGTTAAGCACGTGCAGGCCACGTCTAAGCACCGGCTCCACTTGCTCGTCACGTGCGTAGATGAACAACCGGCGCCATTGGGCCGTGTCCTGCTGACCGAAAGAAGAGGGGAGGGAAGGTATCCACTCCTTGCTGCCGCAGGTACCGGCCTTGAGCAGCAAGAAGAGTGTGTCACGCTCCGTCGGCGTCATGAGGTTAAGCTGGTCGCTGTCCATGACCCGCTGATAGATGGTGAACAACTGGCGTGTCATCTCCTCGCGGCTGATGGAGTGGGTGATGAGTGCGTTGCGCACGGTCTCTATACGCGGGTTCCACCCCAGCCGTTGCAGGCTTTCGGCTTCCATCTTGCCCATGGCAATGATGACGTAGGCCTGCATGATGGTGCGGCGTTGGTAGAGCAGTGTCTTGGGAAGCTTCTCCTGCCACTCGCGTTCTTTCAGAATCCACGGTTCCAACTCGCCGTGTGGAGTGATGATGACACGTGTGCCGTTGCGGTGAGCGGCAGTTGCAACCGAAGCATAGCGCTGCGACCAGCATCCGTGCAGGTGCAGCAGGTCGAAGTGAGTGCTGGACAGTTGTTGACGGGCCTCGCGGAGTGAACACGTGTCGTGCAGTTCGGCACTTCCGGCCATGACATCCTTGAGCAGGTGCACATAGTGCGCCTGAATCTCCTTGCCAGGGTCGTAGAAGTGCAATATTCTCATAGTTTAGCTTGTATATACGCGCAGGCGCAGCCCCCACAGTCGCAGGAAACCGATTCGTTGGTCAAACAGCCTGATGGCGTCGTGCACCCGTTCCCGTCTGACGGCAACGGCATCGTAGAGGCCACGGCGCAGTTTCAGCCACTTGCCGCGGTGCCCCTGTCCCGACCGTCGTTCTGCTTTACGGATGAACGGAGCGGCCTGTTCCAGCGTGTCGCAGGTTTTCAGGCGTACCGGCATATCGCTCTTCCGACTGCTGTAGGCCATGATGGCCTCAGGGTGTGCGGCTGTCTCGCGTGCCAGTTCCTGTAACCACGCATCTGACTGTGGGGGGCGGGTGATGTCGGCCAGCACAATGTAGGGATAGTGTGCTGCCTTGGCACCGACTGCCAATGCCAGTTGCATGCGGCTGGGATTGAATACCACCGACTTGGGGAGAAAGGTTGTGTAGAGTCTGGGATGTTCGGCTTTCAGACGCATCAGTATGTCGGGAGTGTCGTCTGCCGATGAGTCGTCAACCACAATTACCTCATAGTCCATGTCGCATGCCATCGTCAGGAAGCGTGGCAGGTGCTGTTCGGTCTCCATGGCTTGGTCGTGGACGGCCAGAACGATGGAGAGGCCATTGGCGTGTGGTTGCTGAGAACTGTCTGTTGTCATGATCTGAATTTGATTTCGTCGCTGGTGTAGCCCTGAGGCAACGGGCGACAGTTGTATTGTGAGGCCATGATCTCGCCGTAGGCACCGGCTGTGCGGATGGCAATCAGGTCGCCCCGCTGCGTGCGGTTCAGGTCAACATGCTTGCCGAAGACGTCGCTCGACTCGCAGATGGGACCCACCACGTCATATTGCTCAACAGGTTCTTCGCTGGTGATGTTCTCTATCTTGTGATAAGCCTGATAGAGTGCCGGGCGGATGAGGTCCGTCATGCCGGCATCGACGATAGCAAACTGCTTAGCGGTGCCTTGCTTGACGTAGAGCGTGCGCGTGATGAGTGAGCCGCACTGCGCGACGACAGCCCGCCCCAGTTCGAAGTGCAGCGTCTGTCCCTGACGCAGTTTCAGCTTCTTGGCATAAGTGTCGAAGTAAGCCTTGAAGTCGGGCACCGGCACACGGTTCGGGTGCTGGTAGTCAACACCGAGTCCACCACCCACGTTGATGTTCTCCACCTTGATGCGGTGGCGTTCCAGTTCCTGTTGCAGGTCGTTGATGCGGTTGCAGAGTGCTTCGAAGTCGCCCATGTCGAGAATCTGTGAGCCGATGTGGAAGTGCAGGCCGACGAACTTCACGTTCTCCATCTGTCGCGCTTGCTCAATGACCGGCTCCATGTCTCTCATGGCAATGCCAAACTTGTTCTCGGCCAGACCCGTGGTGATGTTCGCATGCGTATGGGCTCCTACGTTGGGATTGATGCGCAGGGCAATGCGGGCCACCTTTCCCTTGGCTGCGGCCAGCTCGTTGATGACCTCCAGCTCGGCAAGGCTTTCCACGTTGAAGCTGAAGATGTCGTGGTCAAGTCCGAGATTGATTTCCCAGTCGCTCTTGCCCACACCGGCGTAGACAATGCGCTCGGCGGGAAATCCGGCATCGACAGAAGCCTGTATCTCGCCGCCGCTGACACAGTCGGCACCCAGTCCGGCTTCGCGTATGATTTGCAGCAGCTTCGGGTTGGCGTTGGCCTTGATCGCGTAGTGCACGACGAAGCCCTCATGCCGTCCGGCTTCGTCGTTGATGGCGCGCAGCGTCTGGCGTAACAGGTCGGTGTCGTAATAGTAGAAGGGAGTCCGCATGGACTCAAACTTCGCTATGGGGAATCGTCCTTTCATATTGATGATTTTCGTTTCCCACCATTAATTAAACAAGGTGTCGCTGAGACTTTGCAGGGCACGACGTTTGTCTTCTTCCTTGATGAGGAACGAGATGTTATAGTTGCTGCCACCGTAGCTGATCATGCGGATGGGAATATCCTTCATGGCGTCCATCACGCGGGTCTCGAAACCGATGTTCGACCAATCGAGGTCACCCACGACGCAGACGACACACATGCCCGCGTCGACAGTGACGGTGCCGTACTTCTTCAGTTCGTCGACGATCTCACCCAGATGGGCTGAGTTGTCGATGCTCATGCTGACGCCGACCTCAGAGGTGCACACCATATCCATGGGCGTCTGGTACGACTCGAATATCTCGAACACCTTGCGCAGGAAACCTGTGGCCAGCAGCATACGGCTGGACTTGATCTTGATGGCGATGATGTTGTCCTTGGCAGCTACAGCCTTGATCTTGCCATACTCCGTGGCGTTGCTGATAGTGGTGCCCTCAGCGTCGGGGTCCATGGTGTTGAGCAGACGGACGGGGATGCCCGCATACTTGGCAGGCTGGACGCACGTGGGGTGCAGAATCTTCGCACCGAAGTAGGCCAGCTCAGCAGCTTCCTCGAAGTGCAGCTGGTGCACGGGCTGTGTCTTGTCCACCACGCGCGGATCGTTGTTGTGCATGCCGTCAATGTCGGTCCATATCTGAATCTCCTCGGCATTGATGGCTGCTCCGATGAGTGAGGCGGTGTAGTCGCTGCCGCCACGTTGCAGGTTGTCCACCTCACCGTAGGCATTGCGGCAGATGAAGCCCTGTGTGACATAGACCTGTGCACCTTCGTTCTGCTCAAGGACGGCGTGCAGCTTTTCCTTGATGTAGACAGGGTCGGGCTCTGAGTTCTTGTCAGTGCGCATGAAGTCAAGTGCATTGAGCAGCACGGCGTTGATGCCTTGCTCACACATGTAGTTGACCACCATGTTCGTCGACATGATTTCGCCTTGGGCAATGATGCTCTTTTCTTCAAACGAGGTGAACAGCTCTTTGGTGAAGGAGCGCAGGAAGTTGAACTCGCCTTGCAGGAACTCGCGTGTGGCCTGTCGGGTCTCATCCTTGGTGTAGAGTTCTTCCACGTGGCGCATGTATTTCTGCTCCAGCTTGTTGATGACTTCATTGGCACCGTCAGGATTCTTCTTGTAGAGGTAGTCGGAAATCTCGACCAGCGAATTGGTCGTGCCTGACATGGCAGAGAGAACGACAAAGACGGGCTGTCCCGACTTGGTTACCAGTTGTGTAACTTCTTTCATGCGTTGCGGAGTGCCTACGGAGGTTCCGCCGAATTTCATTACTTTCATATGCTTATCACTTTTCATTAATCGCTTGTCACTTATCACTTGTCACTTTTCACTTCTCACTTCTCACTTGTCACTTGTCACTTCTCACTTAAATCGACAGGTCTTCGCGTGCGCTGTAGCCGTTGTCGGGTGCTTCGTCTTCGGTCGTGTGCTCCTCTTCTGCACCTTCTTCCTCGTCGGCCAGCAGTTGGTTGTAGTTCTCTGTAATCTCGTCCAGCTTGTGGTCTTTGCAGCGGTAGACAATGCCGGGAAACTGGTCGAGCAGCGGGATGTTGTGAGTTGACATGATGACGGCAGTGCCCGTCTGGGAAATCTGTCGCAGCAGTCCGATGATGTTGGCTGCTGTCTCGGGGTCGAGATTGCCTGTCGGCTCGTCGGCTACAATCATTTTCGGACGGTTCAGTATGGCGCGTGCTATGGCGATGCGCTGCTGTTCGCCGCCAGACAGCTCGTGAGGCAGACGGTCTGCCTTGTCTACCATGTCGACGTCAGTCAGTACGTCCTTGATGCGGTCGTCAATCTCACTCTTCTTCTTCCAGCCCGTAGCTTTCAGCACGAAGCGCAGGTTTTGGTAGACGGTACGGTCGCCCAGCAACTGGAAGTCTTGGAAGATGATACCCATCTGGCGGCGCAGGGCAGGCACGTATTTACGTTTCAGCCCACGCAGGTCGTGGTTAAGCACAATGGCATTGTCGGCTTCCTCTATGTCCAGTTCAAAGTAGATGGACTTCAGCAGCGAGCTCTTGCCGGAGCCTACGCGGCCAATCAGGTAGATGAACTCTCCTTCGTCAACGTGGAAGTTGACACCCTCAAGCACCAGCTGGTCTTGCTGGTATATGTTCACGTTCTTGTAGTCAATCAGCATCTTTTATATTTACGATTTACAAATTTACGATTTTACGACTTACTCTCTTTCAGCACTATTTCATTTCTCCGGCGGCTTTGGCCTGACGGCGTTTCTTGTCCCACTCAGGGTCGTGGCGCATCTGCAGTTCCTTGACCACATCCTCAATGCGCAGCCCTTGGTCGGTGAGCAGCACGATGAGGTGATAGAGCAGGTCACTGGCTTCGTAGGTCAGCTTGTCGCCGCCACTGGTTGCCTCAATGACCGTTTCCAGTGCTTCTTCACCCACTTTCTGGGCAATGCGGTTCACCCCGTCCCGAAACAGTTTGGTGGTGTAAGAACCTTCTGGCATTTCCTCTTTCCGGCGGCAGATAAAATCTTGTAATTCAGTGAGGAATAGGATTGGGTTTAAGTCGTTTGTTTCGCCCCAGCAGGTGTCGGTACCTGTGTGGCAGGTGGGGCCGTCAGGGTGAACCTGAATGAGCAGCGTGTCATGGTCGCAGTCACTTTTCATGTCCACGAGGTTCAGGTAGTTGCCGCTGGTCTCGCCTTTCGTCCACAGGCAGTTGCGCGTGCGGCTCCAGAAGGTGACGTGCCCCGTGCTCAGTGTCTTCTCATAGGCTTCCTGATTCATGAAACCGAGCATGAGCACTTTGCGCGTCGTGGCATCTTGGATGATAGCAGGCACGAGGCCATTCATTTTCTTGAAGTCAATCTCCATTTATCTTACGTTTATTCCTTGTTCTTTCAAATATTGTTTCAGCTCCGGCACAGGTATCTCTCCGAAGTGGAACACCGAGGCTGCCAGTGCTGCGTCAGCATGTCCCTCGATGAAGACGTCGCGGAAGTGCTCTTTGCACCCGGCCCCGCCGCTGGCAATGATGGGGATGCTGAGCGTGTCGGCCAATTGGCGCAGGGCTTCGTTGGCAAAGCCTTGCTTCACGCCGTCGTGGTTCATGGAGGTGAAGAGTATCTCGCCTGCTCCGCGCTCCTGAGCTTCATGAGCCCACTCGAAAAGCTGACGCTCAGTGCGTTCACGACCACCTTTCAGGTAGCAGGACCAAATGGCTTCTCCCTCGGGGGCTGCAAGGGGGACTTTCTTCGCATCAATGGCGACGACGCAGACCTGTGAGCCGAAGTGGGTGGCTATCTCGTCAATCAGTTGCGGACGGCGCAGGGCTGCCGAGTTGATGCTTACCTTGTCAGCTCCGGCATTGAGCAGGCGTTCCACGTCAGCCAGCTCATTGATGCCGCCGCCCACGGTAAACGGTATGTTGATGGTCTGGGCCACACGGGTCACCATGTCGGTGAACGTCTTACGCTCTTCAAACGAGGCCGTGATGTCCAGAAACACCAGTTCGTCAGCTCCCTGTTTGCTGTAAAGCCTGCCCAGCTCAACGGGGTCGCCGGCTGAGCGCAGATTGACGAAGTTGGTGCCTTTGACGGTCTCACCGTTCTTGACGTCAAGGCAGGGGATGATACGTTTTGCCAGTCCCATCTTTATCGTTTATTCATTGTCCATGATCAATTGCCGAAGGTCTATGCGTCCCTCGTAGATTGCTTTTCCGAAGACGACAGCAGGGATGCCTGCCGCTTCGAGTGCCCGTATGTCATCGATGCTGCTTACGCCTCCGCTGGCGATGAGGTGCAGGGAGGGATAGGCATTCATGATGCTTTCATACAGCTCAATGGCGGGGCCGCTCAGTGTGCCGTCTTTTGAAATTTCCGTGCAGAGCACGTTCTTCACGCCGGCGTCGACATATTTCCGCAGGAAGGGCAACAGGTCTTCAGTCGAGTCCTCTTTCCATCCGTTGATGCTGATCTTTCCCTTCCGCACGTCGGCGCCTAAGATGATGCGGTCAGCACCGTACTGCTCCAGCCACTTGAAGCACAGTTCCGGTTGCTGCACGGCAATGCTTCCCACGGTGACCATCTGTGCACCGGCTTGGAAGGCTTCCTCTATGTCGGCATCGGTCTTGATGCCGCCGCCGAAGTCCACCACGAGCTGTGTCTGTGCAACAATGTCGCGCAGCACCTGACCGTTCACGATGTGGCGTGACTTGGCACCGTCGAGGTCGACCACATGCAACCGCTTGAAGCCGATGGCCTCAAAGCCCGCCGCAACCTCAGCAGGTGACGAGTTGTAGACGGTCTTCTGCGCATAGTCGCCTTTCGTCAGGCGTACGCACTGGCCGTTGATGATGTCGATGGCAGGGATGAGTTGCATGCTGTTTGCGGATTTGCTGTTTGTGATTAATTACTTGATGTCGAGGAAGTTCCTCAGTATTTGTTCACCCACTTGTCCACTCTTCTCGGGGTGAAACTGGCAGGTGTAGAAGTTGTCCTTATGCAGGGCGGCAGAGTAGGGCAGAATGTAGTCAGCCACAGCTGCCGTATGCTCACAGAGAGGTACGTAGTAGGAATGTACGAAGTATACGTATTGAGGTTTGAGATTTGAGATTTAATATACCCTTGAACAGCGGACAGGCTGTGGTAATCTCTTTCCACTCTCGACTCTCCTCTCTCCACTCTCGACTCTCCACTCTCCGCGAATCGTTCCCCATCCCATGCAGGGCACTTTGTCCTCGTGGCGCTGGGGCTGGAACCGACGGACGTCAACGTCGAAGATGCCGATGCAGTCGGTGTTGCCTTCTTCTGAGTGGCGGCAGAGCAGCTGCTGACCGATGCAGATGCCCAGTACAGGCTGGGTCAGTGAGCGTATGACTTCGTCGATCCTGTGTTCACGCAGGTAGGCCATCGTCGTACTGGCCTCACCCTGTCCGGGAAACAGCACGCGGTCAGCCCGCCTGAGCTTCTCGGCATCGTCGGTCAGTATCGGTTCAACACCCAGTCGCCGTAGTGCGTTCACCACGGAATAGATGTTTCCTGCGTTGTATTTTACGATGGCTACGTTCATGTCAACTCTCCGCTATCTGCTGTTTATGCTCAACTGAATATGATGGTCTTGTTCTTGTAGGTCAGCACCTTGCGCTGTATGTGTTTCGACACGGCGCGTGAGAGCACTATCTTTTCCAGGTCCTTGCCTTTCAGCACCAGACTGTCGGGCGTGTCCTTATGGGTGATGCGTGCCACGTCCTGTTCAATGATGGGACCTGCGTCCAGTTCGGCAGTCACGTAGTGGCTCGTCGCACCGATGATCTTCACGCCGCGCTCCCACGCCTGATGGTATGGCTTGGCACCTACGAAGGCGGGCAGGAACGAGTGGTGGATGTTGATGATGTGGTGCGGATACTGGGCTATCATGTCGTCAGAGATGATCTGCATGTAGCGTGCCAGCACAATAAACGTGATGCGCTTCTCACGGAGCAGCTGCAGCTCGGCCTCCTCCACCTCCTGTTTGTTCGAGTGGTCCTTGTGGATGCTCCACACGTAGTAGGGTATCCCGAACTGGTCAGCCACGTAGCGCAGGTCTTCGTGGTTAGAGACAATGCACGGTATGTCGCACTCAAACTCACCTGCCTTCCACCGTGCCAGCAGGTCATACAGACAATGGCTCATCTTCGAGACGAAGATGGCCATGCGCGGCCGCTCGTCGTTGAAGTAGAGCGTCAGTTCCATCTGGTAGCGCTGGGCGTAGAGCGTGCTGATGTATTCGCGTATCTTCTCACGCGGAATGAGGAACCCGTCCAGCTCCCACTCAATACGCATGAAGAACACGCCGTCCTGACGGTCTACGTATTGGTCAAGGTAGACGATGTTGCCCTGATTGTCAGTGATAAACTTTGTTATTTCGCTGATGATGCCCTGTTGGTCGGGGCAGTGCAGCAGCAGTATGGCTGTTGGTTTCATTTCCTTGCCGTTTTTGTCTGCAAAGTTACAAAAACATTGCCGAAACACAAAGGGAAATGACATTTTTCTTCATGAAAGCATGCCAAAAGTGCCAAAAAGTCATCAGAGCGTCAGTATTCAAATGTCCCGTGTTCGCTGTGAATGGTCAGTGAGCGGGGGCCTTCCTCGATGTGGCCGACCACTTGGGCGTCGATGATGAACGACTTGGAAATGGCGATGATCTGTTCTGCCACTTCGGGACGGACGTAGATCTCCATGCGGTGTCCCATGTTGAACACTTGGTACATCTCACGCCAGTCAGTGCCCGAACATTCGTGGATAGCGCGGAACAGCGGTGGCACGGGGAACATGTTGTCCTTCACCACGCGGCAGTTGTCGCCCACGAAGTGCAGCACCTTCGTCTGGGCGCCGCCCGTGCAGTGCACCATGCCGTGCACCTCGGGGCGCAGCTCGTCGAGTATGCGCTTGATGACGGGGGCGTAGGTGCGGGTGGGGGAGAGAACCAGTTGGCCCATGGTGAGCGTTGAGAGTTGAGCATTGAGCGTTGAAAGTTCTTGGGTCTCCCTTTCTGTCAGTTCTACGATGTCGGTCAGACGGTAACGGCCACTGTATACCAGCTCGTCGGGCACGGCGTGGTCGTAGCTCTCGGGGTAACGCTCAGCCAGATGTTTAGCGAAGACATCGTGGCGGGCTGAGGTGAGCCCGTTGCTGCCCATGCCGCCGTTGTAGCGGTGCTCATAGGTGGCCTGTCCTGTGCTGGAGAGTCCGACAATGACATCACCCGGGCGGATGTTGGCATTGTCGATGACGTCAGCGCGTCGCATGCGGCAGGTGACGGTCGAGTCGACGATGATGGTCCGCACCAGGTCGCCCACGTCGGCTGTCTCGCCGCCGGTGGGCCAGATGCCGATGCCCATGTCGCGCAGCTCACTGAGCAGCTCGTCTGTGCCGTTGATGATGGCTGAGATCACTTCGCCGGGAATCAGCATCTTGTTGCGTCCGATGGTGCTGCTGACGAGGATGTTGTCTACGGCACCCACACAGAGCAGATCGTCCGTGTTCATGACAATGGCATCCTGCGCAATGCCTTTCCAGACGGAGAGGTCGCCCGTCTCTTTCCAATACATGTAGGCCAGGCTTGACTTGGTGCCGGCACCGTCGGCGTGCATGATGTTACAATACTCGGGGTCGCCGCCCAGAATGTCGGGGATGATCTTGCAGAAAGCCTGCGGGAAGATTCCCTTGTCAATGTTCTTGATGGCGTTGTGCACATCTTCCTTGGCGGCACTCACACCGCGCTGCATGTATCTGTTGTCCATTTTCTTTCTTGTTGAGCGTCGAACGCTGTCAGCTATCGTTTATTGTTTATTCAAGTTTCGCATTCGCTCACTTTCTTGTAGTTAAAGGAGTTAAGGAAGTTAAAGGAGTTAAAGGACAATACCTTCTTCCCTTCAGTGTTCCCACAAGGAGCAGGGTGTCGGAGCCTTTAAGACATACGTCTTTAACTCCATTAACTCCTTTAACTCCTTTAACTCCTGCAACTTGCGAAAGTTGAGTTGTTTATTGTCTATTGTTACTTCTCCTGCCAGAACTCCCACGATGCAAAGGCTTGCAGCAGCAGCATCTCAAGTCCGTTCTTGGTGTTTGCTCCGTGCTCAGCACCGCGTTTCATGAAGAGCGTCTCGTCAGGATTGTAGATGAGGTCGTAGAGAATGGTGTGGTTGTCCATCGCCTCGTAGGGCAGCTGCGGACACTCCTCGGTGTGGGGATACATGCCGACGGGCGTGCAGTTGACGATGACGTTATACTCCTTGATGATGTCAGGCGTAATCTTCTCGTATTGAATGGTGTCAGGACGCTCGTAGCGGCTGACGAAGACGGTTTCCAGTCCGAGTGACTTCAGACCGTAGTCGATGGCCTTGGAGGCGCCGCCCGTTCCCAGTATGAGCGCCTTCTTGTGGAAACGCTCCAACATGGGCTCAATGCTTTTGGTGAAACCGATCACGTCAGAGTTGTAGCCCTTCAGCTTCGTGTTCTTGCCTTCGTGGATGACCTTGATGACATTGACGGCACCAATGGCGCGTGCCTCGGGGCTGATGAGGTCAAGGAACGGCATCACCTTCTGCTTGTAAGGGATGGTTACGTTGAGTCCTTGAAGGTTAGGGTTCATGTCTACCACCTCTGCCAGCAGGTCGATGCTGGCAATCTCGAAGTTCTCATACACGGCGTCAATGTTCTCGTCGGCAAACTTCTGGTTGAAGTAGCTGATGGAGAACGAATGGCCCAGGGGATAACCTATAAGTCCGTATTTGTCCATGTTTGTGCTGTCCCCTAAGTTAGGGGCTTTGATGTTATTTTGTTGCGAAATATATGGTGCAGATGCCGAAGGTCAGCCGTTTGAAGGTGGCCTCGCGGAACCCTGCGTTCTTCAGAATGTCCACCATCTGCTCTCCCTGCGGAAATGCCTCGATGGTGCGGATGAGGTAGCTGTAGGCGCTGGTGTCCTTGGAGATCAGGCGCCCATAGGTGGGCAGGACGGTGTGCGAATAGATGCCGAAGAGCTGCTTCATCGGGAACGACATGGGGCGTGTCAGTTCCGCTATGCTCAGGTGTCCGCCCGGCTTCAGCACGCGGCACATCTCCTTCAGCCCCTTGTCCAGGTCGGCGAAGTTGCGGATGCCGAAGGCTGCTGTCACGGCGTCGAACTCGTCGTCAGCGTACGACAGCGACAGACAGTCCTCCTTGGCAATGGTGATGATGCCGTCCAGTCCTGCGGCAGCGACTTTCCTGCGACCTATCTCCATCATGCCCTCGCTGATGTCGGTGCCTAACAGCTGCCGGGGCTTGAGCATCCGGGCTGCAAGGATGGCGAAGTCGCCTGTTCCCGTGGCAATGTCGAGCATGCGCTGTGGCTTGTAGGGGGCCAGCTGCCCGATGGCCTTGCGCCGCCATTGGCGGTCGATGTTCCACGAGAGACGGTGGTTGAGCTTGTCGTAGCTGGGGGCGATGTTGTCAAACATCTGCTCCACCTGCTTGCCCTTCTCCTCGTCGTTGTAAGGCTTTATGCTTTCCTGCCCGTACATGTCTCCAGCCAGTTGCTTACGTTCTTCTCGATGCGTGCGGCAATGTCGTCCTGGTCAGCTGCTTTCCTGAACTGCTCTCCCGTGATGTGCTCGTAGAGCTCAATGTAGCGCTCACTGACACTCTCGGCGTAGGCATCGGTTATCTCCGGCATCTGCTGTCCGGGCTCGTTCATGAAGTTGTGCTCTATGAGCCACTGGCGCACGAACTCCTTGGACAGCTGGCGCTGCGGCTCTCCCTTGGCCAGCTTCTCCTCGTAGCCCTCAGCGTAGAAGTAGCGTGAAGAGTCGGGGGTGTGAATCTCGTCAATGAGATAGACCTTTCCGTCACGCTTGCCAAACTCGTACTTCGTGTCGACGAGAATGAGTCCTTGGCGGGCGGCAATCTCCTGTCCGCGGGCGAACAGCCGCCGCGTGTAGTCCTCCATGACGGCATAGTCCTCGGCTGACACGATGCCTTGCCGTATGATCTCTTCCTTCGAGATGTTCAGGTCGTGTCCCTCGTCGGCCTTCGTCGTCGGGGTGATGATGGGCTCGGGGAACCGCTCATTCTCCTTCATGCCCTCGGGCAGACGGACACCGCAGAGCTCACGGCAGCCGTTCTTGTACTCGCGCCATGCCGAACCGGTCAAGATGCCGCGGATGATCATCTCAACCCGGAAACCTTCACACTTCAGTCCGACGGTCACCATGGGATCGGGCGTGGCCAGCTTCCAGTTGGGGCAGATGTCGCTGGTGGCATCGAGAAACTTAGCGGCAATCTGGTTGAGCACCTGTCCCTTGTAAGGGATGCCCTTCGGCAGAATGACGTCGAAAGCTGAAATGCGGTCGGTGGCCACCATGACCATCAGCTCATCGTTGATGTTATACACGTCACGGACTTTTCCGTGATACACGCTCTTTTGTCCTTCAAAGTTGAAGTCAGTCCTTGTTAATGCTGTCATATTGTTAAACTTTTCACTTGTTTCACGTTTCTTTTTGGGGAGTTAAAGGAGTTAAGGGAGTTAAAGGAGT
>JAFUSC010000042.1 GCA_017467705.1 Prevotella sp. | reverse complement strand
ATTAAGTTATACTACCGCGTCTGTCTTTCTATCCCGAGCTGTAAAAAGCGGCTTTGTGAAGCGTACCAAGCAGGGACAATACGAAAAACTCAAAAGCATGTCTACGTAATAGCACACGGCAAGCAACGTAAAATGCTGATATCCAACAACAAGGACGGCAACCGCAAATGAGCGGCTGCCGTTTTTTTCTACATTTCTACATTTCTACATTCTACATTAAGCGATGTTACAATAAATTTATAACATCACCAAGGCCGAAACGATACAAAATTTGTCTGAAACGACACAATACGACTATTCTGCGGTACTATAGAGCCAAGGGCATATTTTTGCAGAAAATGCAAAAAAGTCTGCATTATTTTTGTTGAATCGAAATTTTACACTATCTTTGTAATCTCGAAAACTTAATACCTAAGGAATATGAGAGACGTAAAAGCAACATTAGCCTCGGCTGAAGAGCGCATGGAGATGGCCGCAATGTTCCTCGACGAGGAGCTTAACCGCATCCGTGCCGGACGCGCCAACGTAGCCATACTGAGTGGCGTGAGAGTAGAATCGTACGGACAGAAAGTCCCGCTGAACCAAGTAGCAAACGTGTCGACGCCCGACGCACGCACCATTGCCATCAAGCCATGGGACCGCAAGCAGATACGCGACATAGAGAAGGCCATCATGGACTCTGACGTCGGCATCACTCCCGAGAACAACGGCGAGGTGATTCGTCTGGGCATCCCCCAGCCTACTGAGGAGCGCCGCCGCGACTTGGTGAAGCAGTGCAACAAGATTGCTGAGAAGGCCAAGGTGGAAGTGCGCAACGTGCGCAGCGACATCAAGGACAAGCTGAAGAAGGCCATCAAGGACGGTCTGAGCGAGGACAACGAGAAGGACGCCGAGCTGGACCTGCAGAAGCTGCACGACAAGTACATCAAGAAGCTTGACGAGCTGATGGAGGCCAAGAACAAGGAAATCATGACCGTGTAACAATTCCAAATTAGGAATCAGTAATCAGGAATTAGAAATTATGATTACCACACAAGGTATTGATTTGCACGCCCGAATTCAGGTTTCCGCATTGCTGCCTATAGAAGTAATCATAATTTCTAATTACTAATTACTAATTTCTAATTAAAAACCATGAGGGGACTGGTCATCAAGAATACAGGAAGCAGCTATGCGGTGCTTACTGACGACGGGCTGACGCTGAACTGCATTGTCAAAGGGAACTTTCGGCTGAAGGGCATCCGCTCTACTAATCCTGTGGCCGTTGGCGACAGAGTGGAGGTCAGTGATGCGGAAATCTCAAGTCCCAAATCCCAAGCCTCAAATCTGCATTTCATCACCCAGATAGAAGACCGCCGCAACTACATCATCCGCAAGAGCATCAACCTGTCGAAGCAAAGCCACATCATTGCCGCCAATGTCGACCAGGCACTGCTCGTTGTCACCGTCAACCGTCCACAGACGTCCACCACGTTCATTGACCGCTTCCTGGCCTCAGCCGAGGCTTATCGCGTGCCCGTGATACTTATATTTAATAAGACCGACCTGCTCGACGAGGACGAACGGCGTTATCAGCAGATGATGATTCAGCTCTACGAGACCATCGGCTATGAGTGCCGAGCCATCTCTGCCGGAACAGGCGAGGGCGTAGAAGAGCTGCGACCGCTCTTGGCGGGCAAGATCACCGTGCTGAGTGGCAACAGCGGCGTCGGCAAGTCGACGCTTATCAACCGCTTGGTGCCCGGCGTTAACCTGCGCACAGCCGACATCAGCGACGCCCACCAGACCGGCATGCACACCACCACGTTCTCGGAGATGATACCGCTCACCCCTCACCCCTCACCACACACCACTCACTCCTCACCACTCACCACTCACCCCTCACCACACAACGCTTGGCTCATCGACACCCCGGGCATCAAGGGCTTCGGTACGTTCGACATGGAGCGTGAAGAACTGACCAGCTATTTCCGCGAAATCTTCGAGTTCTCCAAGCAGTGCCGCTTCAGCAACTGCACCCACACCCACGAACCGGGTTGTGCCGTACTAAAAGCCCTCGACGAACATTACATCGCCGAGAGCCGTTATCAGTCATACCTCTCCATGCTCAACGACAAGGACGAGAGTAAGTACCGTGAAGCGTATTGATTATTCACCCTTCACCACTCACCATTTACCTGATTGCAATCGTGTATTCGCTCATGAATGAGGCACCGGGCTGCAGGTGGTTCATGAGGGGCTTTTCCTTGAACTCGCCGTCGTAGCCACGGGGATCGCCGATGCCGTACCACGGTTCGATGCAGACGAAGGGTGCATGCTTGTCGAACGGACTCCAGAAGGCGATGACGGGCGTGCGGAAATCGACGGTGACGGCGGGCTGGTCGTCCTCATCGAGCAGCACGGCCTGACGCACTTGGCTGTTGTGAATCTTCACCGAGTCGTTGCGGAAGAAGTGGTTGGTGAACTCAATCACGCCATGCTCTGCCTCGACGGGCACATCCACCATCTCGTGTGAGCCATCAATGTAGCTCTTCAGTCCGATGAGCGGTTCCTTGTTGTCGAGCGTGATGCAGCCTTCCAGCTGGTCGCCCACCTTCATGCCCGGCACGTTGAAAGCCGGATGACCGCCAATCTGGAAGTGCAGTTCCTTCTTGTCGGTGTTCTCCACGTGCCAGATAACGTGAACCTTGTTGCCCTCCAAACGGTAGGTGACGGCCAGATTAAAGCAGAAGGGGTATACCTTCAGCGTCTCTTCCGACTCGTGCAGGGCCAGCGTCACGCGGTCCTCACCCTGACGGACGACCGTAAAATCCATGTCACGGGCAAAACCATGACGCGGCAGGTGATACTCCTGACCGTCAACCCGATAGGTGTCATTCTCCACGCTGCACACCAACGGGAAGAGAATGGGGCTGCGACGCGGCCAGAAAGCCGGATCACCCTGCCATAAATATTCGTTACCTTCAGCATCCTTGATGCTCTGGAGCTCTGCTCCCAACTCTGCCACCTGAATGGTCAGCTGTTCATTTTTCAGTTCTACCATAATAAAGTGATTGGTTTAAGTAATCTGTTTATTGTATATTGTATATTGTATATTATTTATTGTATATTGTTTATTGATTATTGTTTCAATATCCACTCCACCATGTCACGAAGCACTTCCTCGGAGAAAGTTTCTTCTATCTCTCCGTATTCATCGGGCTTTCCCGTCGTGCAGTGTTGGAAGAGGTGGTTGAGTCCGTCACAGGACTTGATGACCGTCTTGCTGTTGACCGGCAATAGTCTACGCAAAGCCGAGAGATTCATTTCGGCATCGACCTGCGTGTCCTTCGTGCCGTTCAGTGCCAGCACGGGGCACGTGATGTGACGGATGTCGTCAGCGGGGTGATAGGAAGAGAAGAACTGCAACCACGGCTGACCTGAAGCCTGCTGTTGCTGACGGACCTGCTCCACCGTCACGCCTTCGCCCATGCCCAGCGCCCTCGCTGTGGCCAAGGATGCCCACCGTCTTGAAGCGTCCCGTCTGTCGCAGGAAGCGGATGCCCGCCTCAGCGTCGCGGGCAAAGTCTTCGCTGGTGGCGTTCGCCACGTCACCACCCGTCGAGGCCGCCGTTGCACGGTCGTCATAACGCAGGGTGGCGATGCCGTGACGTGCCAAGTAGTCGGCAATGACGGCAAAAGGCTTGTGTCCCATCAGCTCCTCATCGCGGTTCTGCTGTCCGCTGCCGGTCACCATGAGCAAGACAAGCCCCCGCTCCGATTCTCCCTGAGCAGGGAGAGACAGCGTGCCGGCCAGCGTGGCGCCGTCCTGAGCATTGGTGAAGGTGACTTCTTCTGTCTTGTAAGGGAACGGGGCGACGGGTGTCTGCGGACGACGACGCTGCATTGCGCCGGCCTTCAGCGTCAGCGGCAGCGACATGCCACCCTGCATGAACTGCCCTTGCAGCTCGTTGCCGACGAGCCGCGCCCGGTATGACGCCTGCAACGCAGGAACACTGACAGCGACAGAGTCAGCCGACAGGAAATCAGTGACGGCAGGAATCTTCTGGTCCGTCTGGTCAGGACTCTCTAACGTCGTGCTGCCGTCGGCAGCGACATTCAGCACGAGGGTCAATTTCTGAAAGCCCACGCTCAGTTTGCCTGTGTAAGTGCCGTGCAGGTGTTGTGCACGGGCCGTGGAAGCGGTGAGCAACAATGTCAGCAACAGGGCCACCAGAAAGGTGACGCCACCGACGATGATAAGGATGATACGTTTATTCATACGGTTATGACTGTTTCTTTCTTTTTGCCTTCATATAGACGGCGAGGTACCAACAAAGCGCAGGCACGAAGAGGAAGCCGAACACGCCAAAGACCAGCTGGGGTGAGAAACTGAGATAAGCGCTCACGGTGACGCCCAACGCCATGAGTCCCAAGAGGACGGCTGTTATACGGAGGAAGCGGACGGTCGCAATGAACAGTGACGCGGGAGAGTTGTCGGGGATGTTGAACGTCGAGGGCTGATAGGCCAGCACCAGCATGAGCAGAACGCAAAAGGAGATGATGCCCGTATGTATGAGCATGGCTGAACCGGCCTCACGCACCTTGAAGAAAAGTATGACGCTCAGTGCCAACGACATGAGCACCAGCAGTGCGCTCACAATCTCGAAGATGGTTCCCTCCTTGGTGCGATGCACCTGAAAGTTGATGTTGTTCTTATTCATGATGTCTCTTGTTTCGCTTTATGGTTCTTCATTGTTTTGTTTTTCTTTCTTCTTCGGCAATCGCTTGGCCTTGCGCAGGGCCTCGGTGATGATCCACTGCAACTGACCGTTGGTGCTGCGGAACTCATCCGCAGCCCACGCCTCAATCGCGTTCATCGTGTCAGAATCAACGCGGAGGATAAAGCTCTTGGTATTCTTCTCTGCCATATTTTACTTTAGACGAATGAACGTTTTTTAGACGAATGGACGAATAGACGATTAGATGAATTTAGACGAATGGACGAATATACGGATTTAGACGAATAGACGAATAGACGATTAGACGGATTTGGACGAATGGACGAATAAACGATTTACGATTTACGATTTACGATTTAGACAAAGAGATGAAATTATAGTTTTTTGTAGTAGAGGCGAGTCTTGGGAATGATCTCTAATTTCTCTGCACCGAAGTTGATGAGAATACCATCGTCAAGACCGGTGGCGGTCAGGTAATTGACCAACTGCACTGAGTGATATTTGATGAGAGCGTTGACGGCCTTCAGTTCTACAATCACTTTGCGGTCGGCAATCAGGTCGGCCCGATATTCGCCAACGACAACACCGTCATAGTAAACATTAAACGGAACTTCCGTCTCAACCAAGATGCCCTGCTTTTTCATTTCGATATACATGGCGTTCTTGTATATTTTCTCCTCATACCCTGCCGCCAACTGCTGACGCACAGTCGTCGCACACTCAACAATCTTATCTATCAACTCTTGATTTTTCATATTGATTATTGCATTTCACATTTTTGCCTATATTGTATAATCATCGTCTATTCGTCCATTCGTCTAAAAACCGCTCATTCGTCTTTAAAAAAACATCAATGGTTCAGCGTCCCGGTATTCACCACGGGCTGGGCGGAGTCGTCGCCGCAGAGCACGACGAGCAGGTTGCTCACCATGGCGGCCTTCTTGTCGTCGTCCAGCTCCACGACGTTCTCGTCCGAAAGTTTGTCGAGTGCCATCTTCACCATCGACACGGCACCCTCCACAATCTTCTCGCGGGCCGTGATGATGGCGCTGGCCTGCTGACGGCGCAGCATGACGGCGGCAATCTCAGGAGCGTAAGCCAGATAGTTGATGCGGGCCTCGACAACCTCGATGCCGGCCAGAGCCAGACGCTCGTCGAGTTTCTGTTCCAGCTGCTCGTTGATTTCGTCGGCACTCGAACGCAGCGTGGGCTCGCTGGTCTTGTTGTCTTCATCGTCGTAAGCATACTGTCCGGCCACCTGACGCAGGGCGGCGTCGCTCTGCACGCGGACGAAGTTCTCCAGTGCGTTCATCAGTCCCTTCGTGTCAGAGCCCACGGTGTTAGGATTTGAT
>JAFUSC010000001.1 GCA_017467705.1 Prevotella sp. | reverse complement strand
GCTTTATATGGCATCATATAAGCCAATTTGGGGCTTAGGACGAACACAAAACGCACAAATCATAAAAAGAGCTGCATAGACTCCTATGTCAACATTAATAACATAGAAAAAGAGGATGTGCCTATTTTGACACACCCTCCTTAGGTACCGCCTGAACATAAAAAAAACACTAAATCATCAGTATTCTTTTCGCTGAATCGGATTTTTACACTACCTTTGCAAACAAAAATAACAGCTATCATGCAAAAAGAAACGTTTGAACCATTGCTGAAGGAACGTAGTTCCCGCGCATCGCTCACAGCAGGTTTCCGCCTCTATACAGGTAATTTCCGGCGCATATTCAAGGCTACGTGGCTGGTTGCGCTCATTGCTTCGCTGATTTCTGGAGTCGGCGCAACGGTCAGCATCGTCTGGTGGCCGGAACTGATTGCCAAGATGTTCAGCGACCTGCCTCATGCCTATATGTATGCAGATCAGTACTTTACGCTGCTGATTATCTTGTGTGCCTTTATACTCCTCTCGGTGCTGGACACGGCCATCTTCGGTGGCTACGCAGCTGCCCTGCTCAAGCAACATCAGGAAGGCGGTGCCATTCTGCCGCAGCAGTATCACCTGCACTGGGAGGGCAGCATGGTGTGGCAATCCATCAAGACCTGGTTCTGGTGCGGTCTCATCTCTCTCCTGCTCTGCGGAGCTGTGTCCGCTTTTGTCTACTGGAAACGTGAAATGCTGTTCGATCCCATGCACAACATCGTGTCGGTGGTGGCTGTCATCGTCATGACCATCATTGTCTGCGTGGTCATGGTGCCTTTGGCCTATCCCGCAGTGAAATACCTGATGAACGAAAAGACGTCTTTCTGGCCGCTGTTGGTCAAGCGCTTCGGAACGTCCATGCGTTATTGGGGCCGTCAGTTCGTCGTGCTCTTGGTGTGCGCCATCCTGCTCGGTTTGCTATACATCATCGCCAGTCTGCCCGAAATTATTATCTGTCAAGCCAACAGCGAGGCACGCTTCGGTGTCATCGGAGGCGACCCGCTCGGCATGCCGTCCTACATCACGGCACTCACCTGCGTCACCTGCACGCTCGGCTCGTTCATGCAACTGTATATAGCACTGCCGGCGCTCTTCTGCCTTTACTACATGTACGGTTCCATTGACACCCGCGAAGACAACAAAAACAAAAGCATAAAAGAATGAAACGCATCCTATTCATCGACCGCGACGGTACCATCATCCGCGAACCCGCCGACGAGCAGATTGACTCGTTCGAGAAGCTCAGCTTCGTACCCGGTGCCATCACTGCCCTCAACTTCCTGCGTCAGCACACCGACTTTGAGTTCGTCATGGTGAGCAATCAGGACGGGCTGGGCACGCCTGCCTTCCCTGAGGACACCTTCTGGCCTGTGCACAATTTCATTCTCCAGACGCTGGAAGGTGAAGGCGTCACTTTCGACGAGGTGCTTATTGACCCCCACTTCCCTGAAGACCATGCGCCCACGCGCAAACCGCAGACGGGACTGGTGGAGAAATACATGCAGGATGCTGACTACGACATCGGCAACAGCTACGTCATCGGCGACCGTGACACCGACCGGCAGTTTGCCCGGAACATCGGTTGTAAGTTCCTGCAAGTGGACTCTTCCTCCAATAACCCCATTGGCCCTATAAGTCCTATAAGCTCTATTAGCCCTACAAGCCCCCTCCCCTGGCCCAAAATCGCAGAGATCGTCTTTGCCGGTGAACGCACGGCCGAGGTGAAGCGCACGACGAAGGAGACCGACATTCTGGTGCGCGTCAATCTGGACGGCACGGGACGTTGCGACATCTCGACAGGATTGGGTTTCTTCGACCACATGCTGGAGCAGATAGGGCGTCACGGCATGATTGACCTGACCGTTCACACCCGGGGTGACCTGCACGTGGACGAGCACCACACCATCGAGGATACGGCCATTGCACTGGGTGAGTGCATCGACCGTGCACTGGGTTCGAAGCGCGGCATTGAGCGCTACGGCTACTCTTTGCCGATGGACGATTGCCTCTGCTCCGTCTGTCTTGACTTCGGCGGCCGCCCGTGGCTGGTGTGGGATGCTGAGTTCAAACGTGAGAAGATTGGCGAGATGCCTACGGAGATGTTCCTGCACTTCTTCAAGAGCCTGAGCGACGCCGCCCGCATGAATCTGAATATACGGGCCGAGGGACAGAACGAACACCATAAGATTGAGGGTATCTTCAAGGCATTGGCCCGTTCGCTGAAGATGGCTGTCCGCCGTGATGTCTACCACTACGAACTGCCATCCACCAAAGGTTTGCTTTAGCTTCCCGTCTTTTACGAACGATACTTGCTCTTACGTTCCTTTTGGGCCTTGCGCGGTGTACTGTAAGAGCCGCCCAAGGGGGAGTGTACGCCACGGTATTCATTGAATCGCCGGTTGACCTTGTCCACATAGTCAACCGTCTCACTGCCACGCATATAGCCGTAACGCACGACGGCGTCGCCGTAGTATTGCGGTTCCTGCAACAGCAGGACATAGCGTGCCACGTCTGCCCATCGGTATTTATTGCCGCCATATTTCTCGGTCAGCGCCATCGCATCGCGTATATGACCGCCGCCACCGTTGTAGGCTGCCAGCACAAAGCTGATGCGCTCACGACGGTCGGCCACGTCGCTGAACGAGCCGGTGAGCTCAGCAATGAGACGGGCAGCTGCTTCCACGTTGGCTTTCGGCTCGTATATCTGACTGCGCGGCAGCCCCAGATGGTCAGCCGTCGTGGGCATGATCTGCATCAGTCCGCAGGCTCCGGCCCATGAGTGTGCCTGCGGGTCGAACGTGGATTCCTGATAACACTGGGCGGCTAACAGGCGCCAGTCCCAACCAGCCGTCGGCGCATTGGCAATGAACAGGTCGTCCCACTTGGAGATGATGCCATTGGCACGGTCGAGCATCGGAGCATAGACGCGGCGGTGCACACGGTTCTTGGCACTGAGCATCTCCGCCTCCTGTTGCCTCACGTCGGCCAGCATCGACGAGCGGTACCATGAGCGCAACTCCTGCTGCAACAGCGGTTTCTGGCTGTCCACCGTCCAGCCTAAGGAGTCGAACGCCTCCCCCTTGCCCTTAATGACGGGGTGTTCAGTGTCCTTCGGGAAAGCGCCCACCATGATGTCACCCACGCCCTCATCGAGCTTACGTTGCATCTCGGCCGAATCATGGCACAGTTCCACGCGCACACTGACGCCGATCTTCGTGGCAAAGCGCTCACAGAGCAGATACTGCGTACCTATCCCGCGGCCATGATACTCATAATAGGTGTCAGGACCGCTCACGGTGAGCATGATGAGTTCACCGTTGCGGATGATCTGCTTCAGGTCGAAGGCATCAGACTGGTCGGCTGAGTCGCTGGTGACGACCCAAGGCGGCGCCACGTTGTTCGTCCTGCGGCCACAGCCCGTGATGCCGAGAAGAATGGCAAAAAGCAGTATATATATACCTTTCTCTTTCAAAATACGTCCAATTTGGGTGCAAAGTTAGAAAATAATTATTAATTATTAATTATGAATTATGAATTATTTTGTATCTTTGCACTCTCATATAATAAAAGTAAACCGAGTAAACGTAAACAGAATAAAGATGTTAAGAATTGCAGTACAATCTAAAGGTCGCCTTTACGACGACACCATGAACCTGCTGAGCGAGGCCGACATCAAGGTGAGTGCCTCCAAGCGCACGCTGCTGGTGTCAGCCGGTAACTTCCCGCTCGAAGTGCTTTATCTGCGCGACGACGACATTCCGCAGAGCGTAGCCAGCGGTGTCGCCGACATCGGCGTGGTGGGTGAGAACGAGTTGGTGGAGCGCGGCGAGGACGTAGAGCTTATATCAAGGCTGGGCTTCTCCAAGTGCCGTCTGTCACTGGCCATTCCCAAGGAGATTGACTACCAAGGGCTGGAGTGGTTCAACGGCAAGAAGATAGCCACCAGCTATCCCCATATCCTGAATCAGTTTATGCAGCAGCACGGCATCAACGCCGAGGTGCACGTCATCACGGGCAGCGTGGAGATCAGTCCGGGCATCGGACTGGCTGACGGCATCTTCGACATCGTCAGCAGCGGCTCAACGCTCGTCAGCAACAACCTGCGCGAGGTGGAGGTCGTCATGCAAAGCGAAGCCCTGCTCATCGGCAACAAGAACCTGTCAGCCAAGAAGCGTGTGGTGCTCGAACAGATGCTCTTCCGCTTCAAGGCCGTCAAGGATGCCGAGGATAAGAAGTACGTGCGCATGAACGCGCCGAAGGCTCACCTGCAAGAGATTATCAGTGTGCTGCCCGGTCTGAAGAGCCCCACCATCATCCCCTTGGCTGACGACGACTGGTGCTCCGTGCACACCGTGCTCGACCAGAAGCAGTTTTGGGAAATCATAGGAAAGCTGAAGGACATGGGCGCCCAAGGCATCCTCGTAACCCCCATTGAGAAAATGATTATTTAAGGCTATGGGCCCTATAAGTCATATAAGTCATATAAGCCCTATTAGCCCCATACGACCTATAAGATAAATGAAACTATACAAGAACCCTACAAGAGACCAGTGGACAGAAATTGTGGAGCGTCCTCGCCTCGACCTGAACAAGCTCAACGCTACTGTCACCGCTGTGCTGGCCGACGTCAAGCAGCGTGGCGACGAGGCCGTGAAGGAATACGAGCAGAAGTTCGACCATGCCGCACTGTCGTCACTGGCCGTCAGTGAGGCAGAGATGGACGAGGCCGAGACTCTGGTCAGCAACGAACTGCGCGATGCCATCATACTCGCTCACCACAACATCAAGGTGTTCCACATCTCCCAGCGCTTTGTGGGCCAGAAGATCAAGACGCAGGAAGGTGTCTTGTGCTGGCAGAAGAGCGTCGCCATTGAGCGCGTCGGGCTTTACATCCCCGGCGGCACCGCCCCACTCTTCTCTACCGTGCTCATGCTGGCCACGCCCGCGAAGATTGCCGGTTGTCAGGAGATTGTGCTTTGCACGCCGCCGAACAGCGAGGGCAAGGTGCACCCTGCCATTCTCGTCGCTGCCCGCATTGCCGGTGTCAGCAAGATATTCAAGGCCGGTGGCGTACAGGCCATCGGTGCCATGGCCTACGGTACGGAGTCTGTGCCTAAGGTCTACAAGATATTCGGCCCGGGCAATCAGTACGTGATGGCTGCCAAGCAGCACGTCAGCTTAGAGGACGTGGCCATCGACATGCCCGCAGGACCCAGCGAGGTGTGCGTCATTGCCGACGAGACGGCCAACGCCCAGTTCGTGGCTGCCGATTTGTTGTCGCAGGCAGAGCACGGCATTGATTCACAGGTGTTGCTCATCACCACCTCCGAAGCCCTGCTCAAGGCCGTGCACGAAGAGGTTGAACGACAGCTTCAGCAATTACCGCGCAAAGACATAGCAGCCAAGGCTTTAGAGAATAGCAGCACGGTGCTCGTCAATTCCATTGACGAGGCCATCTCCCTCTCCAACCTCTACGCCCCTGAGCACCTCATCCTGCAAACCGCCGACTACGAGCAGTTGGCTGAAAAGGTGGTCAATGCCGGTAGCGTGTTCCTCGGGCCGTATGCCTGTGAGAGTGCCGGCGACTATGCCAGCGGTACTAACCACACGCTGCCCACCCACGGCTATGCCACCGCCTACAACGGCGTTAATCTGGACAGCTACTGCCGCAAGATCACTTTCCAGCACCTCACCGAGGAAGGCGTTCGCCACATCGGGCCCGCCGTCGAGCTCATGGCAGCCGCCGAACAGCTCGACGCCCACCGCAACGCCATGACGGTACGAATTCAAAGCCTCAAGAGCCCCCTAAGTTAAGGGGGCTGGGGGTCTGAACAAACGAAGACCTCCTATGAATTAATAATAGTGCAAAGATGAATAAACCTTGTTCAGCCCCCCAACCCTCTAACTTAGGGGGCTTGGTCCGCCCCAACATCTGGAGCCTTGCCCCTTACAGTTCTGCCCGTGATGAATACTCAGGCAAGGAAGCACACGTCTTTCTCGATGCCAACGAGAATCCGTACAACGCCCCTTATAACCGTTACCCCGACCCGCTGCAACGCGAGCTGAAGAAGCAGGTGAGCCGCATCAAGGGCGTGCCCGAGGACATGATTTTCCTGGGCAACGGCAGCGACGAGGCCATCGACCTGCCCTATCGCATTTTCTGCGAGCCCGGGCGCGACAACGTTGTGGCCATTGAGCCTACCTACGGCATGTATAAGGTGTGCGCTGACATCAACAATGTGGAGTATCGGCCCGTACTGCTCGATGATCACTACCAGATGGATGCCGACCGACTGCTGAAGGCTACCGACAGCAGGACAAAGCTCATCTGGATGTGCTCACCCAACAACCCCACCGGCAACTCGCTCAACCGCGACGAGATGCTGAAGGTGGTAGAGCGCTTCGGGGGCATTGTCATCATTGACGAGGCCTACGGTGACTTCTCTGCACAGAAGACCATGCGGGCCGAGCTTGCCAAGCATCCTAACCTGATTGTGCTCAACACGTTCAGCAAGGCATGGGGACTGGCGGCCATCCGTCTGGGCATGGCCTTCGCCTCCAAGGAAATCATACAGATATTCAATAAGGTGAAATATCCCTATAACGTCAATCAGCTGACCCAACAGCAGGCCATGGAAGCACTGAAAGACCCCTTCGAGGTTGACAAGTGGGTGAAGACGCTGCTACTGGAACGCAACCGTCTGATGCAGGCTTTCGCACTGCTACCCATCTGCGAACAGGTCTATCCCAGTGATGCCAACTTCTTCCTGGCCCGCATGACCGACGCTCAGCGCATCTACGATTACCTGGTAGACCGCGGCATCATCGTGCGTAACCGCACACGGGTGCAGCTCTGCCACAACTGTCTGCGCATCACCGTCGGCATGAAGGGCGAGAACAACGAACTGCTCGCTGCCCTGCGCAGTGCATGATTAGAATAAATAACATACCGTTTCATCATCAAACGAAAAACCATGATAGTAAAACCATTTCGCGGCATACGTCCGCCCAAAGAGTTAGTAGAACAAGTGGAGAGCCGTCCTTACGACGTGCTCGACAGTGACGAGGCACGCGCCGAAGCCGGCGACAACGAGAAGAGCCTCTACCACATCATCAAACCCGAGATCGACTTTCCCGTCGGCACGTCCGAGTACGATCCGCGCGTCTATGAGAAGGCCGCTGAAAACTTCCAGAAGTTTCAGGAGCGAGGCTGGCTGGTGCAGGACGCGCACGAGCATTACTACATCTACGCACAGACCATGCAAGGCAAGACGCAGTACGGTCTGGTGGTGTGTGCCTACGTTGACGACTACCTGAAAGGTAACATCAAGAAGCACGAGCTGACCCGCCGCGACAAGGAGGAAGACCGCATGAAGCACGTCCGCGTGAACAATGCCAACATCGAGCCCGTGTTCTTTGCTTATCCCGACAATGCCGTGCTCGATGCGCTCATCATGCGTTATGCGCAGACAGAGCCTGAGTATGACTTCACGGCACCCATTGACGGCTTCCGCCATCAGTTCTGGGTCATCCGCGACGAAGCTGACCAGCAGACCGTGACCGCCGAGTTCGGCCGCATGCCCAGCTTCTACATCGCCGACGGTCACCACCGCTCTGCCGCTGCCGCACTCGTTGGCGCCGAGAAACAACAGCAGAACCCCAACCACACCGGCAACGAAGAGTATAACTACTTCATGGCCGTGTGCTTCCAAGCCAGTCAGCTCACCATTCTTGACTATAACCGCGTGGTGAAGGACCTCAACGGTCTCACGTCTGAAGAATTCCTCAGCGCGCTGCAGGTGAACTTCACCGTTGAGGACATGGGCACGGCCATCTATAAGCCTGCCAAGTTACATGAGTTCTCGCTTTATCTGGATGGTCACTGGTATCGACTCACGGCCAAGGAAGGAACCTATGACAACACCGACCCCATCGGGGTGCTCGACGTTGACATCAGCAGCCGTCTGATATTAGACGAGATTCTCAACATCGGCGACCTGCGTTCATCGAAGCGCATCGACTTCGTGGGCGGGCTGCGCGGTCTGCAAGAGCTGAAGCGTCGCGTTGACAGCGGCGAGATGCGTGCAGCCTTAGCGCTCTATCCCGTCACCATGCAGCAGATCATGGACATTGCCGACAGCGGCAAGATCATGCCCCCCAAAGCCACATGGTTCGAACCCAAGCTCCGTTCAGGACTGGTGATTCATAAACTGGTGTGAGGAGTTTCGGGAGTTAAAGGAGTTAAAGGAGTTAAAGGAGTTAAAGGAGTTAAAGACGTATGTTCTATAGGCTTCATGCCCTGTCAAATGCCGCAGCAGGTAATGTCTGCAACTCCTGTAACTCCTGAAACTCCTGCAACTCCTAATATAAATTCTTAATGAAAAATGTCCGACGAGTACAAGACCATAGCAACCACGAGCGAGGGCTATTACACCGAGAAGCGGAGTAAGTTCCTCGCTTTTGCGCATCACGTTGAGACGGTCGACGAGGTGAAAGACATCATCAGCCGTTACCGCAAGAAATACTACGATGCGCGCCACGTCTGCTATGCCTATATGCTGGGCTCGCAGCGTCAGGAGTTCCGCGCCAACGACGATGGGGAACCCTCGTCCACGGCAGGCAAGCCAATCCTCGGACAGATTAACTCGAACGTGCTGACCGACGTACTTGTTGTCGTCGTGCGCTATTACGGCGGCGTCAACCTCGGCACCGGTGGACTCATTGTTGCCTATCGTGAGGCAGCGGCCGATGCACTGGCGCATGCCACGTTTGAAATGCGACAGGTAGAGGAAGAGGTGACCTACACCTTTGCCTATCCACAGATGAACGACGTCATGCGCATTGTCAAGGAGATGCAGCCGCGCATCGTCAGCCAGACCTTCGGCAACAGCTGTGAGATTCGCTTGCGCATCCGCCAGTCAGCCGCCGACCAGCTACGCCAAAAGCTCAGCAAGCTGCTGTGAGGTCTTGGGTGTGCGGCTGCGCGCAGATGCATTGAGGTTTGTCGTTTTGCACATTAACGCCCGAATCGCATATTTTACTCCACAATCGAATGTTATATGAAAAAAAGTTGTAACTTTGCCCCGTAAATCATCAGACAGATGCCCTGCCGTGGTAAATGAGAAAACCGGAACAGCAATTTTTGAATAACTAAAACAATAAAAAGCAACAATGGCAATGAAAAGAACGTTTTTAGCAGCTGCACTGGCAGCGTTGTGTGTAGTTTCTGCTCAGGCACAGGATGCTGCGGGCTCGTTTAGTCTGAAACCGATGGTGGGCGGTACGCTGACCAGCCTTGTCGGTCAGGATACAGAGGCGACCAAGATGAAGGTGGGCCTCGTGGGCGGTGCCGAACTCAGCTATCAGGTGTCACCGCAGTTTGCCATCAGCGGCGGTGCGCTGTATGCCATGCAGGGCTGTCACACGCATCAGTCATTCGACCCGAAAATAAAACTGCACTATCTGAATATTCCTCTTCTGGCTAACTACTACGTGGCAAAGGGACTGGCTATCAAGGCCGGTGTGCAGCCCGGCTTCCTGCTTGGTGCCAGAGAGTCAGGTTGGCATGAGGGAGCGCGTTGTTACGTGAATGTTGATGAGCTGTTTAACACCTTTGACATGGCTATACCCATCGGCATTTCGTATGAGTATAAGCATTTTGTCATAGATGCCCGTTACTGTTTCGGGCTGACGAAGATGGCAAAGGAATCGAACAGATACGAGGACGTAAGTTCTTATTTGCCATACGACGATCCCAACCGTGGTTATACAATCCAGCCTTTAGGCTTTCGGGGAACCAACGTCCGCAACAGCGTGTTCATGCTCACCGTCGGCTATAACATTTCGCTGTAGACAAAATGATTGTTAGGCGGCACCTAAAGGGGAGTTAGGCGGTACCTAACTATGACTTAGGCGGCACCTAAAGGGTAGTTAGGCGGTACCTAACTCCTGCTCAGGCAAGACATCAAAAATTCGAGCTGTGCGTTTGAAACCAACCACAGATTGCGCGGATTGCACGGATTTAAATAATACCCGTCTAAAAAAACGTTCATTCGTCTATTCGTCTAAAGAACGTCTAAAGAACGTACGTCCATCTAAAAAATAAATCCGTTTTTGTTTTGTTATTTGCACAAAAAGTGCTACCTTTGCAGTGTGGGTTGTGTTGTATAGATCGGGATACTCATCAAATGACATTGAAAACCGAGCCAGCTTCGCTGCCTATGGCGGGCCACAGTTTCCCCCGATGGGAACCGCAGCAATGCCGGTGGATTACAAACGACAGCGAGCACTCAAATCTTGGAAACAGGAGTTTTCATCACATCAACAACATGACCCACACTTTTTTTCAAAGCTCAAAGTTATAATCATGTTTTCTGGAATTGTTGAAGAGATGGCCACTGTAGTTGCCATACGTCGGGACAGGGAGAATATTGACTTCACCCTGCATTGTTCTTTTGTCGATGAACTGAAGATTGACCAGAGCGTGTCGCATAACGGTGTATGCCTCACGGTGGTTGACATACAGCCGGACACGCCTGCGGGTACCGTCTACACGGTGACGGCCATGAAGGAGACGCTGCAGCGCTCGAACCTCGGTCTGCTGCACGTGGGCGACAGGGTGAACGTGGAGCGCTCCATGCTGATGAACGGCCGGCTGGACGGTCACATCGTGCAGGGCCACGTCGACGGCAAAGCCACATGCACGGCGGTCGAGGATGCTGACGGCAGCAAGCTGTTCACCTTTGAACATGAGGCCGACGCTGAAGCCATCCACCGTGGCTACTTCACGGTAGACAAGGGTTCTGTGACGGTGAACGGTGTCTCGCTGACGGTGTGCAACCCTACCCGCAACACGTTTCAAGTGGCCATTATCCCCTACACGCTGGAACACACAAACTTCTGTGACATCGCCGTCGGGTCAGTGGTGAACATTGAGTTTGACATCTTAGGGAAGTACATCGCCCGACTGAGAGACATCACGGCATAATTATCCGAAGAGGGCACGGAGGGCTTCTTCGACTTTGCGGACGGGCACGACCTCGATGTTCAGTTTTTCGCGGCTGAGGGCACTGAGGTTGTGACGGGGGATGATGATGTGCGTGAAGCCCAGTTTCTCGGCTTCGGCAATGCGTTGCGTGATGCGGGCCACGGGGCGTACCTCACCGCTCAGGCCGACCTCGCCACACATGCACCAGCCACGCTCAATGGGCGTGTCAACGTTGGACGACAACACGGCGGCAATGACGCTGAGGTCCATGGCCATGTCGGTCACACGCAATCCTCCGGCAATGTTCAGGAACACATCCTTCTGTATCAGCTTGAAGCCTACGCGCTTCTCAAGCACAGCCAGCAACATATTCAGCCGGCGTTGGTCGAAGCCGGTGGCCGAGCGCTGCGGCGTACCGTAGGCAGCGGTTGATACCAATGCCTGCGTCTCAACGAGGAACGGACGTATGCCCTCGATGGCCGAGCTGATGGCGATGCCCGACAGTCCCTCATGGTCCTGTGTCAGCAACAGCTCTGACGGGTTCTCCACTTGTCGCAGGCCCGTTTGCAACATCTCATAGATGCCCAGCTCTGACGTGCTGCCAAAGCGGTTCTTGATGCTGCGCAGGATGCGGTACATGTGATGCTGGTCGCCCTCGAACTGGATGACCGTATCGACAATATGTTCCAGAATCTTCGGTCCGGCCAGCGTTCCCTCTTTGGTGATGTGGCCGATGAGCAGCACGGGCACGCCTGACGTCTTGGCAAAGCGCAACAAGGCCGAGGCACACTCACGCACCTGCGCAATGCTGCCCGCACTCGACTCTACGTCCTCAGTTGACAGCGTCTGGATGGAGTCAACCACCAGCAGCTCAGGCTGCACCTCCTTGATGTGGTCGAAGACGGCCTCGAGTGAGTTTTCGCAAAGCAGGAAAAAGTTGTCTGTGTTCGTCAATTGCGGAGATGAGCTGAGCCGTTCGGCACGCATCTTCAGCTGATGGGCGCTTTCCTCGCCGCTGACGTAGAGGATGCGCTTCTCCGGCATGTTCAGCACGGTTTGGAGTGAGAGCGTAGACTTGCCGATACCGGGCTCACCACCTAAGAGCACAATGGAGCCTGGCACGAGTCCACCGCCGAGCACACGGTTCAGCTCGGCATCGTGCATGTCAATGCGTGGCTCATCGTGTGAACTGATATCGTTCAGCCGCAGCACCTTGTTGCGACGCAGGGCATGACCAGCCGACGCCGCGGCAGTGGTGGCGACCTGCTGACGTGTGTCGGCCACACGTATCTCCTTAAACGTGTTCCACTGACCACAAGCCGGACACTTGCCGATCCACTTGGGCGACTCCTGTCCGCAGTTAGAGCAGACGTAAGCTATTTTATCCTTAGGCATGATGATTATTTTTGTTGCAACTCCTGCAACTCCTAAATTTTACTTTTTCTTTCTTTTCCAATATTCCGTGGGTGAGACACCTGTCTTCTTCTTGAACATCTGTGCGAAGTAGATGGGGTCGCTGAAGCCTGTCTGCTTGAAGATTGCCGACACGGTGAGGTCTGGACGGGTGTCCAGCAGCTCAATGGCTTTCTTGAGACGGAAGTCTGTGATGAACTCCTTGGGCGACATCTGCGTCAGCGTCTCCATCTGATTGATGTAAGCCGCACGGCCCAGCGATGACTGCGACACGAGGTCGTCGAGCTTCAGTTCTGGATTGCTATAGTTCAGTTCCAGCCACTTCAGCAACCGGTCCATCAGCTCATAGTCCTCAATCTTGTCGAACGACATGTAGCGATGCCCCACCCTCAGCGTCCGGCGGCGAATACTCCGACGGCTGCGCTCCTGTATGATGAAGATTGATGTCAACGCAATGATGATGAGCAGTATGACATAGAACCACACCGCTGTGGACGAGAAGAGCGGATAAGGCGGCACCTGCACCAGTACGGTGCGCATGTCATAGTTGTCAGGCGACTCTAACAGGTAGGCCTTGACATGGAAGCGGTAGGTGCCTGTCGGCAGTCCGTCGTAGTGCGCCATGTGTGTGGCATCGCCGTTGCGCCAGTCCTTGTCATAGCCTTCCATCATGTACTGATAGACCACGCGATGCTGAAGCTGGAAGTTCAGCGAAGCGAAGCGGAAAGAGAACTTGCATCCATGACGGGGAAGAGTGACCATGGTGCTGTCAGGGACATAATAGTCAAGATGCTTGTTCAGGCGCGGGCTGGCTATCTCGTCATCAATCAGGAAGTCGGTGATGTTCAACTTGATCTGCGAGGCTGAAGAGTTGATCAGCTTCTTGCGGTCCACCACGTAATAGCCGTTCAGCGTTCCGAAGAGCACGTTATCATCAGGCATGACGAGCGCGGCACACTCAGAACACAGCGTATTGTCCACACCGTCCTGCATGGAGAACACGCTGAAGACGCGCTTATCGGTGTCGAACGACACAAGCTCATGCTCGGTAGCAATCCAAGCATTGCCTTTACTGTCGAACACGAGGCTGCGAATCTCAGCTGAAGGCAGGCCGTCGCGGGTGTCGAAACTCTCGAACATCCACCGCCCGTCATCATCGCGCCCGACGGTGTGAGACAGTCCGCCGCCATTGGTGCCCACCCAGACGGAGCCCGCCGTGTCGCAGGCCAGACAGATGACGTCAGTGCTGCCGATGATGTAGTCGGGATTGCTGCACGGCTTGACGTCCTCAATCACGAACTTCCCATTGTGGCATGACATCAGCAGCAGTCCGTCGGTGGTTCCTGCCCACACGTTATCATTCTTGTCGAGTGTCAGCGTGCGGACATTCTGATGACTCTCCTTGGGATATTTCGACAGTCCGTTGTCTTGATGCAGCACACGGAATGAACCGTCTTTCTGTTTCAGCAACAGATTGACACCGCCGCCATAGGTGGCAATCCAGATGTTGCCAGAACGGTCTTCAACGGTGCAGTAGGTGTTATTGCTGCTGATGCTGCCTGACGTGGCATCACTGTGAACGTAGGATCGGAAGCTGTAGCCACCGTCAGCCCGAGGCGTCATCACGGTCAGACCCATGCCCTTTGATGCTATCCAGTAGTTTCCGGCACGGTCAATACTGATGCCGTAGATACGCCCTAACGGACGGCCGTTGTCGTCGGTGGTGATGTCGGTGCGCGTGCCGTTGGCCTCAAGCACGCAGAGGGTGCTCATCTTGTTGCCAATCAAGAGGCGGCGGCGCTTCTTGTCATAACAGAACGCACGTAGCTCATTGATGTTGGAACCTGAGGCGTCGTTAAAGAGCCGCTCGCGGCCAATGATGCTCTGCATGATTTCCAGCTTCTCCAGTCCCTTGCGGACAGTTGACTCCCATAGCACGCCCTCAGGAAGCAGCGTGAAGGCATCGACGGTGTTCAGCAGGTTCCACATGTTGGACGGGTCGTTGTGGAAGTACTCCACTTCGTCCGTCTCACGGTTGTAATAGCCGAAGCCGCCATGGTTCATGCTAATCCATACGGTACCGTTCATCTCAGCCATCACAGCTCCCTTGATGTCATACTGAGGCACCAGCACATACTGCGTAAAATGTTTCACATTGCCAGCCTCGGGAATCAGGCGTGAAACGCCCTGCGCATCCTGCGAGAACCAGATCAGCTCATGGCTGTCAACAAAGAGCGACGAGATGGGCACCTGAAGGTCTGCCAACGCCTCGGGCTCCTGTCCGCAGGTGAAGCGCAACAACTTGCCCGACGCAGTGCCGGCATAGATACGGTCACCACTGGCATACATGCAACGCATGGCCTCATCCTCAAAAAGACTGTCGCGTTGCAGCGTTCCCGCCGCCACGTCTAACTGATGAATCCCGTGGTTAGTACCCACGTACAGATGGCCATGTGCATCTTCCACAACGGAGACTGGATTCAACGGCTCTGTCTTAATCAGACGTTTAGTGATGCGCCCATCGCGCTCCAGGCGCATGACGTAGATGCCCACATTCCTGATAAGCGCAATGACGTCGCCCTTCGATGTCACGGTCAGGTTATGGCGGGTGATAAAGTTACCGCCTCCCTCGACATCATCGAAAGCACTCTGAATGGTATCCGTCAGCCGGTTGAGCACAAACACCCGACCGTCGTACATGCGCAGCCAGATGTTCTGACTGTGATCAATGGTGATAGAGAAGATGCGATTATGCAGCAGGGGTACCCCGCTACGATTGCCTGTCGCGTAGTTAAAAAAGTGATAGCCGTCAAAGCGCGACAGACCATTCCACGTGGCTATCCATATATAGCCATAGGCATCACTTTTAATGTCAGATATGGCGTTACTGGCCATACCGTCGTAGGTAGTATAATGATAGAGCGTAGCCTGCAACTGTTGGGCAGGAGCAGCCAGTGAGCACATCATGCTCACCACGACAATCAGCAGTTTCTTCAACAGAGCGGGAGGCTTGGACATTTCTTCTTTGCGCTTATAAGGGATTACTTCCCTAACATTTTCTTTGCCGTATTTGTCAGGAACGGTTTGATTTTGTCATAACTCACGACGTAGGTCGGCATACCGGCAGCGTAGGGTGCAATCTCATAGGGCTGATAAATGAACAGAACGCCCTCTTCGAGCATGTATGGCTCTACGTTCGGACGTGACAGAAAGTTCACATCATCCTCTGTGAGCAGATAGGATTTCAGGTCTTCGTCACTGACTTCCTCACTCAGACCCTCGTGGAAGTAGTCCTTCAGACCTTGCTTGGTGAGTTGTCCAAAGGCTTCTGTACCGAGGTTACGCATCATGTCGTAGCCGAAACGCCGCCCGTCGCTCTTGCGGAACGTCACGCCCGTCTGGTACTGCATGCCGTGGGCACCGCCCAGATATGTGTCGTTGTCTGTGACGTAGGTGACAACCTGATCGGTCTCATAGACCTTGCGGATTTCGTATGATGAGTAGAAACCGATACCAGAGATATATTCAGGGTCCATGTCCGCAGTCATTTCCCTGTACTCGTCCTGCATGTGGTTCCACTCCTGCTGTCCGTAACCGGCAATGACCTCCTGTCCATTGGTCAGGTCGCCTTCGTAGGTGCCACCCATGATTTCGTCAATGTACTCAGCAATAGCATTGACCAGTATGGCATTGCCGCCGACAGGATAATCCACATAGATGTGTACCGTAACATGGTTCTGGTCCTTGTCGAACACGATGCTGTCTGTGGTCAGGTCATCGCCACCCAACAGCGGGAGGGCAGTCACCTTCTTTGAAACAAAACTACAGGAAACAAGGAATGTCAAAAAAGGGACTAAGAATATCAGTTTCTTCATTTGTTTAGGTTTTTAATTCGAGATGTTAAAAAAGTACGGGGTCGAGGTACGACGAAGTACGAAATCGAGGTACGGGAACGCATGACGCATCCCGTACCTCGGAAAACGTGACGATTACTCGCCCTTGATGGCTGCAACGCCGGGGAGCACCTTACCCTCGATGGCCTCGAGCAGAGCACCACCACCGGTAGAGATGTAGCTTACCTGGTCAGCCAGACCGAACTTGTTGACACAAGCTACGCTGTCACCACCACCGATCAGCGAGAAAGCACCTTCCTTCGTTGCCTTGGCAATAGCCTCGCCGATGGCGCGGCTACCAGCAGTGAAGTCGTCGCACTCAAACACACCGGCAGGACCGTTCCACAGGATGGTCTTGGCACCGTTGATGGCCTCGGCAAATGCCTTCTGGCTCTCAGGACCTGCATCGACGCCCTCGAAACCTGCGGGCACCTTGTCGCTGGGGCAGTTGATGATCTCGCTGCCGGGCTTCACGGTCATCGTACCGAAGTCGAGACCATTGGTTGCCGTGCAGTCAGAGCCCAGCACGAGCTCCACGCCATTCTTCTTGGCCAGTTCCTCAACACCGAGGGCAACGTCCAGCTTGTCGAGTTCTACGATAGAGTTACCGATCTCGCCGTCATGAGCCTTGGCGAAGGTGTAGGTCATGCCACCGCAGAGGATGAGTTTGTCCACCTTACCCAGCAGGTTCTCGATGATACCGATCTTCGAAGACACCTTCGAACCACCCATGATAGCCACGAACGGGCGCTTGATGTTTGAGAGCACGTTGGCAACAGCCTGCACCTCTTTCTCCATCAGCAGACCGAGCATTTTGTTGTCTGCGTCGAAGTAGTCAGCAATGACAGCAGTAGATGCGTGCTTGCGGTGAGCTGTGCCAAAGGCGTCCATGACGTAGCAGTCAGCATAGCTGGCCAGTGTCTTGGCAAATTCCTTCTGGCTGGCCTTCAGGGCCTTCTTTGCCTCGTCAAACTCAGGTGTACCCATTTCTACGCCCACGGGCTTGCCTTCCTCCTCGGGATAGAAACGCAGGTTCTCCAGCAGCAGAGCTTCACCCATCTTCAGGGCAGCAGCCTGCTCCTGAGCCTTAGCACAATCAGGAGCGAAAGCTACGGGCACGCCGAGAGCCTTCTCCACAGCCTCACGAATCTGGCCAAGCGACTTCTTGGGGTCAACCTTGCCTTTGGGCTTACCCATGTGGCTCATGATGATGACAGCACCGCCGTCAGCCAGCACCTTCTTCAGGGTGGGCAGCGCACCGCGGATGCGGGTGTCGTCGGTTATCTTACCATTCTCATCCAGGGGCACGTTGAAGTCAACGCGCACGATTGCCTTTTTACCAGCAAAATTAAACTCGTTAATTGTCATAACTTTTTTTGATTTACAAATTACTATTTATGATTTATGTTACACGATTGATCGCCTGTTTTCGCTAATAACGTTGCAAAGATAATGCAAAAAGGGCGAAATACAAAATATTATCGAAAATTTATTTTCAGAATATCATATATCTTCTCCATATCAACGCTTGCCCTGACGTGCGCAGCCAGCCGGTCATACTGCTGTTGTTTGAAGGTTTGATAGTCGGTTCCCTGATGGTTACGGACATCCGTAGGATATTCATGTGTTGCTTGACAAGAAGAGAGTAGCTGATTGGCAAACAGAGAGTTGTCGAGTATGCCATGCACATAGGTTCCCATCAGTCGACGGTTGACCTGATAGCCATCAGAGGTGCCATCAGCGAAGTGACAAAGCGGACGTTCCGCATGTCCTGACAGGGGAACGGTGTGCCCCATGTGAATCTCATAGCCCTGTAGCCATGGCGTATCTGTTTCAGGCATGTCAGCCAGCCGGAATCTGACTTGCCGCGTGGTCTTTGTGTCGGTGATGGTGGTGGAGACAGGCAATAGGCCGATGCCAGACATGCGTTCACGGCAGCCCTCCAAATGCAGCGGGTCAAGAATCTCTGTGCCCAGCATCTGATAGCCGCCGCAGATGCCCAGCACGGTGGCACCCCGTTCATAGGCCTTGACGATGGCAGCATCCATGCGCTCACGACGCAATTGTTCCAAGTCATTGATGGTAGTCTTCGACCCCGGAACGATGACAATGTCTGCCTGTTCTAAGTCAGACGGTGACGATGCATAATAAAGATGTACGCCCGCGCGTTGCTCTAAGGCATCAAAGTCAGTAAAGTTGCTCATGTGGCGTAGCAGCACGACAGCGACGTTACACACGTTCTTATCAGCCTTCGACAATGCGCTACGCTGTTTGTTCTTCAGCTGCACACTGTCTTCCTCCTCGATAGTGATGTCCTGATAATAAGGCACAACACCCACCACGGGCACGTGGCACAGTTTTTCCATCATGCGCACTCCGTCGTCGAAAAGGCTTCGGTCGCCACGAAACTTATTGATGATGATGCCTTTCACCATGCTCCGTTCTTCCTCGGGCAATAACATCAAACTGCCGTAAACGGAAGCGAACACCCCGCCACGGTCAATATCGCCCACCAGAAACACATCGGCACCGGCATGGCGCGCCATGGGCATGTTGACGATGTCGCGGTCACGCAGGTTCAGTTCGCTGATGCTACCTGCCCCTTCCAAGACGATGGGATTGAAGCGCGCAGCTAACCGGTCGAAAGCATTGCATACCTCGCGGCGCAGCTGTTCGCGGCCTTCGTTGCGGAAATACTCACGGGCTGACATGTTGCCGACGGGACGTCCCAACAGCACGACTTGTGATGTCAGGTCGCCCTGCGGTTTCAACAGCACAGGATTCATCTCTGCCTCACAGGGAATGCTGGCAGCTTCGGCCTGCACAGCCTGAGCGCGGCCTATCTCCAGGCCGTCGGGCGTGGCATACGAGTTGAGTGACATGTTCTGTGCCTTGAAGGGAGCGGGCTTATAACCGTCCTGCAAGAAGATGCGACAAAAAGCTGTCGCCAACACACTCTTGCCGACGTCACTGCCAGTTCCGACCAGCATCATGGGGTGAAGTTGTTTCATCATCAGATAATATCTTTAGTTTTAACTCCAAATAACGAGCTGCACCGTGAGGGTCAGTAGCACCATCAGCACCTCTGCCCCTCGATTGATGCGAATGGCTCGATGCATATCCGCCGTTGTGAGCAGACGGTCATAGGTGCCAATGTAGGGTTTGTCGAAAAGCTGGCCAAAATAGGTATGCGGTCCGCCGAACCGACAGTTTAGCGTCAATGCAAGTGCGGCCTCCGGATAACCGCTGTTGGGGCTGGCATGATGGTGTCCTTCGCAGAAGATGGCTGCAAGCGACGGCCTTTTCCGTCCCCATGCCACACACCACATAAGAAAGGCTGTCAAGCGCGCTGGCAGATAGTTTGCCACATCATCCATGCGCGCAGCACAACGGCCAAAGTACAGATAGCGTTCCGTGCGATAGCCCACCATTGAGTCAAGCGTGTTGACCATCTTGTATGCCAACATGCCGGGCACACCGGCAATCATCAGCCAGAAGAGCGGTGCAATGACACCGTCGCTCAGGTTCTCGGCCAGCGTTTCCAAAGCTGCCGTGCGCACCTCCTGCGCCGTCAGCTCCGACGTGTCACGCCCGACAATGCGTGCCACCTGACGACGTCCCTCGTCAAGCGAACGATCAACAGCACGGAACACGGCACGTACCTCACGAATCAACGAGGTGCCAGCCAAGCATTGGAAGATGAGCAATGTCTGCACGACCAACATCGCCCAACATGACCATTGGCCAAGCAGCCACAGCACCGCCCACGACAAAGCGAAGACTGATGCCGTCAGCAACACGGCCATCACTGCACCTCGGATAAATGCTTTTCTTCGCCAACTGTCTGTCGGTGCTGTCACAGGATTCCGTGCAGGATTCAGCCATCGCTCCAGCAGGGCAATCAGCTTACCAAAGAACACCACGATATGTGGCATCCTTACTGGGTCGCCTAACAGAAAATCCAACATCCAGCCCACCAGCAGCGGAGCACAGGCCATCAACACATCCGACATCATAACCGAGGTACACATTTCACAAAGGCAAACAATAGATTTCACGGATTAAACAGACTGTGCTCATGTTTATCATGACAAGTGCAAATCCGCCTAATCCGTGAAATCTTGTGTCAGGAGACTTAGCCTCCGAAGTTATCGTACATGATGCTCTCGGGATCGACACCCAGTGAGTCGAGCATAGAGACAACGGCAGCCGACATGGGGCCGGGACCGCACATGTAGTACTCTACGTCCTCGGGGGCCTCGTGGTCCTTCAGATAGGTGTTGAGCATCACCTGATGGACGAAGCCCGGGGTATACTTGACGCCGGCAGCATCGGCTGTAGGGTCAGGACGGTCGAGCGCAAGATGGAAGTGGAAGTTGGGATACTCCTTCTCCAAACCGAGGAAGTCGTCAAGATAGAACACTTCATTCAGCGCGCGGGCACCGTAGAAGTAGTGCATCTCACGGTCGGTGGTATGCAACGTCTTGGTCATGTGCATGATCTGGGCGCGCAGCGGAGCCATACCAGCACCACCGCCGACCCAAATCATTTCCTTCTTCGAGTCGAAGTGGGGATGAAAATCACCGAAGGGACCTGACATGATGACCTTGTCGCCAGGCTTCAAGGAGAAAATGTACGACGAAGCGATGCCGGGGTTCACCTCCATGAAGCCGCTGCGGTCAGGCTTGAACGGCGGCGTAGCAATACGCACGGTGAGCATGAACACGTCCCCCTCGGCGGGATAGTTGGCCATGGAGTAAGCACGGAGGGTAGGCTCTGGGTTCTTACACTTGAGGTCGAACATCTTGAACTTCTCCCATGAAGGCACATACTCGGGCGTGATGAGCTCGCGGTCATAGTCATTGTAGTCAATGCATTCGAAAGCAGGAATCTTGATCTGGGCGTAGGAACCGGGCAGGAAGTCCATGTGTTCGCCCGGAGGCAGCTGCACCTTAAACTCCTTGATAAACGTGGCGACGTTCTTGTTTGAGATGACGGTACACTCGTACTCCTTGACGCCGAGGATGCTTTCATCGACATGGATGCTGAGGTCACCCTTCACCTTACACTGGCAACCCAGACGCCAGTGGTCCTTGATTTGTTTACGTGTGAAGTGGGGCTTCTCCGAGTCGAGAATCTCTCCCCCGCCCTCAAGCACCTGCACTTTACACTGTCCACACGAGGCTTTTCCGCCGCAAGCGGAGGGCAGGAAGATACCGTTCTCGTTGAGCGTAGCCATGAGGTTATTGCCCTGCGGCACGTTGAGCACCCGGTCGCCGTTGACGGTGATATTCACGTTTCCGCTGGGCGAGAGGTATTTCTTGGCAACCAGCAGAATGATTACCAACAGGAGTATGACGGAAAGAAATACTCCAATGCTATATGCTATAAAATCTACCATAATCTTCTTCTTTTAATTAGTAATTTCTCATTACTCATTAAATATTCAGTCCACTGAAGCACATCATGGCCATCGCCATCAGACCTACGGTAATAAACACGATGCCGAGGCCCTGCAAGGGCTTGGGCACATCAGAGTACTGCATCTTCTCGCGGATAGCACCCATGGCCACGATGGCGAGCGTCCAGCCGAGACCTGAACCGAAGCCGTAGATAATGGCATCCCAGATATTGGTGATGGCCTGCGAAGAGATGGTTTCAACACCATTGATGATGGCAGGCTTCATGAGTATGCGCTGCTGCATGAACAACGAGGCACCCATGATGGCGCAGTTGACGGCAATGAGCGGCAGGAAGATACCCAGTGCAGCATAAAGTGAAGGGCTATACTTCTCAACGGTCATCTCCACTAACTGCACCATGCCGGCAATAACAGCAATGAAGAGAATGAACGACAAGTAGGAAAGGTCTATTCCAAGCAAGCCGTCCTCACTCAGCACCTGTGTCTGCAACAGATAGTTCACAGGAACGGTGACCGTCAGCACAAACGTCACGGCCAGTCCCAGTCCCATGGAGGTCTTCACGGTTTTCGACACGGCAAGGTAAGAACACATACCGAGGAAGAAAGCGAAGATCATGTTGTCGACGAATATCGACCGGAAGAATAAACTGATTATATGTTCCATATCTTATTTCTCCTTATAAAAGTATGCACGATGAATCCAAATGACACAACCGACAAGAATGAGGGCCATGGCAGGCATGGTCATCATACCGTTGTTCTGGTAGCCAAAATCATAGAAACCTTCGGGCAGAATCTGGAAACCCAGCAGCGAACCGCGTCCGAAGAACTCACGGAAAGCACCGACGATGACCAGAATCATAGCGTAGCCAAGTCCATTGCCTACACCGTCGAGGAACGACGGCCAAGGCTTGTTCATCATGGCAAACGCCTCGAGGCGCCCCATCAGGATACAGTTGGTAATAATCAGACCTACATACACGCTCAGCTGCACACTGACGTCGTAAGCAAACGCCTTGAGTACCTGAGAAACGATGGTAACGAGAGCTGCAACAACCACCAACTGCACCACAATGCGGATGCGGTTAGGAATGGTGTTGCGGATGATAGAGATGATTACGTTTGAGAACGCGGTAATCACCGTCACGGCGAGTCCCATCACGATGGCAGGCTTCAGCTGCGATGTGACGGCAAGGGCCGAGCAGATGCCCAATACTTGAATCAGAATCGGGTTGTCGAGGTTCAGCGGATTGCAGAACACCTCTTTATTTTGTTTACTGAATAGTGCCATGTCTTATTTCTCCTTTAAGAATTTCTCATACTGTTTGAATCCGGAACGTAGCATATCACGCACGCCATTAGAAGTCAGGGTTGCACCCGTCACGGCATCAACTTCGTATGCCTTCTTACCGTCGTCAACTTTCTTCTCTACGCCAATGGCAATCTGTCCCGCTTCATCAAAGACTTTTTTTCCTTGAAACTTCTCCTGCCACTCTTGCGAGTCTTTGATCTCTGCACCGAGACCTGCTGTCTCACTCTCGTGGTCGAAGTAAGCTCCGTAGACTGTGTTCTTGTCATCATTCAAAGAGACAAATCCACTAATGCCGCCCCAGAGTCCCATTCCCTTCAATGGGAATACGTACTTCTGGTTGCCATCCACCTTAAAATAATAAATGTAAGGCTTACGTTCCTTGCCTTGACCAATGGAGTCTACTTTGGTAAGCAATTTATGATAGGTAGCATCTGCTTCAGCATCATCCAAGCCACGGATGTTGAGCGCAGAAAGAATCTGTTTCTCTTTGTCAAGTTCCACGTTAGCATCCTGCATGGGTTTCAGTGCCTTGAAGATGAAAGCCAGCAAGAAGGCCACGATGATGACAAGTATCGCACTATATATAATAATGTACGTGTTAGAGTTCGTATTTAACTTAGCCATAATCTTCAATTTTTCAGTTCTTCAATCTTTTCATTCTCTTCGAGATGTTACGCTCCACGATGAAATGGTCAATCATAGGAGCAATCATGTTACCAAAGAAGATGGCGAGCATCATACCCTCGGGATAGCCAGCGTTCATCACACGGATGATGATGGCCATGGCACCGATGATAAAACCATAGATATACTGCCCCGTAGTCGTCCGGCATGAGGTGACTGGGTCAGTAGCCATGAACACGGCACCGAAGCAGAAACCACCAAGAACCAGATGCTCATACCAAGGAAGGGCAGCAGCAGGATAAGTGGTAACATTCATGTCCAGAGAGTTAAAGAGCAGTGCCATGAGAACACCACCAACGAACACGCTCAGCATGGTGCGCCATGAAGCGATGCCAGCCCACAACAGAATGACCGCACCGATGGCAATGGCGACGACTGACGTCTCACCGATGGAACCGGGGATGAGTCCTGTCACCATGTTCCAGTCAAAGGCAGCAGCGTTGCCCTGTGCGATTTGTCCTAACGGTGTAGCACCCGAAAAAGTGTCTAACGGCGTGCCGCCCAGTCCGAAAATGGGACTGTCAGCTACCCACACCTTATCACCTGTCATGACCGACGGATAAGAGAAGAACAGGAACATACGGGCAGCAATGGCGGGGTTAAAGATGTTCATGCCCGTGCCACCGAAGATTTCTTTACAAAAGATGACCGAAAAGGCGCAGGCCAGTGCCATCATCCACAGCGGACAATTGACAGGCACGATGAGCGGAATCAAGATGCCGCTGACCAAGTAGCCTTCCTGTATCTCCTCACCTTTCCACTGGGCCCATGCAAACTCAATGCCGAGACCGACAATGTAACTGACAAGAATTTTTGGCAGTACGGCCAAGAAGCCATAGAGGAACATTTCCCAGAACGTTGCTTCAATACCTGATGCCAAGGCGTTCTGATAGCCCACGTTATACATACCGAACAGCATGGCCGGCATCAGGGCGATGACCACCATGCTCATAATACGCTTCGAGTCGATGGCATCGTGAATGTTGACACCCCTCTTTGCCGTCGTATTCGGAACGTAGAGGAACGTCTCAAAGCCATCGAAGATGCTACGAAAAGCGTGCAGCTTACCTTCAGGTTCGAAGTTGGGCTTGATTTTATTGAGATAATTTCTTAATGCTTTCATAAATGTAATTTACTTTTTGACGATTTACAATTTACGATTCAAGCATTCTCCTTACGAAGAATATTCAGACCTTCACGCACAATGCGCTGCAATTCGAGCTTGGAAGAGTCGACGAACTCAGCCAGCGCAAAGTCCTCAGGAGCTACCTCGTAAATGCCAAGTGCCTCCATGCGGTCGATGTCACCGGCAATGATGGCCTTGATGAGGTATTCACCGTAGATGTCCATCGGCAGCACGCGGTCGTACTCGCCACTCATGATCATGTGGCGCTCACCACCCTTGACGCGGGCATCGAGTGCATACTTCTTCTTACCCAGCAGCCATGAGAAATAGCTACGGCTCACAGAGAACTGACCGAAGCGCGGCATAATCCATCCAAGCATCTCGTCGTTGTCGTCACCCTCTGGAATGACGGTAATCTCAGAGGTGTGTGCCCCTAAGAAGCCTTCCTTCGTCGTGGGGCGGCCGGTCAGCACGTTGCCATTGATGATGCGCACGGAGTGGTCGGCATTGTAACTGTTGCTCAACAGTGTTGACAACTCCTCGCCTACCAGCATGTCTACATAGGCTGGCTGATTCACTTCACTGCCGCATAGGGCCACCGTGCGGGTCAGGTCTACCCTACCCGTGTTGAGCAGGCGTCCAATGAAAAGCACTACCGTGGGATCGCCGATGGTCCACACCACCTCGCCCTTGTTCACGGGGTCAATGTAGTTTACCTGCACGCCGACATTACCTGCGGGGCATTTACCGTCGAACACGTTGACCTCCACATAGCGGTAGTTCTCCATGCTGGAATGCAAGCCTACGCCAAGGTAGGTTTTCGCCATCTTCGACAAGGCCGTAAGTCCCGTCTGAAAGTTCTTTTCCTGTCCCTTCAGCTCATACTCGAAACTGGCAGCCAGCGGTTTGTCGCGCAGTGCCGAGACAAAGATGGCCTTCGGAGTGACATCAGGAGTGGCTGACACAGCATAAGGCAGTTGGTCGATGTATCCGAAGAGGCCGGCATCGAGCAACAGCTGCTTCACGTCGTCGCCCTTCATGTCGTCCACGTTCTGCACGCCGAAATCCTTGTACTCCTGTTTTGCATCAGCATCTACCCTTATGCTGAGCACCTTTCTTCTGTCGCCACGCTCCACGGCGGTAACCTTACCGCTCACTGGCGAGGCAAACTTCACGTCGGGGTAGTTCTTGTTGACGAACAATGCGTCGCCGGCTTTGACATGCTCACCTTCCTTGACAACCACCTTGGGGACGACACCCTCGAAGTCATCGGGCACGATAGCGTACTTCCCATTCGACTTCAGCTGGATTTTCTTCTCCTCAGCTTTGCCTTTCAGCGCAATGTCCAAGCCTTTCCGTAACTTAATTACATTTGCCATATATTCATAATAAATTAGTGTTACTTACGCAGATTGCTTGCAAAATTACATAAAAAAGCGAAGACAGAAAAGAAAAATTGCTAAAAATATGTTGCATTACCAAGAAAAATGATTAATTTTGTCTCAAAATTCAGAAGCATATCAAAAAAATAAGGAGAATCATAAGTGGTGCGTTGTGGACCATTGTCGGTCTTTACATCCTGCTAACCACGCTCACTCATATCCCTCAGGTGCAACGTTTCATCGGTCAAGAGATAGCTTCAGCCCTCTCCGCGAAACTTGGTACGAAGGTCGGAGTGGGACGTGTGGATATTGGATTGTTCAATCGCATTATCATTGACGACATCGTCATCTACGACCAGCAGCAGCGAAAGATGGTCAAGGCGTCACGTCTGTCGGTCAAAGTCGACCTGCTGCCCCTTGCACAGGGACGCATTTCCATCTCCACGGCGCAGCTGTTCGGCGCTCATCTGGCACTCTACAAGTCACATGCCGACTCTCCCACCAATTTCCAATTCATGCTCGACTCGCTGGCATCACGTGACACGACCAAGTCGACACCGCTTGACCTGCGCGTCAACACCTTCATCATGCGTCACAGCAGCTTGCAGTACGACCAGCTGGACGTGGCACCGACAGCCCACCAGCTGAATCCCGCTCACCTGAACATCAGCGACATCAGCGCCCACATCATTCTCAAGGCTTTCCGTGAGGACTCCCTCAATCTCACCGTGAAGAAGCTCGCCTTCCGCGAGCAGTCAGGCTTGCAGGTAGACCGAATGAGCCTGCATGCAGCAGCCTCACAGCATCAGGCCAGCATTGAAGACTTCGTGCTCTCCATGCCTCACTCCAAGCTCATGCTGGGGTCCCTTACAGCCAACTATCAACTGCAAGAAGGTCAGCTCGTCCCCCACTCTCTCCATTATAAAGGTTCTGTAGAACCATCACGCATAACACTCTCTGACATTGAGTGTTTACTTCCATCACTCAAGGCCGTGCCTAACGAGATTGTGATGGCCACGGCGTTCAGTGGGACGGACACAGGGCTTGATGTAAACAATCTGCAGGTGTCATCGTCAAACGGCGACATTTACATTGACGCCAACGGCTACATTCATCGGTGGGATGAGTCACCCGTGTGGCTGGCCCAGCTGCGTCAGTTCGAGGTCAGTAAGCGCGGCATCAATGTCGCTTTGCAGCAGCTTCGCAACAATGTCAGCGTCCCAGAGGTGGTTGACCGTCTGGGAGGCATCAGCATCCATGGTGAGGTCAGCGGCGAGGGACGGGCTGTCAGGAGCCACGCCAACATGGTTACTGACGTCGGGCAGTTCAGTCTGAACGCCGACCTGAATGAGCACCGACAGCTGCACGGGCACATAGAGACTGACGGTCTGCTGCTCAACGAGCTGCTGGCTGACGAGTCGTTCGGAACGGCCTCCATGAACCTTGACGTGCAGGGTGTGCTGCCTGCCGGTGGCACTCCGCAGCTGTCCTTTCAGGGCAGTCTGCCGCGCTTCGACTTCCGTGGCTATCAATATCAAGGCGTGCAGCTCGACGCCTCTTATGCCGGTGGCGACGTTGACGGCAGCATCACCATTGACGACCCCAATATCAGCCTGACCGCAGAGGGACTCCTGCAACGGGTGTCCACTCTTCACTCTCCACCTTCCTACAATGTCAAGCTGACGGCCAACGTGACCAACTGTTCACCTCATGCTCTCAACTTGCTGGACAAATGGCCTGACACGCAGTTTGCTGCCGACATTAACGCAGACTTCACGGCCAGCAATCTCAATGATGCAACGGGCTTTCTCGACATCAGCCAGTTCTCCATGCGTTCCGCACCCCACTCTCAACCCTCCACCAGTTATCACCTTGACAACCTGCACATGGAGACGGGCTACGACGAGGACGAGCAGCACTATGTAACCCTGGCCAGCGACTTTGCCAGTGCCAATCTTCGTGGAACGTTCGACTATGCCACACTGGTGCGCAGCATCACCAATCTTGTTGCCACCCATCTGCCTACACTGCCCGGATTGCCTGAGGTGGAGCCGACGGCCAACAACTTCGCCTTCAATCTCCACGTGCGGCGTTCCGACTTCCTGACGGCGCTCTTCGGCGTGCCTTTGCAGCTGGTTTCACCGCTCACCATGACGGGCTACGTCAACGACAAACAGGACGGCATATCGCTCAACGGAGCCTGTCCCAACTTCATCTACAGCGGCGGGCGTTACAGCGGCGGACGGCTGCAGGTCAGCACCAGTCAGGACTCGCTGTTGTGCAACGTCAGCGTGGTGAAACACATGGACGACAACACAGATATGACGTTGGGGCTGAACGCCAACGCCGTCGACAACAACCTGACGGCCTCGTTCCGCTGGGACAACCACGAGCCTATGCGCATGAGCGGCATCCTCAATGCTAAGGGGCGCTTCTTCCTCAACGAAGCTGGCCAGCAGGAGGGTGCCATCTCCGTGCTTCCCTCACAGCTCACCGTGAACAATGCCGAATGGAGCGTCAAGCCTGCTGACATCACCTACTCCAAAGAGAACCTCGTGGTGCACCACTTCTCCGTGGCCCACGACCAGCAGCACATCACCATCGACGGCCACGCCTCCAGTGCTGTGACCGACACGCTGACGGCAGACCTGCACGATGTTGATCTGGAATACGTTCTCGACCTCGTCAACTTCCATTCCGTCGACTTCAGCGGACTGACCAGCGGCCGGGCCGCCGTCAGTTCACTCTTTGCCACGCCGCACGTCGAGGCACAGTTGAAGGTGCGCGACTTCAAGTTCGAGCACGGTCGCATGGGGACGCTCAGTGCTACGGCCCGATGGAACACCGAGAAAGAGCAGATAGACATTCACGCCATCAGCAACGACGGCCCTGACGCCATCACCTACATCGACGGCTTCGTGGCCCCTGCCGGCGACGGGCAGATTGACCTCAACATCAAGGCGCTCGGCACCCACCTCGACTTCGCCCAGTCGTTTGCCTCAGCCTTCTCTGGACGTGTTGAGGGACAGGGACAGGGCAACCTCCGCATCCACGGCCCGCTCGACGCCATCAACCTCACCGGTGCCATTGTCGTCGACGGCGAGATGGACATCACCCAGCTGGGCACCACCTACAAGATTACGCATGACAGCATCTGGTTCGAACCAGACCTCATCACGTGCAGCCATGCCGCCATCCTCGACCGTGACGGACATACGGGCTACGTCGACGGACGGCTCATGCACCACAACCTGTCGCACTGGACGTTCGACATCGGCGTCACAGCCGACAACCTGTTGGCCTACGATTTCACGGACTTCGGCGACATGAATTTCTACGGCACCGTCTACGGCTCCGGTCAGGTGGACATCAAGGGGCGCCCCGGCAGCATTGTCTTCGACATCGACGTCGACGCCCAGCCCAACTCCACCTTCGTCTACAATGCCAGCCAGCCCGATGCCATCAACCGGCAGGAGTTCATCAGGTGGACAGCCCATGAACCCTATAAGCCCCATGAGACTTATAAGCCCGATGAGCCCTCCACCCTCCACCAAAACATCCCTCCACCCTCACCCGACGAGCCTTCCAGCGACATGGTGCTCAACTTCCTCGTGCACTGCTCACCGTCGTCGACCGTCAGGCTGCTCATGGATGCCCGCACAGGCGACTATATCTCGCTCAACGGCGAAGGCTCGTTCCGCGCCAGCTACTATAACAAGGGCACGTTCAACATGTTTGGCACCTACGTCGTCGACCGCGGCACCTATAACATCACCATTCAGGAACTCATCAAGAAGAACTTTACGTTCCAACAGGGCGGCACCATCAGCTTCAACGGCAACCCCTTCAACGCCCAGCTTAACCTGCAGGCCCAGCACACGGTGAACAGCGTGTCGCTCAGCGACCTGAACGTCGGGCGCTCTTTCTCCAGCAACACCGTGCGCGTCAACTGCCTCATGAACATCGGCGGCACGGCTGGTGCACCGCAGGTAGGCTTCGACCTGTCCATGCCCACCGTCAGTGCCGACGAGCAGCAGATGGTGCGCTCCGTTATCAACGGCCAGCAGGAAATGAATCAGCAGGTCATCTATCTGCTCGCCGTGGGCCGTTTCTACCCGCAGACCGACAACAACCAGTCTGCCGACGGTCAGAGCCAGCAGAGCCAGACGGCGCTCGCCATGCAGAGCCTGCTCAGCGGCACGCTGTCGAGCCAGCTCAACGCCCTGCTCTCGCGCGTGGTGAACAGCAGCCAGTGGAGTTTCGGCACCAACATCTCGACGGGCGACGAGGGCTGGCGCAACGCCGAGTACGAAGGGCTGCTCAGTGGTCGCCTGCTCAACAACCGCCTGCTGCTCAACGGACAGTTCGGCTACCGCGACAATGCCAACACCGCCACAACGTCGTTCATCGGCGACTTCGACGTGCAGTACCTGCTGACCCCCAGCGGCTCCATTGCCATCAAGATGTATAACCAGACTAACGACCGTTACTTCACCCGTTCGTCGCTCAACACCCAAGGCCTTGGTATCATCCTGAAGAAAGACTTTACGTCCCTCGCTGACCTCTTCGGCCTCCGCCGCAGACGCCAACCCTCCACACTCGACACTCCCCCCTCCAACCCCGACCCTCAACACGACGAAGCCCCGGCCGACAGCATCAAAGCCCAGTGACGGCTGATCCTCGTACCTTCTTCGTGTCCTTTTTCATAATCTTTCTTGTTAAATATTTCATGCTAATTGTTAAAAACGACACATGGTACACAACTTTGTGGACCACAAGTTTGTGTACCACGTTATTATTTTGTAAATTTGCACCCAAGAATCATCCAATCTGACAATAATGAACAGAGCATTTGTATATGGGATGTCCGTAGAAGGAGAGAACTTTACGGACAGAGTGAAAGAAACCAAACGGCTAAAACTGGATTTTGAGAACGGCATGAACGTCATCCTCATCTCTCCCCGTCGTATGGGTAAAAGTTCAATCGTAAAAAAGGTGAAGTCTGAAATCACTGATCCTGCCATCAAAGTGGTGTATATGGACATCTACGATTGCCGCAACGAGTACGATTTCTATAACCGCTTCGCATCTGCTTTGATGAAGCAAACTGCCACAAAGACAGACACAATCATTGAGAATATCAAGCGCTTCCTTGTCAGGCTAACTCCTAAAATAGCTTTCTCACCAGAACCGTTGTCAGAGATGTCACTCTCGTTAGGTATTACCCCACAGAACTACCAGCCAGAAGAGATCTTGCAACTGCCTGAGCTGATTGCCAAAGAGCAGGGATTTCACCTTATTATATGTATAGACGAATTCCAGCAGATAGGCGAATTTCAGGATTCAATTACTGTCCAAAAGCGACTCCGTGGAATATGGCAGCATCAGCGTAATGTGTCATATTGTCTCTTTGGTAGCAAGAAACATTTGATGACAAAACTATTTCAGAATCGCAAGATGCCATTCTATCAGTTTGGTGAGATGATGTATCTCGACAAGATTCCTACGACCGACTGGGTAACCTTTATTTGTAGCCGCTTTAAAAGCCAAGGTAAGTACATCTCCGAAGAGCTGGCCCGAAGAATTTGCGAGACAGTTGAAAACCATTCATCATACGTTCAGCAATTAGCCTGGAATGTCTTGGCAGAGACAGACAAGGAAACCACGGAACAGGATTTTAGAAATGGAGTTCAGGCTCTATTGGCGCAGTGTTCAGGGCTGTTTGAAAAGCATATTCAAGGCTTGACGTCTTACCAAATCAATTTCATCCGTGCCATTTGTGACGGCATACACAGCGACTTCGGGAGTAAATCTGTACTGGAGGAATATAACTTGGGAACCAAATCGAATGTCACACGAATTAAAGCGGCTCTCTTAGACAGGGAACTCATCGAAATAACGAAGGATGGAGTCTTTCTGGAAGATCCTGTATTCAAGATCTGGCTTAAACTGCAGGACGGTAATTCATAAATCTGTCTAAAACGTCCATCCGTCCATTCGTCTAAATATTCGTTCATTCGTCTAAATATTCGTTCATTCGTCCATTCGTCTAAATATTCGTTCTTTCGTCCATTCGTCTAAATATTCGTTCATTCGTCCATTCGTCTAAATATTCGTTCATTCGTCCATTCGTCTAAATATTCGTTCATTCGTCCATTCGTCTAAGCTCCTTCATTCGTCTAAAACAAAAACACCGCCCGTTCTCACGAGCGGGCGGCATCATAACAATATTAACTTCTTTAAAACAAAACGGGCGGCGGCGCTTCGCAGCGGTTCTCAGGAGCCACCCTGAAACAAAAATCTTTTACTTTTTCACACGGAAGCCACAGGAGTCTGTCACACAGAAACCACGGAAAGCACAGAAACTCCCGCCGTAGAGACTTGCCCTGGCTGCGGGCGGGAAGTTTCTGCTTTCCCCTGCGGTTCCGCCTAATGGCCTTGACGGCCAATGAGAGGATTTAGTCTTCCCAGTCGAAGTCGTCAAACTCGCGGCTGTCGGCTTTGTCTACGCTCATAGTGCCACTACCGACACCCAGTTTCTCAGAGCCTGCCATCAGGCACTGCTCCGTCTTCATGTTCACCACATCCATCGTGGGATTGATATACTGTTTCTTCATAACTCAGTTCCTTTCTTTTTGATGATAGTTATGATTACCAGTCCTCTTCATCCCAATAGGGATCGAACTCGCGGCTGTCGGCCTCACTGGGATTCTTTGAACCCGAGCCGACGCCCAGCACGGAACCCGCCATCAGGCACTGCTCCGTCTTCATTTCCACCACGACCAGCGTGGGGTTGATATATTCTTTCTTCATAACTCAGTTCTTTTCTTATAAATTTCTTTTTTGTCTAAGGATTTTAAGGATTTAAAGGATTATAACTATCCTTATGATGCCTATTCCTTTTAATCCTTTAAATCCTTAGACTAAAAACTCTCTCCTTAGCGGATAACTACCTTTTTGCCGTTCATGATGTAAATGCCCTTCGTGGGATTCTCCACGCGGCGGCCGCTCAGGTCGTAGATAACGTTATCATTTGTCATTTCTACGTTGTCATTTAGCGTAGCGCCAATGCCTGTTGTCTCGCCCCAGTTGATGACCAGCTCACGTGCCAGTGCTGCGGGAACTTTCAAATAAGCCTTACCAGCAGCCAGTGTGCCTGCATTTGCCTGATAGAACAGTCCGTTGCTCAGAATGTACTCCGTGCCGTCACCCGTCAGGTCAGCGGGACCAGCCTTCAGCAGGTTCGTTGCAGGGGCCGTAGCCGAAGCCACCACGGGAACATTGTAGGAAGCATCACTGCCAGTCTTCTTCAGCACGAGCGGTGTACCAGCCGGCACAGCAGCTGCTGGCTCTTCCAACGTAACACCAGTAGACTCAGCCTCAGTAGCAACAAATGCCTTCAGACCGTCAACGCTTGTGAAGTCAAGAGCATAAGGAGTTACATAAGTTGTGTATTCCTTAGCGGGAGCGATAGATGCCTTATCCAACAACACCTCAACTTCATCAAAGAAGATGCGCTTACCTGATGGGCCGAAGAACTTTATTTTAGAACTTGCAGTAACGCCATTAATTTTGAGTGTATACTCTGTCCACGTTCCTTTTTTCTGTAAGGTTACTTGCGCGCGAGTATTTTCTTCCTGGAATGTTACTCCTGTTATGGTTTTTGAGTCATCAAAAGTTCCGCCTCCAACGATGTCAACAAGACCATTGCTACCATCTGATCCCCACGATTCGGTTTTAAACTTCAACGTAACATCACCAGCAACACCAAGAGCAGGTGACAAGAAATAGCCACCGCTACCTATACGTACACATCTTGAAGCACCGTAAGCTGTGTCGTATGTCCAACCATCCAAATCAAACAAAGGTGTCGGCGTCAGGGAAATATTTTTCCAAGTCCCATCATTTCCGCCTACTTCGTCATTATCATCAAATGACTCATACATGATACTATTGGCTGCAAGAATTTTCTTAACCTTTACATTAATTGTTTTATTAATAGCATTATAGTTAGCAGTTGCATCACCTGTTACACTGATTGTTGTTGTTCCTCCAGAGATGCCATTTACGGTAACTTTCTTCGTAGACGAATTATAACTTACCGTTGCTATATCTGTGTCATTAGAAGTAAAGGTCAGAGTACCATCGTAGTTGGTTGTCAAATCTAATACTGTTGACTCACCGGCAGAAACTGACGCAGTGGTTGGGTCAAGCGTCCATGTCGCATTCACTTGATTACTATAACTCAGAGTAAAATTATAATAGCGTACATTCCAACCATTTTCTTTCATGTGGTATATTTTTACACCATAGGCATCAGCAGCCTCTGCAACTGGCATTTCAACTTCAAAATCCGAGCCTGTTGTTGAAGTAATTTTGGTTGTTACCGTTACTTCTGAACCTGCTATATCTGCACCAGTGTTGTCAACAAAACATGCGTAGACAGGGTAGTCAAGAGGATCTTTCGCAGAACCTCCACCTAACTTAGCTTTAAAAGAGACCATTGCTGGAGTTGTTGCGAAAAGTTTGGCATCTGTTTTATACAAAGCAATACTAACTATTGTTTCATCTTTAGTACCACTGTCTTGAACATAACCTGACTTTCCGGATATTTTATTAGTTGCATAAGTAAAGCCACTTGTATAAGTGTCATCTCCAGAACTTGATGTTCTTGCTGTCCATGACAATACATCATCTGCCCATACACTTGTACTTCCTGCTATGAGGGCGCACAGCAGGAACATCGTTTTAAGTAAACTTAATTTTTTCATAATTGTTTTGGTTTTAAAATGAATAAATGAATGTTACGAAAATCCGTTAATAATCAATAGTGGATTCCCCGTCCCTCAAAAACCCTATAACACGTCAGAAGCGTGGAACTGATATGCTCCACATCTCCAGTTAGAGGTCCTGAGAAAACCCACGAAAAAAGATACAGATATAACAGGCCACGCCATACAACGTGAACCATTGTTACTCCATCTTGTTTTCGTTTGAAATTTCTCAGGTTTCTAACTGCAAGATAAAAGCACAACGCTTCATTTTTCCATTAAATCAGGAGCGTTAAGCCCTCCGGCTCTTGCGCCCGCGTCGGCTCCCGAGGGAGGGCGGGCCACAAACTCCGATGCAAAAGTACAACTATTTTGCGAAATGGCCAAACATATCAGTAAATATTTTTCCGCAAACGCTTTCACGGGGGCACGCAGAAAGAGCCATGTCACACAGAGGCATAGGTGTTTGTCACACAGAAATCACAGAAATCACAGAAAAAACCATTTGTTTTGTAAGTCATTCTTGCCCATTTAATAAGTGGGAAACGATAGTTTTGAAAAGTAATAAGTTACTTATTGCTCGGTAATAAGTAACATATTACTCGGTAATAAGTGACTTATTACTTTGCAATAAGTGACATATTACCGTCAAAGAGTGGCGGAACAAACTTGCAACATCAACAGTTCTCATTTATCATTTACTCAACTTTCGCAAGTTTTGAAGTTAGAGAAGTTAGAGAAGTTAGAGAAGTTAAGCCAAATGTTTGGGCACTGAACTTCATTGTTTTCATCTGACTGTATATCTGCATCTGCATATTGAACTATTGGCTTAACTTCACAGCGGCCTAAGGCCGCGATAACTACTTAACTTCTTAACTTCAGAAACTTGAATCATTTATAAAAAACAGCACAGGGGTGAGTTGCATCTGCAATGCTACCCACCCCCATGAATAAAAAACGGTAATTGGTATTTCTTAAAAGGAAAGGAAGTTCAGCTTCGCGCGCGTAAATATATAATAGGTATAATAACAGCGTCTTCGGCGAAGCGTCATTCCACGGTGACGGACTTGGCGAGGTTGCGCGGCTGGTCCACGTCGAGACCCTTGCAGACGGCGACATGGTAGGCCAGCAGCTGCAGGGGAATGGTGGCCAACAGTGGCTCCAGACACTCGTGGCGCGTGACGGGCAGCTCTATCACCTCGTCGGCAATGCGGCTGATGGTGTCGTCGCCTTCGCTCACAATGGCAATGACCTTACCCTTGCGGGCCTTCACCTCCTGAATGTTCGACAGCACTTTCTCGTACATAGCATTACGGGTGGCGACGACGACGACGGGCATGTCAGAGTCAATCAGCGCAATGGGGCCGTGCTTCATCTCGGCAGCGGGATAGCCCTCGGCGTGGATGTAAGAGATTTCCTTGAGTTTCAGCGCACCCTCCAAGGCCACGGGGTAGCTGTAGCCACGGCCTAAGTAGAGGAAGTTGCGCGCGTAGGTGAAGGTCCGGCTGAGGTCGGCTATGCGGTTGTTGAGCTTCAGCACGCGGCGGATCATGTCGGGCACCTCGTGCAGTTCGCGTACCATGCTGAGGTACTCGTCATGCTGAATGGTGCCCCGCTCCTTGGCAAGGGCAAGGGCCAGCATGGTGAGCACGGTCACCTGACCGGTAAAGGCCTTGGTGGAGGCAACGCCGATCTCGGGGCCTACGTGGATGTAGCAGCCGGTGTCAGTGGAACGCGGGATGCTGGAACCGATGGCATTACAGATGCCGTAGACGAAGGCGCCGTGACTGCGGGCCAGACGGACGGCGGCCAGCGTGTCGGCCGTCTCACCACTCTGCGAGATGGCAATGACAACGTCGTGCTCGTTGATGACAGGATTACGGTAGCGGAACTCGGAGGCATACTCCACCTCAACGGGTATGCGGCAGTAGTGCTCAATGACCTGCTTGCCGATGAGTCCGGCGTGCCACGACGTGCCACAGGCCACGATGATGAAGCGCTGGGCGGTGACCAGCTGCTGCTTATAGTCAATGACCGACGAGAGGACCACATTGTCAGCGTCAATGTTGACACGTCCACGCATGCAGTTGGTCAGGCACTCAGGCTGCTCGAAGATTTCTTTCAGCATGAAGTGCGGATAGCCGCCCTTCTCCAGCTGGCCAAGGTTGATGTCAACGGTCTGCACTTCAGGATTCAGCTTGCGGTCAAGGATGTCGACCACCTTCAGATCGGCTCCCTGCTGCAGCACGGCAATGTTGCCGTCCTCCAGATAGACCACCTTGTCCGTGTACTCCACGATGGGGCTGGCATCACTGCCAAGGAAGAATTCCCCGTCGCCGATGCCTACCACCAGCGGACTCTGCTTGCGGGCAGCAATGAGCTGGTCGGGCTGCCGACGGTCGACGATGGCAATGGCGTAGGCGCCGATAACCTGATAAAGGGCCACCTGAACGGCTGTCAGCAGGTCAAGGTGCTTGCGCTCCATGATGTACTCCACCAGCTGCACCAGCACCTCGGTGTCGGTGTCGCTCTGGAAGTGCACGCCCTTGGCCATGAGTCTTTCTTTCAGGTCAGCGTAGTTCTCTATGATGCCGTTGTGGATGATGGCAAGGTTGCGTGACTCCGAGTAATGCGGATGGGCGTTGACCGATGAGGGTTCGCCATGCGTAGCCCAACGGGTGTGCGCAATGCCGACGCATCCAGACGTGTCTTTTTCCTCGCAGTAACTGACAAGATTATCCACCTTACCCTTCGTCTTATAGACATTCAGGGCACCTTCTTCATTGATCAATGCCACACCAGCCGAGTCGTAGCCACGGTACTCCAGCCGTCGCAAACCCTTAATGAGGAAGGGGAAAGCCTGCTTGTGACCTATATATCCTACAATTCCGCACATGTTGTTTTAATATATAAGGAGTTAAAGGAGTTAAAGGAGTTAAGGGAGTTAAGGGAGTTAAAGGAGTTAAAGACAATAGTTCATAGACTTCGCACTTTCCTTTGTCCAAGTCCTACGGTACATTCGTCTTTCGCTCGGCTTTGCCGCTTTGTTTGCAAAGAACTCCTTTAACTCCCCTAACTCCTTTAACTCCCCAAAAATAATAATTTACTTCAAGATGTTATATAACAGCGAGGTGAGTGAGATAAGAATACTGGTTGCAGAGAACCACAGTGTGGTCATGCTACCGACGCTGGAGTTCTGGGCCTTCACCTTGTTCGGCTCTACGTAGACCACATCATTCTGCTGCAAGTAATAGTAGGGTGAGCTGATGATGTTGGCATCGTTCAGGTTCAACGTGTGGAACTCCTTTTTGCCCGTAGCATCCTCACGAATCAGCTTCACTTTATCACGCACACCGTAGATGGTCAGGTCGCCAGCCTGTGCAAGCGCCTCCAGAATGGTAATCTTCTCACGTGACACTTGGAACGTACCCGGACGGGCTACTTCGCCGATGACAGAGATGCTGTAACTGAACATGCGGACCGTCACGATAGGATTCTCTGCCTCAGCCATGTAGGGGCGTATCTTCTCCTGAATCAAACGCTCTGCCTCCGACTTGGTCAGTCCGCCCACTTTGAGATTGCCAATAATAGGGAAACTGATGTATCCCTGATTGTCAACGAGGTATGCCTGAAGCAGCGGCTGAGAGTAGGTTGAACGGCTGTTCACCGTCGTTGATGTGTTGACCGTCATGTTAAACGGTGCAGCAGCCTCGGGGTCAGTCGTGCTGACAGTGATAGTCAACTGGTCTTTGGGCATGATGCGTGCATCATACTGATAACGCGACTGTTCGAAATTGATGCTGTCACTATTCTTAAAATAAGGAATATTCTTGGTTTCTCCGCAACTGCCGAGCACCATTGCCGCTGCCACAAGGGCCAAAGGCAAGAAAATCTGTTTCATTCTCATGACTAATTCTACTAATTTGTTTAAACTGCCTGCAAAATTAATAAAAATATTATACGTAAAAAAGCAAAAAGGTAAAAAAAGTAAGGAGAAACCTCATTTTTTACCTTTTTGCTTTGATTTGGCCTTTCGTCGGGCTTCAGTTTCGCTGGGTTTTCAGGTGTCCTTGCGAAACTTTAGTAAAACTTGAAATAACGGCGGGCGTTGTTGTAGGAGATGTCTTCCACCATCTTGCCCAGCAGTTCACGGTCGTCAGGCAGCAGTCCCTTCTCTACATCGTTGCCCAGCAGGTTGCAGAGAATACGGCGGAAGTACTCATGACGCGGATAGCTGAGGAACGAGCGCGAGTCAGTGAGCATGCCCACGTAGCGTGAAAGCAGGCCGAGCACTGAGAGGGCGTTCATCTGCCGGATCATGCCGTCCATCTGGTCGTTGAACCACCAGCCACTACCGAACTGAATCTTGCCGGGTTCTCCACCTTGGAAGTTGCCAAGCATGGTGGCAATGACTTCGTTGGCGCACGGATTGAGCGTATATAATATAGTACGTGTAAGCTTGTCCTCCATGTTCAGCTTGTTCAGGAACTTTGACATTGCCTTGGCTGTATTGAACTCACCAATGCTGTCGAAGCCCGTGTCAGCCCCCAGCTGGTTATACATCTTGGTATTGTTGTCACGAATGGCACCATAGTGGAACTGCTGTGTCCAGTCTGCATCGGCATCCATCTCAGCCATGACGGTGAGGAAGCAGTTTTTGTACTGACGTGTTTCCAGATTCGACAGCTGCTGACCACGCATGGCCTTCTCGAAGATGGTTTCAATCTGCGAGTCGGTGTACTCTTCGTCATAGAATTCCTCAATGCCGTGGTCACTGAGCTTACAGCCGTTGGCTGCGAAGAAGTCATGACGCTTCTTCAAGGCATCAACCATGTCAGCGAACTTCACGATGTTGACACCGCTGACATGCGACAGTTGCTCCACATATTTGGCAAACTCAGGCTTCTCAATGTTCATGGCCTTGTCGGGGCGCCATGCAGGAATCATCATGGGGTCATCCTCTGCCTTGTTGCGGGCATACTCAATATGGTTGTGCAGGTCATCCACGGGGTCGTCAGTGGTGCAGACACACTCCACGTTGTAGTGCTTCATGAGTCCGCGGGCAGAGAACTCCGGCTGCTTCAGCTTCTCGTTACACTCGTCAAAAATCTCACGTGCCGTCTTGGGACTGAGCAGTTTTTCTATGCCGAAGGCAGTCTTCAGTTCCAGATGCGTCCAGTGGTAGAGCGGGTTGCGCAGCGTGTAGGGCACGGTCTCAGCCCACTTCTCAAACTTCTCCCAGTCTGATGTATCCTTGCCCGTGCAGTACTTTTCGTCGACGCCGTTCGTACGCATGGCACGCCACTTGTAGTGGTCACCACCCAGCCACAGCTCGGTGATTGACTTGAAACGGTGGTCGTTGGCCACCATCTCAGGAATCAGATGGCAGTGATAGTCAATAATGGGCATCTTGGCCGCATGGTTGTGAAACAAGTCCTGAGCCACTTCGGTCTCCAGAACAAAGTTCTTGTCATTAAATTGCTTCATAGTCTGTTTTAATTGTTTTAGTACATTAATATTTTCTGCAAAGTTAAATAAAATCCAGCTCACGACGAAATAAATGCCGCACTTTTTAATGAAAATTCAACGTAAACGATGACGGGGAGCGGTGCGGCGAGCGGTGCGGCGAACAGGCGCCTTGACAAAAAAGCGGCGAAAATATTTTGTTTTGTGGTCAGTTGTTCGTACCTTTGCAAACAAATCAAATTTAACTAACGTATGATGAACAAACGAATGACACTTGCTGCCTTGATGATGGCAGCTACACTGGGGGCAACAGCCCAAAAGCCGATGAGCGCTCCGAAGGGGGGCAAAGCCATCAGCGACGAGTTAATCGGAATTTTCTTTGAGGACATCAGCAGTTCTGCCGATGGCGGACTGTATGCCGAGTTGGTGCAGAACGGCTCGTTCGAGTACAATCCCACGGAGCGTGACGGCTGGGGACCCGGCACGGCATGGCGCATGATGCGTCCCGGTCACTCGCTGGGCCGCATGACACCGCGCATGGACAACAGCATACACCCGAACAACCCGACCTACATGCAGCTTGAGATTGAGCGTGTTGGCCATTACTACGACTATAAGGGATGGACGGGCTTCGGCTTGCAGAACGACGGTTTCGATGGCATGTCGGTCAAGGCTGGTGCCCGCTACGACTTTTCCGTCTTCATGCGCAACGTCAAAGGCGAGGCCAAGCAGGTACGTGTAGTGCTGGTCGAGCCGCAGGGCTGGGGCAAAGACCCCAAGCTGTTGGCAGAAGCCACCGTGACGGCTGATGCAGGCACATGGAAGAAGTACGAAGCACAGCTCGTGCCTACGGAAAGTTCCAAGACCGCCGTGCTGCAGCTGTTGGTGCTCACCACGGGCGTTGTGGATGTGGACATGGTTTCGCTCATGCCTGAAGACACATTCAAGGGTCACGGTCTGCGCACTGACCTGGCACAGGCATTGGCTGACCTGAATCCCAAATTCCTGCGTTTCCCCGGCGGTTGTGTGGTGCATGGAGGCGGCGACGGATTCTGGAACACCTACCGTTGGAAGACCACCATCGGCCCCCGCGAGCAGCGCAAGCAGCAGAAGAACACATGGGGATATCATCAGTCCATGGGATTGGGATACTATGAGTACTTCCAGTTCTGCGAGGATCTGGGCATGCAGCCTCTTCCCATTTTGCCCTGTGGCGTGTCATGCCAAGGCACCAACGGCGGTTGGGAGATGTGGCCCACCCAGGCACAGGATGCCTGTCCCATGGAAGAAATGGACGAGTGGGTGCAGGATGCCCTTGACCTCATTGAGTGGGCTAACGGCGACCCTGCCACGTCGAAATGGGCCAAGATGCGTGCCGAGCAGGGACACCCCGCTCCCTTCGGCTTGAAATATCTCGGCATCGGCAATGAAGAGAAGATTTCCCCCGAGTTTGCAGAGCGCTTCAAGTATATGTATGACCGAGTGACGAAGGCCCATCCGGAGATTATCGTCGTCGGCACGGCCGGTCCCGGCTCTCATGCACAGAACCCCGACTACGAAGCAGGCTGGAAGCTGGCTGACGAACTGGGCATGCCGATCATCGACGAGCACTACTATGAGCCGCGTGACTACTTCCTGGGCAGCCGCCAGTACGATAATTATCCCCGCGACCGCAAGACGAAAGTCTACCTCGGCGAATATGCTGCCAAGGACAAGAAGCTCATCGACGCATTGGCCGAAGGTCTCTACCTCTTGCACGTCGAGCGCAATGGCGATGTGGTCTGCATGAGCAGCTATGCGCCGCTGTTTGCCCGTAAGAACGCCACGAACTGGAATCCTGACCTCATTTATTTCGACAACGACCGTCCTTACCTGACTTGCAGCTACTACGTGCAGCAGATGTTCGGCCAGTCAAGCGGCCAGTACTACTATGGCGACTGCGTTCACTTTGAGGGCGACGCAGCCGGTGTGGAGCAGCCGCAGGCTGATGTTCACTACGGGCAGAGCGTCGTGCTGAACGTCAAGACACGCCAGCTCTTTGTGAAGATATGCAATGCCACAGCCGACACGAAGAAAGCAGAGCTTGACCTTTCGCGCTTCAAAGGGGTGAAGACTGCCGTGAAGACCACCCTCAGTGGACAGGCTGAAGATGAGAACAACTACGAGCAGCAGCCCGTTGTCCCCCAGCAGGAAACCATCAAGATGAAGAAGAAGATGACACTCGACGTGCCCCCCTACTCCTTCACCATGCTGGAGATTCAGTTGTAGGGAGTTGAGCGTTTCTCATTTAGCATTTCTCATTTAGCATTTCTCATTTAGCGAAGCGCCACATGAGCAAGGTTCTTCTCATATACACCGGCGGCACCATCGGCATGAACCGCAATCCGCAGACAGGTGCGCTTGAGCCCTTTGACTTTGCGCACCTGCTCAGCAATGTGCCCGAACTTGGAGCATTTGACGTCGAAATAGATTCCTGCCAGTTTGACCCGCCCATTGACAGCAGCGACATGACGCCGGCCCGATGGACTGACTTGGCTCACACCATTGCCGACCGATACGACATGTTCGACGGCTTTGTCGTGCTTCACGGCACTGACACGATGGCTTACACCGCCTCGGCACTCTCCTACTTGCTCGAGAATCTCACCAAGCCAGTCATCTTCACCGGCTCACAGCTCCCCATAGGACAACTGCGTACCGACGGCAAAGAGAACCTCATCACCGCCGTGGAGATTGCTGCGGCTAAGAACGGGCAAGGGAGGGCACTCGTGCCAGAGGTAGGCATCTACTTCAGCGGTCGGCTGCTCCGCGGCAACCGCACCACCAAGCAGAGCGCCGACGAGTTCAATGCCTTCGAGTCATTCAATTATCCTCACTTGGCCGATGCCGGTGTGAACATTCTCTACCACACGGAACGCATGCTCACGCCACAGTGGGACAAGCCCATGACTCCGCACTTCAGGCTTGACAATAACGTCATCATATTCAGCCTGTTCCCCGGCATACGTGAAGATTTGGTGCGGCACATTATTGCCACTCCCAACCTGCGCAGCATCGTCATGCGCACCTTCGGCTCCGGCAATGCTCCGCAGCGGCCATGGGTCATGCAGGCATTGCGTGAAGCCACCCAGCACGGCAAGGTGGTCATCAACATCAGCCAGTGCGTGCAAGGCACCGTTGAGATGGGACGTTATGACACGGGCTACCAGTTGCAGGAGGCTGGCGTCATCAGCGGTGGCGATGCTACGGTCGAGGCAGCTGTGACGAAACTGATGTTCCTGCAAGCCCTGTACGACGACCCTGCCACGGTGAGAAAGTACATGGAGCGCTCACTGCGCGGCGAGTTGACCATATAAGGAAGAGTTAGGCGGTACCTAAAGGACAGTTAGGTGCCGCCTAACTCCCCTTTATGTGGCACCTAACTACCAGTTAGGCGGCACCTAACTCAAATGAAGAGTCTTGTGCGTGCGTGAATGTATACATATATAGGTATACATTCACGCACGCACAAGACATACTCATTTATAGGTATATAGGGAAAATTATTTGCCGTTCGTCATCTGTAATTCATAATTATTTCTTACCTTTGCAGCACGATGAGCGAACTGAAGGTCAAGATTTACACCAAAGGCGACACCTTGCCCCAGCTTACCTGCCGTAACTTCTTTCACAGTGAGACATTGTTCCACCTCTGTGAACAGACGCCACGGCTCAGACCTTACATGGTCGTGGTAGAAAGCCTTGAACCGGACAAGCCACGTGTAGTAGCCCACATGCTGGCCATGCTGCGTTACCGCTCATCATTGGTTCCGCCCTACTGGTACATGCACTGCCGTGTCTATGGTGAAGGCGACTATGAGACGCCTTCCGACGTTGCAGGCAGCGAGGGCCGCGAAGGGAAAGAACAGCTGTTCGGCATGATGATAGAAGCCTTGGCACAGAAGATGCAGCGGTGGGTGCTCTACGTCGAAGTGAGCAACCTGAGCGCCAAGATGTTCGGCTACCGCTATCTGCGCCAGCAGTCATTCTTCCCTGTGCACTGGATGAGCATACACAACTCTTTGCACAGCCGTACGCCCGAGGAGCGGCTGACGGATCGGGTACGCCAGCGTATCAAGCATGCCACGGAGCGAGGCGTAGTGACCAAGGAGGTAGATACCGACGACGAGTTTCGTCAGTTCATGAAACTGCTGCGACACCACCACTGGCTGAAGCCGAAGCGTTACATCCCTGACGAGCGGTTCTTCCGCGGGCTGATGGAAGGACAACATGCACGACTCTTCATTACGAAGCAGAAGGACAAGGTCATTGGTTGCTGTGCCTGCACCTACACCGGCAGTGATGCCTACCTGTGGTATTCGGCTTTCCTCCGCAAGAGCTACTTACGTCTGCATCCCGACACGATGACCGTCTGGCATGCCATTACCCATGCCTATGAGCATCGTTATGACCACATCCGGTTTATGGATGTCGGGCTTCCTTTCCGGCGCAATCCCTTCCGTGAATTCATCCTCAGCTTTGGCGGCAAGCCTGTCGGCACCTACCGATGGTTTCGCTGCAACATCAGGTGGATCAACAAAGTGCTGTCATGGATTTACAAAGACTGACAAAGCAATAACACATACACAGAACAGACATGAAACTTTCCGAACTGAAGACAGGCGAACACGGGGTTATCGTGAAGGTACACGGCCACGGCGGTTTCCGCAAACGCATCATTGAGATGGGCTTCATCAAGGGTAAGGCAGTTGAAGTGCTGCTCAACGCACCCTTGCAAGACCCGGTAAAATATAAACTTATGAATTATGAGGTGTCACTGCGTCGGCAAGAGGCAGAGATGATTGACGTGGTGGCCTCGCTCCCCGACGAGGAGAAGGACTTTGTCGCAAAGTCCGTAGATAATGATTCCCCATCGGGAAAGCCAGAGGGGACTGCCGGGGATGCCACCCGTCACGAGGCACTGCGCCAACACCGCATCATCAACGTGGCACTGGTGGGCAACCCTAACTGCGGAAAGACATCGCTCTTCAATTTCGCCAGCGGTGCACACGGACATGTGGGCAACTACTCAGGCGTCACCGTCGACGCATCAGAGGCACACGCTTCGTTCTTCGGCTACGAGTTCAACCTGACTGACTTGCCGGGCACCTATTCGTTGTCATGCTATTCACCTGAAGAGCTCTATGTGCGTCACCACCTGAACATGAAGATGCCCGACGTGGTCATCAACGTCATTGACTCGTCGAACATCGAGCGCAACCTGTACCTGACCACCCAACTGCTTGACATGGACCTTGCCATGGTGTGCGCCCTGAATATGTACGACGAGTTTGAACGTCGTGGCGACCAGTTACAGCTCGACACACTCAGCACGCTCTTCGGTACGCCCATGATTCCCACATCGTTCAAGAGCGGCATGGGGGTCAAGGAGCTGTTCAAGGCCGTCGTGCAGGTGTATGAAGGAGCCAACAAGCACGCCCGTCACATCCACATCAACTATGGTCATGAGATAGAGCACGGCATCACCCACATTCAGCAGCATCTGCGTGAGAACGACACCCTGCCCCGCCACTACTCCACACGTTATCTGGCCATCAAGCTGCTGGAGCACGACAAGGACATTGAGGACTTCGTGCAGACATTGCCCAGCGCCGCCGACATCATGGAGGCCCGCGACATGGCCGCCGCCCGTGTGCTGGAGGAGACGAAGGACGACAGCGAGACCGCCATCATGGATGCCAAGTATGGCTTCATACAGGGTGCGCTGCGCGAGGCTGAGTTCACCACCGGCACGAAGGAAGACACGTACCACACGACCCACCTCATTGACGACGTGCTGTCCAACAAGTATCTGGGCTTCCCCGTCTTCTTCCTCATCCTCTTCGTCATGTTCCAGACGACGTTCTCACTCGGTCAGTACCCGATGGATTGGATTGAGGCGGGCGTTGAGTGGCTCGGCGAGACGCTTGGAACCACGCTTCCTGACGGTCCGATACGGTCCATGCTGGTTGACGGAGTCATCGGCGGCGTGGGCGCCGTCATCGTCTTCCTGCCTCAGATTCTCATTCTCTACTTCTTCATCTCCATCATGGAGGATTCAGGCTACATGGCGCGCGCTGCGTTCATCATGGACCGCCTGATGCACAAGATGGGACTGCACGGCAAGTCGTTCATTCCGCTCATCATGGGCTTCGGCTGCAACGTGCCGGCCATCATGGGCACACGCACCGTCGAAAGTCGTCGTTCACGACTCATCACCATGCTCATCATCCCCTTCATGTCATGCTCGGCTCGCCTGCCGGTCTACATCATGGTGACCGGTACGTTCTTTGCCGCTCAATACCGCTCGTGGGTCATTCTGTCACTCTACGCCATCGGCATCGTCGTGGCAGTCATCGTCAGCAAGGTGTTTGCCACGTTCGTCATCAAGGGTGAGGACACACCGTTCGTCATGGAGCTGCCCCCTTACCGCTGGCCGACGGCAAAGGCAACCATGCGCCACACGTGGGACAAGGGAAAAGAGTATTTGAAGAAGATGGGTGGAATTATTCTCGTGGCCAGCATCATCGTCTGGGCACTGGGTTACTTCGGCCCCACGGGGGTAGCACCTACCATGGAGGAAAGCTTTATCGGCACGATGGGGCAGGCTGTTGAGCCGCTGTTCCGTTTGCAGGGCTTCACGTGGAAGCTGGACGTGTCGCTCATTGCCGGCGTGGGAGCCAAGGAGATTGTGGCATCCACCATCGGCGTACTGGGCGGTCTTGAAGGCGTAACACCTTTGACGGCTTACTGCTACCTGCTTTTCATTCTGCTTTACTTCCCCTGCATTGCCACCATCGCTGCCATCAAGAACGAGACGGGTTCCTGGCGCTGGGCAATCTTTGCCGCAGTCTACACCACCGTCATGGCATGGGTGGTCAGTGCCACGGTCTATCAGGTGGGACTGCTGTTCATGTAGAGCGCACACATGTCGGCACAGCGCTCGCCGTCAATGGCAGCAGAGACGATGCCGCCGGCATAGCCTGCTCCTTCACCGCAGGGAAACAGTCCTTCCACCTGCACGTGCATCAGCGTGTCGGCATTTCTAACGATGCGCACGGGTGCCGACATGCGGGTTTCTACGGCAATCATCGTTGCGTCATTGGTCAGGAATCCGTGTGCCTGCCGGCCAAACACCTTGAAGCCCTGCTGTAGTCGACGGGTGATGAGCTGCGGCAGCCAGAAGTGCAGTGGCGACGCCAGCAATCCCGGCGCATAGCTGCTGCGCGGCAAGTCATAGCTCAGCTTGCCATTCACGAAGTCCGCCATGCGCTGCGCCGGTGCTGTCTGCCGTCGGTTGCCCTGTTGCCAGCAGTCACGCTCCAGCTGCTCTTGGAAAGCAAGCATGCACAAGGCCTCACACTCCCCTACAGATTCTTCATTCTTCATTCTAAATTCTTCATTTATTATAATATCCTCCGGCCGCACCTCAACCACCATGCCTGAGTTCGACCACTGCCCGCCACGGTTCGAAGGCGACATGCCGTTGACCACCACCTGTTCTGCACCGGTGGCCGCAGGAATGACGAAGCCGCCCGGACACATGCAGAACGAGTAGACGCCACGTCCGTCTACCTGCGTCACAAAGCTGTACTCAGCAGCAGGCAGGTATTTGCCACGTCCCTGCTTCGAATGGTATTGTATCTGGTCTATCAACTCCGACGGATGCTCCAACCTCACGCCCACGGCAATGCCTTTCGGTTCCAGCGTCACCTGCGAGGCAGTCAGATAGCGGTATACGTCACGTGCAGAATGTCCCGTAGCCAGAATCACAGGGCCGAGGAACTCTCTGGTGGAGGGTGGAAGGTGGAGGGTGGAGGGAGAATAGTCTTCTGCCGCGACACCAATCACGCGGGGGGCGTCAGGTAATCTCCCTCCACCCTCAACCTTCAACCCTCCTCCAGAGGTCCCTCCACCAAAGATCAAGCGAGTCATCTTGGTCTGGAAGTGCACCTCACCGCCGGCCTTGATGATGGTGTTGCGCATGTTCTCAATGACGCGCGGCAGCCGGTCGGTGCCTATGTGTGGATGCACGTCGGCCATGATAGCCGTTGATGCCCCGTGCTGACAGAACACGCTGAGCACCTTTTCCACCGAACCGCGTTTCTTCGACCGGGTGTAAAGCTTACCGTCCGAGTAAGCGCCTGCCCCACCCTCACCAAACGAATAGTTGCTCTCAGGGTCCACACACTGCTCACGGCTAATGCGTGCCAAGTCTTTCTTACGCTCATGCACGTCCTTGCCGCGCTCAATGACCACGGGTCTGAAGCCCAGCTCGATAAGTCGCAGCGCGGCAAACAGTCCACCCGGTCCTGCACCCACCACAATCACCTGTGGCCGTTGGCTTACGTCGGGATAGTCCGTGTGCTGGTATTCGTCGTCCGTCGGTTGCTCATTCACATAGACGCGCACTTTCAGATTCACGTACACCGTACGTTGGCGTGCATCGATGCTGCGCCGCAGCACCCGCACACGTGTTATCTCATTCTCACGCAGTCCTCGCTCGCTGGCCACGTAGTGGCGCAGCGCCTGTTCACTGGCTGCCACCTGCGGCAGCACCCGTAGCTGTAGTTCTTCTGTCATTACCTGTTCGTTTGCTAATGTCTGCTGCAAAGGTACGAAATAAAACTCAAATGCATTTCATATTAGCTACGAAAAATGTCATCACGCCCATTGAACCCGCAAACCTTTACGCAGAATTTAAGCCGATAGAGCATGAAATATTTGGCGCATCAGTTTTTTTTGCGTAACTTTGCAACACAATAAAAAACAAACTAAAAACTCATACACACATTATTTCATTATGAAACCACTAAACAAACAATTTGCGCCTAAGAGCGTGATGCCTGAAAAGGTGATTCAATTCGGCGAGGGTAACTTCCTCCGCGCATTCGTTGACTGGATTATCTGGAACATGGACCAGAAGACCGACTTCAACGGTTCGGTCGTCGTCGTGCAGCCCATTGAGCGCGGCATGGTGGACTGGCTCAATGCACAGGACTGTCTCTACCATGTAAACCTGCAGGGCCGCGAGAACGGCAAGCCGGTGAACACGCTGGAGCGCATTGACGTCATCAGCCGTGCACTGAACCCCTACACGCAGAACGCTGCTTTCATGGCACTGGCTGACCAGCCCGAAATCCGTTTCGTCATATCAAACACCACCGAGGCCGGCATTGCTTTCGACCCCACCTGCAAACTGGAGGATGCTCCCGCCAGCAGCTATCCCGGCAAACTGGTGCAGCTGCTCTATCGCCGCTATCAGACGTTCAACGGTGACCCCACGAAGGGACTCATCATCTTCCCCTGCGAGCTTATCTTCCTGAACGGTCACGTGCTGAAGGAGTGCATCTATAAGTACATTGACCTCTGGCAGCTGGGCGCTGACTTCAAGAAGTGGTTTGAAGAGGCCTGCGGAGTCTATGCTACATTGGTAGACCGCATTGTGCCGGGATTCCCGCGCAACGAGATCAAGGAGATTCAGGAGAAGGTGTGCTACCGCGACAATCTCGTGGTACAGGCAGAGACGTTCCATCTCTGGGTCATCGAGGCCCCGAAGGAAGTAGCAAAGGAATTCCCTGCTGACAAGGCCGGGCTGCATGTGCTGTTCGTACCGTCAGAGGAGCCCTACCACAAGCGCAAGGTGACATTGCTCAATGGTCCGCACACCGTGCTGAGCCCCGTGGCCTTCCTCAGCGGCGTGAACATCGTGCGCGATGCCTGCCAGCATGAGGTTATCGGCAAGTACATCCACAAGGTGCAGTTCGACGAGCTGATGCAGACGCTCGACCTGCCTATGGAGGAGCTGGAGAAGTTTGCCGGCGACGTGCTGGAGCGCTTTGACAATCCGTTCGTAGATCTTCAGGTGACGAGCATCATGCTCAACTCTTTCCCGAAGTTCCAGACGCGCGACCTGCCCGGACTGAAGACCTACTTGGAGCGCAAGGGCGAACTGCCGAAGGGACTGGTGTTCGGACTGGCAGCCATCATCACCTACTACAAGGGCGGTAAGCGTGCTGACGGCGTGGAGATTGTGCCGAACGACGACCAGAAGATCATG
>JAFUSC010000041.1 GCA_017467705.1 Prevotella sp. | reverse complement strand
TGCCCAGATTTGCGTTGTCGTTTTAGGAGGTTTTACCTGTCTCAGAAGCCAATCTTGGGGTTACGATTTGGCAACCTAACTCCTTCACCAATCCTCCCCAATTTGCTTTTTGACCCAAATTGAATTTCATCATTCTTCCCCTCTTTGCCTTTATTTCAGGCCGAATAGCGTTAATCTTCCAAAATAGCTTCGCTTTTACAAGCTTTTTTTGTAACTTTGCCGATGTAATCAGTAACGACGCATGGCGACATTCGACATCATACACGTTGACGAGACGGATTCCACTAACCGTTGGCTGCGCGAATATGCGGCCCGGACGGCTAAGACGGACCGGGCTGCTGCCGGTGCGAAGCCAGTCGGCACGGTGGTGTGGACCGACTATCAGACGGCGGGGCGGGGCTGCGGCAGCAACACGTGGGAGAGCGAGCGGGGACGGAACTTGCTGTTCTCCATCCTGATTCATCCGACGTGGGTCAAGGCCAGCCGGCAGTTCATGCTCTCGATGGCCATCTCCAATGCCATACGCCGTGCGTTGCAGGCGTACGTGTGGCAGCAGGTGGAGGTGAAGTGGCCGAACGACATCTACGTGGTCGGAAAGAAAATCTGCGGCATCCTGATAGAGAACTCGCTGGCAGGGGGCAGCATCAAGGACTGCATCATGGGCATCGGGCTGAACGTCAACCAGACGGAGTTCCTGAGCGACGCACCTAATCCCGTCTCGCTTTGTCAGTTGCGAAACGGCGACGGTGAGCTGAGGCGCATGCACGTGCTGGACAGTGTGCTGAACGAGCTGGAGCGCATCATCAGCCATTGGGACGAAGCGGCCATTGCGGAGGAATATCGTGCCCACCTCTACAGGCGTGAGGGGTTCCACCGCTTCAGCGACTGGTGTGGGACGTTTGAAGCCCAGCTGGTGACCGTTGAGGATGACGGGCACCTCGTGCTGCGCGACCGACAGGGCGAAACACGGTGGTATGCATTTAAGGAAGTGAGTTTTGAAACTATATATTAAATAGGAAATATGGCAAGATTTAAAAGAATTCTACTGAAATTGTCGGGCGAGAGCCTGATGGGTAAGCAGGGCTACGGCATTGACCCTGAGCGGTTGAGCGACTACGCCCGGCAGATTAAGGAAGTGAGTGAGATGGGGGTGCAGATTGGCATCGTCATCGGCGGAGGAAACATCTTCCGTGGATTGAGTGGCAGTCAGAAAGGCTTTGACCGCGTGAAAGGTGACCAGATGGGCATGTGTGCCACGGTCATTAACTCGCTGGCGCTCAGCTCGGCACTGGGTGCCGTGGGCGTCAAGAACAAGGTGCTGACGGCTATCCGCATGGAGCCTATTGGCGAGTTCTACACCAAGTGGAAGGCCATTGAAGCCATGGAGCAGGGCTACGTCTGCATCTTCTCGGCCGGCACGGGCTCGCCTTACTTCACCACCGACACCGGTTCGTCGCTGCGCGGCATTGAGATAGAGGCTGATGTGATGCTGAAAGGCACGCGCGTCGACGGTGTCTACACGGCTGACCCCGAGAAAGACCCCACGGCAACGAAGTTTGATGCCATCACTTATCAAGAAGTACTCGCACGCGGGCTGAAGGTGATGGACCTCACAGCCATCTGCATGTGTCAGGACAACCATCTGCCCATCTATGTGTTCAACATGGACGTGGTGGGTAACCTGAAGAAGGTCATGCAGGGAGAAGAGATAGGAACGCTGGTCTATTAGTTCATAGTTCATAATTCATAGTTCATAGTTAGGCTGCGCACAAGATAACTATGAACTATGAATTATGAACTATGAACTATGAACTATGAACTGTGAACTATGAATTGTGAACTATGAACTGTGAACTTCCGTATAGTCAACGTATTCGCCGTCGTCGTCATTGAAAATCTTTCGCCCGCTCTGTTCCGGGTGACGGTTATCAATGATGACTTCGCCGCTTGATGTCTGTGTGCGGCGGCTTTGGCCATTGCCTTGGCCGTTGCTGTTGCCCGACGAGCGGCGTTCGTCGAAGTGGTATTGCTGGCTCTTGCGGCGCGAGTAGTCCTCGCCGCCGTCTTGACCGCCGAATACGGTCTTGCGTACCTTTTTGACCGTGCGGCGGACGAAAGAGAAGATGGCCACCAGGACGAAAAGGATGACGACCAGCAGAAAGATAGCTATACCAATGAGGGTCTTTGTCATGATGAGAGTTGTTTAGGTAGTTTGTTTTCGTTTAAAGCTCGTAATGATGGAGAGTAATATGTACCACGCAATGACCATCGCCATGCCATTGACACGGAAAAGAATCAGCAGTACGGCGGAAGTCAGCACGAAGATGTATTTGATTTCATTGCCGCGCCATCCCCAGTGCTTGAATTTCAGCGCAAACATAGGTATCTCGCTGATTAGCAGATAACAGCTCAGCAGCATGCCGACAAACACAGCCCACACGCCGACGGGTGAGGCGCCCAGCAGCTCTTCGCAGCCCGTCAACAGGGCGGCCCAGAACAGCGCGTTGGCCGGTGTGGGCAAGCCGATGAATCCTAATAACTGGCGCTCGTCGAGGTTGAACTTCGCCAGGCGGAGTGCCGAGAAAGCTGCCATGATAAAGGCGGCGTAAGCCAGATAGTGCCACGGCAGCAGCGTGGCGTGCTGCTTCAGGAAGTCGAACAGAATGGCTGAAGGTGCCAGTCCGAACGTGATGTCGTCAGCCAGTGAGTCCAGTTCCTTGCCGATGGGTGACGAGACGTGCAGCAGGCGGGCTGTCATGCCGTCGAAAAAGTCGAACACGGCGCCGATGACGATGAACAACAGCGCCATGTCATAGATGCCGCAGAGCGCCCAATAGGTGGCAATGCAGCCAGAAATGAGGTTGCAGCATGTAATCGTGTTGGGGATATGTTTCTTCACGTTGAACTTATTTCTTGTCACTTATCACTTACTTCAGTTTCGCAATCACCGTCAGGTCGCCTGTCGTGGTCTGCCCCATCTTGACGCATACCTCAGAGCCGACGGGCAGATACACGTCAACGCGCGAACCGAGCTTGATGAAGCCTAAGTGCTCGTCAATGTAGCAGTCCTCGCCGCCCTTGGCATAGGTGACGATGCGGCGTGCGATGGCTCCGGCTATCTGGCGGCAGAGCACACGTTCGCCCTCGGGCGTCTCAATCATGGTGTCGGCGCGCTCGTTCTCTTCACTGGCCTTCGGCAGCCATGCCTTGTGGTAGTTGCCGTCCTGATGCTTGACGAAGAGCACCTTGCCGTCGACGGGGAACCAGTTGGCGTGCACGTTGAACGGGCTCATGAAGATGCTGATCATCAACCGGCGGTCATGAAAATACTCGATTTCCTCCACTTCCTCAATGACGACGACCTGGCCGTCGGCCGGTGCCACGACGAGATTCTCGGTGTCGCCGGGATAATAACGGATGGGGCAACGGTAAAAGTTCAGCACCACCAGCCAGATGATGGAGGTGAGGACGGTGAAAATCCAAAAGGGTATCTTTGTCTCAAAGCAAAACCAGAGTCCGGCGGCAATGGCGGCTAACACGATAAGGCTATAAAGCAATGTGTTTGTGCCTTCACGATGAATCCTGATTTTCTTCAGTTTTTTTATTCTTTCTCCCATGGGTCAGATTCAGAATGTCATTTAATTTCACGTGCAAAGGTACATAATAATTATGAATTATGAATTAATAATTACAAATTTTTTTGGGAATATCAATTTTTCGGTGTATCTTTGAGGCTCGAATTAACAACATAGGCTGATTATGCAAGACTATATACATCTTCACGTACATACGTACTATTCTATTTTGGACGGTCAGGCCAGCATCAAACGGCTTGTCAATAAGGCTATTGACAACGGCATGCGCGGCATGGCTGTCACTGACCATGGCGACATGTTCGGCATCAAGGAGTTCCACGATGTCTGCAACGATGTGAACAAGAAACGCAAGAAAGAAGGACTGGAACCGTTCAAGCCCATCTTCGGCTGCGAGATGTATGTGGCGCGTTATGGTGACAAGGAGAAGAAGGACGGCAAAGAAGACATGAGCGGTTATCACCTCATTGTGTTAGCCAAGAACTACAAGGGTTACAAGAACCTCATCAAGCTTGTCTCCAACTCATGGACCGACGGTTACTACATGCGTCCCCGTACGGACAGGAAGGACTTGGAGAAATATCACGAGGGGCTGATTGTCTGTTCAGCATGTATCGCCGGTGAGGTGCCGAAAAAAATCCTCAACGGCGACATGGCCGGTGCACGCGAAGCCGTGGAGTGGTATCACAACCTGTTTGGCGATGACTACTATCTGGAGTTGCAGCGTCATGAGGTGACCGACCCGTCCATCCGCGCCAACCGCGAGACATATCCGTTGCAGCAGCAGGCCAACAAGGTCCTGATAGAACTCGCCCGTGAATACGGCATCAAGCTCATCTGCACCAATGATGTCCACTTTGTTGACAAGGAAAATGCTGAGGCTCATGACCACCTGCTCTGTCTCTCGACGGGCAAGGACTTGGACGACCCCACGCGCATGCTCTACTCCAAGCAGGAGTGGTTTAAGACACGCGAGGAGATGAACGAAATCTTTGCTGACGTGCCTGAAGCGCTGAGCAATACGCTTGAGATACTTGACAAGGTGGAGACCTACAGCCTGGACCATGACCCCATCATGCCGTTCTTCCCCATTCCTGAGAGCTTCGGCACGGAGGAACAATGGCGGAAGAAGTTTACGGAAGAAGACCTCTACCGCGAGTTCACCTGCGACGAGAACGGTGAGAACCAGTTGCCGCCTGAAGAAGGTGCTAAGAAGATAGCGAAGCTCGGTGGCTATGACAAGCTCTACCGCATCAAGTTTGAAGCTGACTATCTGGCGAAGCTGGCTTATGAGGGAGCGTACAAACGCTATGCAAAAGCCTCCCCAAGCCCCTCCGAAGGAGGGAATGTTGAATTACATCTTGAGGAGGCTTTGCCTGTTGAGGTGTTGGAACGTGTTAAGTTCGAGCTGCACATCATGAAGACGATGGGCTTTCCCGGCTACTTTCTCATTGTGCAGGACTTCATCAACTCTGCCCGCGATGAGCTGGGCGTCATGGTGGGACCGGGACGTGGCTCGGCTGCCGGCTCGGTGGTGGCCTACTGTCTGGGTATCACGAAGATTGACCCGCTGAAGTATGACTTGCTGTTTGAGCGTTTCCTGAACCCAGACCGTATCTCACTGCCTGATATTGATACCGACTTCGATGACGACGGTCGCGGCAAGGTGCTGAAATGGGTGGAGGATAAGTATGGCCACGAGAACTGTGCACACATCATCACCTATTCGACCATGGCCACGAAGAACAGCATCAAGGACGTGGCCCGCATTGAGAAGCTGCCGTTGGCCGAATCGAACGCGCTGTGTAAAGCCATTCCTGACCGTCTGCCTGACGTGGACGGCAAGACGCCGAAGATGAATCTGACGAACGCCATCAAGGCTGTGCCCGAACTGCGTAACGCCGAGGCATCAGCTAATCCGCAGCTGGCTAACACCATCAAATATGCCAAGATGCTTGAGGGCACCGTGCGCGGCACGGGCATCCACGCCTGCGGCTTCATCATCTGCCGTGACCCCATCAGCGAATGGGTGCCCGTCAGCACGGCTGATGATCCTGACTTCAAGGACACGAAGACCAACTGTACGCAGTATGACGGACACGTCATTGAGTCGACGGGACTCATCAAGATGGACTTCCTGGGGCTGAAGACGCTCTCGGAGTTGAAGGAAGCCTGCGCCAACATCAAGCTGACACGTGGCATTGACATTGACCTTGACACGATTCCCATTGACGACCCCAAGACCTATGAGCTCTATCAGCAGGGCCATACCGTCGGCACGTTCCAGTTTGAGTCGCAAGGCATGCAGAAATATCTGCGTGAGCTGCATCCCACGGTGTTCGAGGACCTCATAGCCATGAACGCCCTCTACCGTCCGGGACCTATGGACTACATTCCCTCGTTCATTGCCCGTAAGAACGGCAAGGAGGAAATCAAGTACGACATTCCCTGCATGGAGAAGTACCTGAAGGATACTTACGGCATCACCGTCTATCAGGAACAGGTGATGTTGCTCTCGCGCCAGCTGGCCGACTTCACACGTGGCGAAAGCGACGCCTTGCGTAAGGCAATGGGTAAGAAGAAGAAAGACATTGTTGACGCCATGAAGCCGAAGTTCATTGAGGGCGGCAAGCGCAATGGACATAAGCAGGAGATTCTGGAGAAAATCTGGGCTGACTGGGAAAAATTTGCCTCCTACGCCTTCAACAAGTCGCACGCCGCCTGCTATTCATGGGTGGCTTATCAGACGGCCTACCTCAAGGCCAACTATCCCGCAGAGTTCATGGCAGCTATCATGAGCCGTCGGCGCGACCAGATAACTGAAATCACGAAACTGATGGACGAGTGTAAGCAGATGGGCATTGCCACGTTGGGACCCGACGTCAACGAGTCGTACCAGAAGTTCGGCGTTAACCATCATGGCGAAATCCGTTTCGGACTTGCAGCCATCAAGGGACTTGGCGACGGCGCGGCACTGGCCATCATCAACGAACGCGAGAAGAACGGACCCTATAAGAGCATCTTTGACTTCGCCCAGCGCGTCAATTTCAGTGCGGTCAACCGCAAGGCGTTTGAGTCGCTGGCACTCAGCGGCGGCTTCGACTCGTTCGGCGTCAAGCGTGAGGACTTCTTTGCCACGAACGCACGCGGGGAAATGTTCCTTGACACACTCATCCGCCACGGACAGACCTACCAGCTGGAGGCGCAGCAGATGCAGAACTCGCTCTTCGGCGGCTTCAGCGACATGGAGATCACCACGCCGCCCATTCCCAGCGGCGAGTCGTGGAGCACCATTGAGCGGCTGAACAAGGAGCGTGACCTTGTGGGAATCTATCTCTCGGCTCATCCGCTCGATGAATATCGCGTTGTCCTTGACCACTTGTGCAACAGCCATTGCTCAGAACTGGCTGACCTCAACGTGCTGAAGTCGCGTGAGGAAGTTGTCCTTGGCGGCATTGTCACCGCCGTGCGGCAGAAGTTCACCAAGAAAGGCAGTCCTTGCGGCTTCGTGACGCTGGAGGATTATGACGGCAACGGCGAGATTGCGCTTTTCGGCAACGACTGGCCCACGTGGAACGGATGGTTCATTGAGGGTGCGGCACTCTACGTCAAGGCAAAGGTGCAGCCGCGGCAGTACGACCCCAAATCTCTGGAACTGAAAGTCACCGGCGTCGAATATCTGCAGACCATCAAGGATAAGGCCATCGAGCGCGTGACCATCAGCATGAACACTGACCTGCTCAATGATCAGGTGGTCAACGAACTGGGCGTGCTTGTGGATGGTACGCCCGGACCGACGAGCCTCTTCTTCGAGTTGCACGACTCGCAGCGCCGACATGTCGTCAGGCTCGAAAGCAGACGTGCCAAGACGGAACTCACAGGAACCCTGCTGCAGTTCATCAGCCAGACCGAGGGCATGGAGTATCACATCAACTGACGCTTCCGTTCTGAAAATGACTGCCTCAGTGACAGCATGGCAGAGCGTGGCACACTATTTGCTGATTATAAATAACTAAATATGTCTAACCGGGGCTATGTGACAATGTCTCAGGCTCCACCCCCGGACACTTCGGGGACAAAAAAGTATTAAACGATGGAAATACAAATCACAAGTGAGAATTTTGAGAGCGTGAAGAGCAGCTCGCAGGCTTTAGTCGTTGATTTCTGGGCAACATGGTGCGGTCCTTGCCGCATGATAGCTCCGATTATCTCAGAACTGGCTACTGAATACGACGGCCGCGTCACCGTCGGTAAGTGCGACGTGGAGGAGAACGACGATCTGGCAGCTGAATACGGTATCCGTAACATCCCCACCATCCTCTTCTTCAAGAACGGCGAAGTCGTCGACAAGGTTGTCGGTGCCGTCTCTAAGTCTACACTCGACGAGAAATTCAAGGCAATACTCTGATGGGCAGCATTGACGAAGAACTGCGTCTCGACGCCGAACAGGACGAGCGGGAGCAGGAATACATTTCCCAGCATCTGCCGGCTGAGCTGAAGGAGACCTTTTCCCGCGACGACATCTTCTACATGATGGACACCATCGTGGAGTATTACTACGAGAGCGGGGTTCTGGATACCGACAGCGATGAGGTGGATGTTGACTTGCAGCAGGTTGCGGAATACGTCTGCCGCCGTGCCGCAGAAGACAAGGTGGGCCACTTCCTGCCTGATGATGTCTTCTTCGTGGCACAGGCTGACCTTGACTTTCAGGAACAGGAAATCAGCTGAAGCAGGTGAAAATGGTGTAGAAATGATGTTGAAATGGTGTTGAAATTCTGTTGTTAGTAAAAATCTATCGCAGAAATTTTGATAATTCAAAAAAACATTGTACCTTTGCACCCGCTTTAGGTAAATATGGTAGAATGGTAGATCCGCTAGCTCAGTTGGTAGAGCACAACACTTTTAATGTTGGGGTCTTGGGTTCGAGCCCCAAGCGGATCACTTCAGCGAGGATGTTACAGCATCCTCGTTTTTTTGTGTAGCTTATGGGGTAATTTTGTAAACCGCCGTCTCTCAGTTTGAGAACTGCCGATTCTCACCGCGAGAATCGGCAGTTTTCACCGCGAGAATCGTCAGTTCTCACCGCGGGAATCGTCAGTTCTCACCGCGAGAATCGTCAGTTTTCACCGCGGGAATCGGCAGTTCTCGATGCGAGAATCGACAGTTCTCATCGCGGGAATCGTCAGTTCTCGATGCGGGAATCGTCAGTTTTCACCGCGGGAATCGTCAGTTCTCACCGCGAGAATCGGCAGTTCTCAGCGCGGGAATCGGCAGTTTTCGCAGCCCGTCCCTGAAGGACAGCGGGCGGCATAACGCAAAGAAACTGATAATCAAAAGATTATCAGCTTCTCATCTTTGGTCGGGATTACTGGACTCGAACCAGCGACCTCGCGCCCCCCAGACGTGTGCGCTACCAACTGCGCTAAATCCCGATCCTTTTGCAACGGGGTTGCCCTCAATTGCGGGTGCAAAGGTACGACGTTTTTTCGAAACGAACAAATTTTTGACTTACTTTTTAGAGAAAAGTTTTATAAATAATGTTATTTCTTTGATTTCATTGTTTGTAATGGAAAATATTTCGTAACTTTGTTAGTTATTTCTATTAGACGACTATGCAATATATCATCAAGGCTCCGCGCCAACTGAACCAGACGATAAAACTGCCTGCTTCGAAAAGCATTTCGAACCGGGCGCTCATCATTCATGCCTTGTCGGGCGGGCACGTCCTGCCCAAGAACCTGAGCGACTGTGACGACACGGAAGTCATCATCCGTGCGTTTCAGGACATGCCGCGCGTCATTGACGTCAAGGCAGCTGGCACGGCCATGCGCTTCATGACGGCTTATCTGGCCACCAAAGAGGGCGAGGAGCATGTGCTGACGGGAACTGAACGCATGAAGCACCGGCCCATCCGTGTGTTGGTCGACGCCCTGCGGCAGCTTGGTGCTGTGATTGACTACGAGGGTGAGGAAGGATTCCCGCCGCTGCGCATCACGGGACGCCGCTTGGAAGGTGGAACGCTGGAGATTCCCGGCAATGTCAGCTCGCAGTTCATTTCGGCGCTGCTGCTCATCGGGCCTGTGCTCAAGAGCGGCCTGACGCTTCATCTGACGGGCGACATCATTTCACGTCCCTACATAGATTTGACGCTCTCGGTGATGCATCAGTACGGGGCCGTGGCAGAGTGGGGCGACTATGACACCATCAACGTGGAACCGGTGCCCTACGGTGAACGTGACTATTTCATTGAGAGTGACTGGAGCGCGGCGTCCTACTGGTATGAGATGATGACGTTGTCGCAGAACGATGACGACCGGATTCAGCTGGAGGGACTGGCTGACGGTTCGCGTCAGGGCGACTCGTCGCTGCGTTACATCTTCAGTCTGCTGGGCGTGAAAACCGCCTTTGACAGCAAGCAGCCCGGCCAGCCGACGCTGGTGACGCTCAGCCGCCGGGGGCGACCGGTGCCACGGCTGGAGTATGACTTCATCAATGCGCCTGACCTGGCGCAGACCTTCGTCGTCTGCTGTGCGGTCATGAACGTCCCGTTCCACTTCCGGGGGCTGAACACGCTGCGCATCAAGGAGACCGACCGCATAGCAGCGCTCATCGCGGAGATGCGCAAGCTGGGCTACGTGTTGCACGACGGCGACGGCACCGAACTGATATGGAGCGGTGAGCGTTGTGAGCCTGCTGTGGCGCAGCCGGTGCCTGACGGTCAGCAGCCCGTGGGCATTGACACTTACGAAGACCATCGCATGGCACTCGCCTTTGCACCTGCCGCGTTCCGTTTCGACGGATTGCGCATCAATAATCCTCATGTGGTCAGCAAGTCTTATCCGCACTACTGGGACGACCTGCGCAGTGCGGGTTTCGGCATCGAGGAGTCAGAACATCAACATTCATAATAATAGAGGAAACAACTTGGAGTTCGCGCTGATTATCATAGGTTCCATACTCCTGTTAGGAGTCGTTGCCGCCCTGCTGTCGTGGGGCGACAAGGATGAGCCTGTGGTGAAGAGCGAAGGCGACTGCGCGTCGTGTACCAGCCGCGGTGACTGCAAGCTGGCAGATGTTGTGGAGCATTTGAAGGAGCAAGGGGCAGGGAGCAAGGAGCAAGAGAATGGATGCAAGGGGCATACGGCCTCTCGTCTTCAAACGATGCTGTTCTCTTGCTCCTTGCTCCTTGCTCCTTTTTTCCTATTGACCTCCTGTTCCACGCAGAAGAACACCGCGGCCTCGCGCTTCTGGCACGCTTTCAATGCGCGTTATAATACCTATTATAATGGTTCGCAGGCGTTCATAGAAGGCAGCGAGACCCAAGAGAACGGACATCAGGACAACTACACGGAGCTGTTGCCGTTGTACCCCTCGTCGAACAAGACGACGCGGACGTTGGGCGCGGGGCAGTTTGACCGCACCATTGAGAAGATGGAGAAGGCCATCAAGCTGCACTCCATCAAGAAGCGCCCGCAGTGGAAGCCGGGCAAACGGAAGACGCAGAGCGACGTGGAGTGGCTCAACCGCCGCGAGTATAATCCCTTCCTGTGGAAAGCGTGGCTGCTCATGGGTAAGGCGCAGTTCCAGAAAGGCGAGTTCGAGGAAGCCGCTGCCACTTTCTCATACATGAACCGGCTCTACCAGACGCAGCCCCACATACGCGGCATTGCGCGTGCATGGCTGACGAAGAGCTACACGGAGATGGGCTGGCTCTACGAGGCAGAGGACGTCATCCGCAGCCAGCGGCGCGACTCGCTCGACTGGCGTGCAGAGGATGACTGGGACTATGCCTATGCCGACTACTACATCCACAATGGACAGTACACGGAGGCCATTCCTTATCTGGAAAAGGTCATCAAGCATGAGCGTCGTCGCAAGCAGCGCGCCCGTGAGTGGTACATCATGGGACAGTTGCAGGCGCTGACGGGCAACCGTGAAGAGGCTTACTACGCCTATAAGCGTGTGCTGCGTCTGAATCCGCCTTATCAGCTGGCCTTCAACGCCCGCATAGCCCAGACGGAGGTGATGGCCGCGGGTCAGGCGCGCAAGATGATCGGACGGCTGAAGCGCATGGCGTCGTCGGACAACAACAAAGAATATCTCGACCAAGTGTACTACGCCATCGGCAACATCTACCTTGCGGAGCGCGACACGGCCAATGCCATCTGGGCCTATGAGACGGGTAACGAGAAAGCCACACGCAGCGGCATTGAGAAAGGTGTGCTGCTGTTGCGTTTGGGCGACCTTTACTGGTTGCGCGAGAAGTATAGCGATGCCCGCCGTTGCTACGGCGAGGCCATCGGCCTGCTTGACCGCGAACGGCCTGACTACGAACAGCTGTCGAAACGTTCGAAAGTGCTCGACGAGCTGGTGCCCTACACCGAGATCATTCACATGCAGGACTCGCTGCAAGCCTTGGCCCGCATGCCGGAGGCTGAGCGTCTGGCAGCCATCGACCGCGTCATTGAACAGTTGAAGAAGAAAGAGCGCGAAGAGGAACTGGCACGGCTGGAGGCTGAGAGCGAGCAACTGCAACAGCAGAACCAGAATCAGAACAACAACCTCTCCACATCGCCCACGACACCGATTGCCACGCAGCAGTCGGGCACGTGGTATTTCTATAACCCGCAGGCCGTCAGTCAGGGTAAGCAGCAGTTCCAGCGCTTATGGGGTAAACGTGAGAATGTGGACAACTGGCAGCGCACCAACAAGACCGTGGTGGCGCTTGAGCCGACGGACAACCCCGAAGCTCAGGATAACCTGGACAACCCGGACAATGCGGATAATCCGGACAACCCGGAAACTCCTACTGACGGCGCGGAGGAAACCGCTGACTCGCTGAGCGCCGACCCGCACACCCGCGAATACTACTTGGCACAGATTCCGTTCACGGAAGAGCAGCTGGCCACCAGTAATGCGCTGTTGGCTGACGGGCTGTTCCACGCCGGTATCATCTTAAAGGACAAGCTGGACAACCTGCGTCTCAGCGAACGCATGCTGACACGTCTGACCAGCCAACACACGGACTACGAGCACAATGACGAGGCGTGGTATCATCTCTACCTGCTTTACGCGCGACAGGGACGCATGGCCGAAGCGCAGCTCTGCCTGAACCATCTGACGACGAACTATCCGGAGAGTCAATGGACCATCCTGCTGAACGATCCTTACTACGAAGAGAACGCGCGGTTCGGTACGCACATTGAAGACTCCATCTACGCGGCGACGTATGACGCTTTCCGCGAAAACCGTTTCGACGTGGTGAAGGCTAACACGGCGCTGTCAGCTGACCGCTTCCCGCAGGGCTTCCACCGGCCGAAGTTCATCTTCATTGAGGGCTTGTCGTTGCTCAACGAAGGCCGCGCCGACGAGTGTCTGGAGCACATGAAGGAAGTGGTGGCCAAGTATCCTGAAAGCGAGGTGAGCGAGCTGGCGGGCATGATTGTGAAGGGCGTGCAGGAAGGCCGGCGGCTGCATGGCGGCACGTTCGACCTGGGCGATGTGTGGTCGCGGCGCGACTCGGTGCTGAACCGGCGCGACTCCATTGCAGCCGACACGCTCAGCACGACGCGTGACACGCGCTTTGCCTTCGTGATAGCCTACCGCACTGACTCCGTCAACGGCAACCAGCTGCTTTACGAGCTGGCACGCTATAACTTCACCAATTATCTGGTGCGTAACTTCGAAATCACGGTTGACCATGGCGAGGGCATCAGCCGCATGATTGTGAGTGGCTTCCTCAGCTACGACGAGGTGCGCCAGTACGTGCGGCTGCTTTATGCCGACGAGCAGATGAACGCTGCGCTGACGGGCTGCCGCCACTTGCTGATCAGTGAGGAGAACCTGCCCAAGCTTGGCACCAGCTTCAGCTACAATGACTATGACGAGTTCTACGAACGCGAGCTGGCGCCGCTCGACATCAGTAACGAACAGCTGCTCAGCAATCCGGAGACCGTCGTGGAGGAACCCGAGGAAGAGGAGGACGACGGCAACAATGGCAATGACACGAACGCCGATGATGACCTCTTCGGGCCCGACACACCGCAGAACAACGGCTACATTGAGTTTGATGAGGACTTTTATCGTTGATGTAAGCCCCCTAAGTTAGGGGGCGACAGGGGGTTGAACAGACTCATAAAGTATTTAATTAAAAGGATACCCCTAACTTAGGGGGCTTAAAGATTATGACAAACGGACTACTGCTTTGGGCCGATGATGAGATGGAACTCCTGCGGCCGCACTTGCTTTTTCTGGAAAAGAAAGGCTATGAAGTCATCACCGTCACCAACGGCACCGATGCCATTGAGGAGTGCCGGCAGCACAACTTCGACCTCGTGCTGCTGGACGAGATGATGCCGGGACTGAGCGGGCTCGAAACGCTGCAGCGCATCAAGGAGATTGCGCCGTCGGTGCCTGTGGTCATGGTGACGAAGAGCGAGGAGGAGAACATCATGAATCAGGCCATCGGGCGTAACATTGCCGACTACCTTATCAAACCCGTCAACCCCAACCAGATTCTGCTCTCGCTGAAGAAGAACATCCACCGCAAGGAGCTGGTCACCGAGGAGACGCAGAGCAGCTACCAGCAGCAGTTCCAACAGATAGCCATGCAGATCATGGACTGTCGCACGTTCCAGGACTGGACGGACGTGTACCGCAAGTTGGTGCACTGGGAACTGGAGCTCAGCGCCACTGACTCGTCGATGACCGAGATGCTGCAGATGCAGAAGGAAGAAGCCAACCTCGGTTTTGCCAAGTTCGTGAAGAAGAACTATCTGGACTGGATAGACGCAAGGGGCAAGGGACAAGGAGCAACGGCGGCGCCAGTCCTGTCTCCCGACATCTTCAAGACCAACATCTTCCCCCGGCTCAATGCGGGCGAAAAGGTGTTCCTTGTGGTGCTTGACAATTTCCGCTATGACCAGTGGAAGATGTTGGAGCGTGAAATCAGTGACCAGTTTGACGTCACGGACGAACAGCTCTATTGCAGCATCCTGCCCACGGCGACGCAGTATGCGCGTAACGCCATCTTCTCAGGACTCATGCCCGACCAGATTGCCCGCATGTTTCCTGATCTGTGGGTGGACGAGGACGAGGAAGAGGGCAAGAACCTCAACGAAGCGCCGCTCATCAAGACACAGATAGAGCGCTACCGTCGTCACGACACGTTCTCGTATCACAAGATCAACACCTCGGCTGACGCTGACCGGCTGCTGCAACAACTGTCAACGCTCGACCGTTACGACCTGAACGTCGTCGTGTTCAACTTCATTGACATGCTCAGCCACGCCCGCACGGAGTCGAAGATGGTGCGCGAGCTGGCCAACAACGAGTCTGCCTATCGCAGCATCACGCTCTCATGGTTCCGCCATTCAGTCATCAGTGACCTCTTCCGCCTGCTGGCACAGACTGACTACCACGTGGTCATCACCACCGATCATGGCTCCATACGCTGCACGCGCCCGGTGAAAATCATCGGCGACCGCAACACCAATACCAATCTGCGCTACAAGCTCGGCAAGAATCTGGCCTACGACTCCAAGGACCTCTTTGTCATTCGTGAACCGCAGAAGGCACAGCTGCCGGCGCCCAACCTGTCGACGAGCTACGTCTTCGCCACGGGTGATGCCTTCTTTGCCTATCCCAACAACTACAACTACTACGTGAGCTACTATCGTGACACATTCCAGCACGGCGGCATCTCCATGGAGGAAATGCTGATTCCGCTGGTGACCATGAAAGGAAAGAAAAGATAAGAGATAAGTAAAATGGAAATCAAGATCAACAGCATCGAGACCATCGGCGAGGCTGCGCGCGAGTTCATCAAGCACATCGGCCAGCATCGTGTGTTTGCTTTCTACGGCACCATGGGTGCCGGTAAGACCACTTTCATCAAAGCCATTTGTGAACAGCTGGGCGTCACTGACGTCATCACGTCGCCCACGTTTGCCATTGTGAATGAGTATAGCCTTCCCCTGACCTCCGCAGAGGGTGGGGTGGGGGCCCTGTATCACTTCGACTTCTACCGCATCAAGAAACTGGAAGAGGTCTACGACATGGGCTACGAGGAGTACTTCTACAGCGGGGCGCTCTGTTTCATTGAGTGGCCTGAGCTGATAGAAGAACTGTTGCCTGCCGACGCCGTGAGCGTCACCATCACCGAACAGGCGGACGGCTCGCGCCTTGTCAGTTTTTGATGAGGCGTCCTTATATATATAGGTACGCGCGCGTTCCTTATATATATTCGCGTGCGCGCGAGGAGCGAAACAGCCCGTTTTCGAAACCGCCGTTTCCCGAATTGTAAACCGCCGTTTCCCGACGCGAGAACTGCCGATTCCCGATTTGTAAACTGCCGATTCCCGATGCGAGAATCGGCAGTTTTCATTTTATGCTGCCTGTTTAACGTTTTTTAAGGGGGGGTAACGTCGGTTAACAATTAAATGATTACCTTTGCACAGCTAATCTAAAATGTATAACATTAAATGACTTAAAAAACGACATGAAAAAGCAAAACATTTGGAAGCTGCTGACCATGATGGTCGTTGCAGTGGTGTGTGCAGGCTTCACCGCCTGCGGAGGTGATGACAAGGACGAAGAGGAAACTCAGAACCGTGCTCCGATGGAGTACCGCTATTGGCCCAACTATCCGCAGTCGTACATCAAGATGTGTGACTATCGTATGACGTTCCGCCTGACCAGCGTGAAGCGCAACAGCACCACCGTCAGCATTGACTACGTGCTGACCAACACCGGCTTCGACCAGAAGATTCAGGCTGTGTTCACGCTGCCGCAGACCGGCACTGCACACGACGACCTTGGAAACACGTATGACTGTCCGACCATCACTCCTGAGCGAAATGCAGTGGTGGGTGTCATCAGTGGCCAGAACTTCTTTTGGGAAGGACAGGGTAAGCAGGTGGACTTCAATCCCAACCAAGCCATCAAGGGACATTTTGACATCAAGAACTTCGACCAGAATGCTACGGCAGTCAGCCTGACCTGTAACGTGAAGCTGACGGCACCAAGCGGCCTGTCGTTCATGCAGAACCGCATTGACTTCGTCAACATTCCCATCGATGCCACCGAGGGCGACGGCACTTATACAAACCTGTAAAGATATTTATAAAACCACGAATTACGCGAATTACACGAATGAGTAACTTTAAAAAATTCGTATAATTCGCGTAATTCGTGGTTTTTTATTTAATCCGCGAAATTCGCGTAATCTGTGGTTCTATATTCGAATCCCCGTATTTCGTGTAATTCGCGTAATTCGTGGTTTTTTATTTAATCCGCGAAATTCGCGTAATCTGTGGTTTTATATTACTGGTCCGGGTCGCCCTTGTAGTGGTACGGCTTCAGGTTCGGGTTGGTGCCCAGATCGGTGTCGTCGTACTGGATGCTGCGGATGACACCGTCCTTGTACTGGTTCTGAATGATGCCGACGCCGAGCAGCAGGTCGCTGTAGTAGACCGTGGGAATCACCAGACCGTAGGCGGCGAAGCCGATGCGCACACCCTCGGCGTGGATGTTGTTGCGGACGTAGACCGTGCGATAGAGGGCGTGGTCGTAGACCTCAATCTTGTTATACTTACGCAGTGCGTCGCGCAGCTCGGAAAACACCTCGGTGGTGTCAATATGCGTGAACGTGTTGCAGGCGTTGTTGACAATGGCGTCAAGCTTGTCGTTCTTGATGCTGTCGTTGTCAGCGATGCATTGCAGGTTGTTGTCGTAAGTCTCTGCAAGAATCTCCTCATGGCCGGGTTTGGTAAACAGGGCAATGATGAGCAGCACGATGAGAATGGCACCGAGGATGATGAGGCGGCCCAGTGTGCTGTGGGTGAACTCGTTGCCGATGCCTTTACCGGTTCTGAACTTTTCGTCTGTCTGTTCCATAATGTTGCTTGTTGTTTAAGTTCTTTTTTTATGTTTTTTTCGTTTGTTTCTTCGTTACGGGGTGTGTATCAGGTTCATGAACTCCTGTCGCGTCTTGGCCTGGTTGAACGCTCCGCTGAAGTCGCTGGTGGTGGTGATGGAGTTCTGCTTCTCCACGCCGCGCATCTGCATGCACATGTGGCGTGCCTCCACGACGACCATCACGCCCAGCGGGTGGAGCGTCTGTTCAATACATTCCTTGATCTGCAGGGTCATGCGTTCCTGCACCTGCAAGCGGTGTGAGTAGATGTCGACCACGCGGGCTATCTTGCTCAGACCGGTGATGTAGCCGTTGGGAATGTAGGCTACGTGTGCCTTGCCGTAGAACGGCAGCATGTGGTGTTCGCAGAGTGAGAAGAAGTCGATGTCCTTCACGATGACCATCTGCGAGTAGTCTTCACGGAAGAGTGCGTCGGTGAGCACCTTGTGTGCGTCCATATCGTAACCGCGTGTGAGCACCTGCATGGCCTTGGCTATGCGCATGGGTGTCTTCTGCAATCCCTCGCGGGTGGGGTCTTCGCCCAGTAGTTGCAGTATTTCCCTGTAGTGCAGGGCCAGCTGGTCAAGCCCTTCGCGGTGTTCTGTCTCTGCTGTCATGCGCTGACTGTTATTTCTTGGTTTTGATGATGAGGGCCTGTCTGTAGCCCATGCCCTTGATGTTGCGCAGCATGGCTTCCGCCTCTTCGTAGGTGCGGAAGTTGCCCACGTTGCATATCCATCGGGGCGAGTAGAAGTGCACGGTGACGTTGAGGTGCGGGTAACGGCTGCGTATGGCGTTGCCCACGTTCTGTGCTTGCTTGCGGGCGTCGCGGCTGTTGCCGCCGGCGTAGGCCTGTACCTTGTAGACGCCCTTGCGCGAAGTGCGTGCCTGTCGCTCGGTCGTCGTGACCATGGCGCTGCCGTTGTTGGCCGTCGTCGTGCTGCCGTTGTTGGCGGTTGTGGTGTTGCCGTTGTTGGCAGTTGTCGTGTTGCCGTTATTGTTGTTGGGGGCGACGGTGCTGGTGGGGTCGAGCACCAAGCGGTCGATGGTGCTGTCCTGATGCACTGTGACGACGCCCTGTCCCTGTACCGGCGTCTGCAAGCGGTCGAGGAAAGTCTGGGCCGCACTTTCTGAGGGTAAAAAGGTAAAAAGGTAAAAAGGTAAAACTTTTACCATGCCTTTTACCAGTTGTTGTGAATTGATGTTTAGTGTCATAGTTACGGATCTGATTCCTTGTTTTACTCTTTTACCTTTTTTACCTTTCTGCGTTGTTTTGCTCTTTGCTCTTACTTGAAGGCGTCGATGATACCCTTGAAGTCAGCAGCCTTCAGCGATGCACCGCCGATGAGTCCGCCGTCAATGTCGGGCTTGGCAAACAGCTCGGGAGCGTTCGAAGCCTTGCACGAACCGCCATAGAGGATGGTGGTGTCGTCGGCCACGGCCTGTCCGTACTTCTCAGCAATGATGCTGCGGATGTAGGCGTGAATCTCCTCAGCCTGGTCGGCGGTAGCGGTCTTGCCGGTGCCGATGGCCCAGATGGGCTCGTAGGCGATGACGATCTTGCGGAAGTCCTCCTCGCTGAGGTTGAACACGCTGCCCTCCAGCTCGGCCTTCACCACCTCATTCTGCTTGCCGGCCTCACGCTCTGCCAGGCTCTCGCCGATGCAGAAGATGACCTTCAGGCCGTTCTT
>JAFUSC010000040.1 GCA_017467705.1 Prevotella sp. | reverse complement strand
GTGCTTTATATGGCATCATATAAGCCAATTTGGGGCTTAGGACGAACACAAAACGCACAAATCATAAAAAGAGCTGCATAGACTCCTATGCCAACATTAATAACATAGAAAAAGAGGATGTGCCTATTTTGACACACCCTCATTCTTCATACTGTTGCCTGTTGAAATGTCATAGATGTTTTCAACTTGTCAACGTTAGAACTTGACAACGGACACTTTTCTATTCTTTGCAGAATTATGTGGAAGATTCTGCAGGGTAGGAAGGGGATGCTGTAAATGTTAAAAATGGTGTGATTCAAAGGGTGTGCCTACAATGTGCCTACAACTTTGAAATATATGAGAAAGAAAAATCCCGTAAGTTGTTTACTTACAGGATTTTAACTTTTGGGTGCCCGGACGGACTCGAACCGTCGACATTCAGAACCACAATCTGACGCTCTAACCAACTGAACTACGGGCACCATGTGCACTTTCTTCCGAAAGCGAGTGCAAAGGTAATGCTTTTATTTCGAACTGCCAAAGGTTTCGATGATTATTTTTGCAGAATTTCGTTTTTGAAATGATTTTCAGCCGTAAGACCGCTATTTTCACAGGGGCAATGCCCACCAGCACAAGGCAACACTCATCAGCACAAGACAACGTTCACCAGCACGGGGGCAACGCCCTCCAGCACAAAAGAACGCCCATCTGCACAAGACAAATGTCTTAATTCTTCAGTTCCATGAGGGGGTACCAGTCGCGGAGTTCTGCATCGGCCTCAACTGCGTCTTCGATGTCGTCGGGAAGATTTGAGAAGAAGTCAAGGCCGGTCAGCTGCTCTATCTCGTCAATGCTGCGCACAAAACGCTTCATGTCGCGCTTGGCGCTGCGGTTCTCATAGACGAAGCCGATGGCTTTGTAGACGGGTGATGATGCCTGCGAACGCTTGGACGTCTTGGTGTCCTGACGCAGGATGACCTTGAAGAACGCCTCGGGCACGACGACGCGATTACGACCGATGGTGCGGTGCTGCTGATTCTTGAGCACGGGGCCGCAGACGATGTAGAGCGTGCCGTAACGCTTGGCCCATGCGCGGCACTGCATCTCCACGTCATTCCACGCACCGGCGTTCAGGTTGTGGTTCTGCGGACAGACATTGGTGAAGAGGAACGACTGTTCCTGTGCCTCTTTGTTCCACTTGTTGTCGCCCGACGGACACATGTGGCCGCGGTCGTAACCTGAGTTATAATAGTCATTGTCAACGACACGCGGCGCCTTGATGTCGGTGTCCTCATGGAACTCCATGAAGTCGCGGCGATAGTTACCGTTGACATGGTTTGCCGTCAGACGCCACGCCACCCAGTTGGGAATCTTGTTTTGTGCGTTATATGATGTGGTGTACCCTACCCTCTTCAACAGCTGCCCTTCGCTGCCGCTCACAGTCACCGGAATCTCCATCTCCTTCGGCTGCGCTGCGGGCTTCGGGTTCTCCGCCTGCGCCGTTGTCTGGCTGTTGCTGCTGATGGGCGTTGCGCCCTCCAACAGGGTGTTCACCTCGCCTTCCTGCGCCTGCTGTGCTGACGTGTTGCCGTCGGTCGACGGTCTGCAAGCTGCCACGGCGAGCATGAGCAGCGCCGCGCTGATAATGTACTGAAACTTCTTCATGGGGACGGTCTGTGTGTGATGGGAAATTACTCGTCAGCCACGAACAGCGGGTCTTCAGGCATCACCATGACCGGTGTCTGCTCGCTGGCACGCAGGATGTTCTCCGGCACGTACTTCTTGTCGACCACCAGACGGAACATGTATTCACGGAACCACTCTTCGCTCATGATAATGCAGCCCTCCTGTCCGCTGGCCGCGCCCCACGAGTTCTCCACCTTCCACTTCAGCGGCTTGCCGTCAGCGTCGAGGTCGACGGCCGTGAGCGTCATGGCGTGGGTGGAGCCGCTGTCGAAGGTCGAGATGCGTTGGGCCTTGTCCATGCCGAACGTGGTGCCGAAGAGCGACTCATAGTCGAAGTTCTGCAAGTCGCAGATACCGCGTTTACGGTCCAGAAACTTGCCGACATCGTAGGAGCTGTAGAGCTTACGCCCGTCCTTGAGTGATGCGATGGCCATCTGCTCTATGTCCTCCATGGGCAGGTTGACGTAACACCAGTTATGTCCGTCGTAGGTGTGACGGTCCAGCTCCACCTCGTAGGTTTTATAGTAAGGACGTCGGGGGTCGTTCATGGCCATGATGAACGTGCCGTTGAGCGGTTGCCCCACCACTTCCTGATAGAACGACTGCGGCGTGTACTGCTTCGGTTGTCCCACTGCGCGTCCCTGCTTGTCGCGCAGGGTGTAGGTAAACTGCGTCGGCGGTTCGCCCAGCGTGAGCACCAGCATGCGGTAGACCGTTGCCAGCATCCCCGTCTTTGCCTGTGCAATGTCACGCTGCCGCTTGCCCTGCGCCACCATGTCGCGCAGCTGCAAGCCGTATTCGCGCAGCTTCGACTGGATGAGGCGCGACATGCGCGACGTGTTCTCACTCGAGAACGTTTCCGGCATGACGCTCTTGGGCACCAGCCCGTACTTCTCCGTCAGGTCGGCCACGCCGCAGAACGTGCCGCCGTCGTTCAGCGGATGGCGGAAGAAGAACTGCACGCGCTGGTCGTCGATGGGTTTGTCGGCGGTGTCAACGACGCCTTGCAGGAAGAGGTTGGCCTTCTCCAGCTGATCCCAGAAGAAGAGATAGTCCTGCGACAGCTCCACGGCCATGGTGTCGGTTCGCAGTGCGTAGTTGGCACGCAGCACGTTGAGCCCGCTGAACATCCAGCAGCGCCCGCTCTGTTTCTGGTCGGTGATGCTCTGTTTCTTGGTTTCCACGCTGAAGTGCGTGTCCAGCTCAGCCGCCATGCGATAGTTAGCGGCCAGGTTGTCAATCGAGTTGCCTGCAATGGCATTGCGCAGCGCGCGGTCGGCTGCGGTCGTCGTCTGCTGCTGACGTATCTCGTCCAGCATCTGCGGCGTGATGCCGCCCTGCTTCTGTGCCCATGTGCATGTGGTCAGCGCCAAGCCGAGGGCCATCAATAGTGTCCTGTTATTCATCATTTTTCTATATCTCGTCATATTGTTTACCATTCTTGTCATACCACTTGCCGTGCGTCGGCTGACTATCCACAAACGTGCCGACAAAGCGGCTGCCATCCTCGGCAAAGACGTAGCTGCCCTCATAGAGCTGCTCGTTGCGCACTTCACCTTCAAACGTGTCGCCTTCCTTGAAGAGGTACTTGGCACCCTTGCCCTCCATCACGCCGTGCACGAACGGCCCTTCGTAACGGTCACCGTTGGCCATGGTGGCCTTGCCCTTGCCGTGAGGCTTCTTGTCAGCGTCAACGGAGCCTGTGTATTTGTAGGTGCCCGCACCGTTCTTGACCGTCGACGTGTAGGTCATGTCGGTCACCTGCTCCGGTGCTGTCACCGTGGCCGTCACCTGTTCGGCAACGGTCGGTTCATGCTGCTTGGACGGCATCAGCACGAACAGGGCCACTGCCACGACAGCCAACACGCCTGCTCCCACGCTGCCCCAGAGCAGCAGGGGTGACTTCTTGCGCTCGTCCCCGGCGGTGTCCGGCCCGGCGGGTTCCGGACTGACGGGCTGCGGCGTCACCTGCTTCTTCGGTGTGACCACAATGGTCTCGTCGTCCGCATGTTGCTCCTTGCTGATGACCTGCGTGGCCTCGTCGGTGACGACAGGCTTCGCGCTCAACAGCTGCCGCACGGCGGCCACGCTCTGCGGGCGATGTGTGCGCAGGGGGCGCATCATGTGGCAGATCACGTCCTGCGTGCGCTCACTCACACCAGGCATGGGCAGCGCTGCCCGCTCGTTCTCCTGTATGTCGGTGGGCGTGGGCAGCGGGTGCAGCGTCAGCATGTAGTAGAGCGAGGCACCCAGCGCGTAGATGTCGGTCCACGGACCGAACTTCTCCAAGCTCTGCTCCATCTGCTCGATGGGTGCATAACCGGGCGTGTAAGCCAGTCCGGTCGACGTGGTAGCACCGCCCTCCTGCTTCGTCTGCTTCGAGGCACCGAAGTCAATGAGCAGCGCACGCCCCGTGCCATCAACCATGATGTTGGCGGGCTTGATGTCAAGGTGGTAAAGCCCCTGTGCGTGCACCACTTCCAGCGCGTCGAGCACCTGACTGAGAATGTCTAACGCTTCCGCTTCCGTCAGCGGCTGCCCCGTGCGCTTCAGGCGGGCTGACATCGACTCGCCGTCAATGAAGTCCATCACGTAGTAGGCTGTGCCGTTCTCCTCAAACAGGTCGTGCACACCAACGATGTGGTCGTTGCGCAGACGGTAGAGCCGGCGGGCCTCCTTCATGAACTTCTGTTTCTGCTCGCTGAACTGCGTCATGTTGGTCTGGTTGCTCACGCTGACGCTCACCGAGTCGTCGTTGCGCTCGCTGATGCCGCGCATGTAGAACTCCTTGAGTGCCACCTGCTCTTCAAGCATCATGCTCGTGGCCACGTAAGTATTGCCGAAACCGCCTGACGACAGGTAACGCTCAATGCGGTATTTCCCGCCTTGCAGCATCGTGCCAACGGGCAGCATCGACTGGGTGTTGATGTTTTCGTTCATTGTCGTGATTAAAGTTATAGCTGCAAAATTAAGCATTATTTCCGAGACGGCAAAGGAAAACGCAGAAAAACTACTCATATATAATAAATGTACGCGCGCATGCGCGTACATTTATTATATATATCGCTGTCCGCCAGCATCCCAAATCAGTATCATTGATTCCCGTTTTGTAAACCGCCGTCTCTCGTGTTGAGAATCGGCAGTTTTCGCAGCGAGAATCGGCAGTTCTCGTGACGGGAATCGTCAGTTCTCGTTCACCCGTTGAGGGTGTGTCAAATAGGCACATCCTCTTTTTTTTGCGCAAAGCCCCGACTTTCTCAAGCCAGGGCTTTGTTATGTCGTAAAGTTTTTGTACCTTTACAACATGAAAAATAAGTCGTTGCAAAGGTACCACTTTCGTCCGT
>JAFUSC010000039.1 GCA_017467705.1 Prevotella sp. | reverse complement strand
TGATAATAAACAGTTAATAAACAATAAATATTTTCCAATTATTTGGAAAGCAACATAGAAGATATATGAAAAAGAAACAGATTTGGATGCTCGCCGCCATCCTTACCATCTGCGGCGCAAGTGTAATCACCAGTTGTAAGAGCAACAAAGAAGAAGCCGAGGTTATAGTCAGTCCGACCGACGACAGCAGTCAGTTTGTAACCCTGACCGATGTCGTGCCTGACGTCATATTATAGATAAGGTATTACGGCACGTACAACTTTGTGGGAACCCGCATTGACGGATATGAGGAGCCGACGGCCCTGCTGACGAAGCAGGCTGCCGACAGCTTGAAAAAAGTGAGCGACAACGTAATGGCACAGGGCTATCGCCTGAAGATTTATGATGCCTACCGTCAACAGAAGGGCGTTGACCACTTCGTGCGTTGGGCGCAGGACTTGGAGGACACGAAGATGAAGCCCTATTTCTATCCCGACCTCGACAAGAGCGTGCTCTTCCCTCAGGAATATATCTGTCTGAAGAGCGGTCACACCCGCGGCTCGACCGTTGACCTGACGCTCTTTGACATGGCGACGGAGAAGGAACTCGACATGGGCGGCACCTTCGACTGGTTCGGCCCCGAGAGTCACCCCGACTTCTGCGGCAATCCCGAGACGGGCGAATATAGCCCCCTCCCAGCCTCCCCCAAGGGGGAGGAGAGTAATGCGTCTGAAGCATCCCCCCATGGGGGGACAAGAGGGGGGCTTTCCCCTGAGCAGTTTGAGCACCGCATGATTCTCCGCCGTGCCATGCTTGCCCACGGCTTCAAGCCCTTCGACACCGAATGGTGGCACTTCACGCTGAAGGACGAGCCCTTCCCTGACACTTACTTCACTTTTCCTGTCAGGCAGGTCAAGTGAGGCATGTGTTGACTGGCTTTCCTCACAGCGTTTGCTTGAAGTATGCGATGGTCTTTTCCAGCCCTTCGTCGAGACTGACCGTCGGTTCCCAGTCCAGCTTCGCCTTCGCCAGCGTGATGTCGGGACGCCGCATCTTCGGGTCGTCACCCGGCAGCGGACGGAACACGAGCTTGCTCTTCGAACGGGTCTTGCTGATGACCTTCTCTGCCAGCTCCAGCATGGTGAACTCACCCGGGTTGCCGATGTTCACGGGGCCCGTGAAGTCGTCGCCGCTGGACATCATGCGCACCATGCCTTCCACCAAGTCGCTCACATACTGGAACGAACGTGTCTGCGTGCCGTCACCGTAGATGGTGATGTCCTCGCCGCGCAGGGCCTGCATGATGAAGTTCGACACCACGCGACCGTCGTGCTGAGCCATGCGGGGGCCATAGGTGTTGAAGATGCGGATGACCTTGATGCGCACGTTGTGCAGACGGTGATAGTCGAAGAACAGCGTCTCGGCGCAGCGCTTGCCCTCGTCGTAGCACGAACGGATGCCGATGGTGTTCACGTTGCCCCAGTAGGTCTCCGGCTGCGGGTGCACGGTCGGGTCGCCGTAGACTTCGCTCGTCGACGTCTGCAGTATCTTCGCCTTCGTGCGGCGGGCCAGCCCGAGCATGTGGTAGGCTCCGAACACGCTGGTCTTCGTCGTCTGTATGGGGTCGTTCTGGTAATACACGGGCGAGGCGGGACAGGCCAGATTGTAAATCTCGTCCACCTCGGCCCAGTAGGGCTGACAGACGTCGTGGCGCACAAGCTCGAAGTTGGGCTTGCCCAGCAGGTGCCACACGTTCTCCTTACTTCCTGTGTAATAGTTGTCAAGACAGATGACGTCGTTGCCTTCGGCCACGAGTCGCTCGCACAGGTGCGAGCCGATGAAGCCGGCACCGCCGGTCACTAAGATTCTTTTCATGATTGCTGTTGCTGTTGTTGTTGGTTGGGGGTCAGTCCGGCTGCGTCAGGCTCTTTCTCCTTGGTGACGTAACGCTGATAGTAGGCCATGATGAGCGTGGTGAGCGGCAGGGCGATGATGAGGCCGATGAAGCCGAGCAGGGCGCCCCACACGGAGAGTGAGAGCAGCAGGATGGCGGGGTTGAGCCCCATGGCCTTGCCCATGACCTTCGGCGTCACCACGAAGTCGATGATGACCTGCACGACGAGGAACACGGCCAGCGCCGAAGCGAGGATGGCCCAGAAGTTCTGCCCGGTGTCAGCAGCCTTCAGCAGTGCCAGGACGACCGTGGGGATGAGGGCCAGCGAGTGCAGGTAAGGCACCAAGTCCATGATGCCGATGAGTATGCCGAGGCCGATGGCCATGGGGAAGTCAATGACGGTGAAGCCGATGCAGAAGAGCACACCCATGATGAGCGCCACGAGGCCCTGACCGCGGATGTAGCTGTTCATGGCCCGCTCCACGTCGGTTGCCACACCCTGCCAGAACGGACGGCTCTTCATGGGGAAGATGCGAATCCAGTTGTTGGTCAGGTACTCGTAGTCCAACAGGATGAAGAACATATACAGTATGGTGATGAACGAGCCGATGATGCTGATGATGATGCTCGCCGTCTGTCCCAGCACGGTGAACAGCTGCGGCGCCACCTGCCGGAGCACATCCGTGAAGTCGCTGCTCTTGAAGAAACGCTCAATGTCGCGGTTGTGCGCCTGTATCCACTCCTGTACGGCGGTGGGGAAGTCCTCTATCTGCGTCTTGCTCTGCACGTAGTGGGTGGCCAAGTCGCCGAGCTTCTCGAACTGCCCGACCATGGGCGGCACAATGAGCCACACGATGCCGACGATGACTGCCGTCACGACGACGAGCGTGATGACGATGGACAGCACACGGCTGCGCACATGCAGCCTGTACTGCACGAACTTGACCATCGGATAGAGCATGTAGGCAGCAAGCCACGCAATGAAGAAGGGCAGCAGCACACTGCTCAGATAGTTCAGGATGTAGCACACCCCGATGGCCACCAGTGCCCCGATGAGCCACCGGACAAACGTGTCAAAAGTGATTGGCTTCTCCCAAGACATCAGACTTCCCTCATTTCTCATTTATCATTCATCATTTAGCGAAGCGCCCAGCGCCTTTTGGTAGCACTCACGGCAGAGGGGCTCATACTCCTGCGTCTCGCCGAGCAGCACGCGGCGGTCGCTCTGCACGGTGCGGTGGCTGACGTATGCCAGATTGCCGCACTTCACGCAGATGGCGTGCACCTTGGTCACGTCGTCGGCAATGGCGCACAGCGCAGGCATCGGTCCGAAGGGCACACCCTTGAAGTCCATGTCAAGGCCGGCAATGATGACACGCACGCCACGGTTAGCCAGCTCGTTGCACACATCAACCAACCCCATGTCGAAGAACTGCGCCTCGTCAATGCCCACCACGTCGGTGTCGCTCGACAGCAGCAGGATGCTCGCTGACGAGTCCACGGGCGTAGACTGTATGGCATGCTGGTCGTGACTCACCACGTCCTCGTCGCTGTAGCGCGTATCAATGGCCGGTTTGAATATCTCCACTTTCTGCCGCGCAAACTCCGCACGGCGCATCCGACGGATCAGCTCCTCCGTCTTGCCCGAGAACATCGAGCCGCACACCACTTCAATTCGTCCGGGGCGGCGTGCCTCCCCTGTCATGTTGTCTGTCATAATTAGTTAATTGTCGGCAAAGATAAACAATAATTCCGAAACTACAAAGAAAAAGGAACAAATAATTGCGTCGTCCGTGCCACGGTGTGGGTTAGGTTACACGGGCTGCTATGCCAAAAAAAGTTAAACCCATAGGCAACAGCAGCAAATTCTTTTAACTTTCAACTTTCAACTCTCAACTTTTTATTACCTTTGCCCCCGTTATGGGCATATTATATATTGTACCGACACCGGTGGGAAACATGGAGGACATGACCTATCGCGCCGTCCGCATCCTGAAGGAGGCCGACCTCGTGCTGGCTGAAGACACCCGCACGTCGGGCATCCTGCTGAAGCATTACGGCATACAGAACCGCTTGCAGTCGCACCATAAGTTCAACGAGCACGGCACGAGTGCCGCCGTCGTGGAACGGCTGCTGGCGGGTGAGACCGTAGCCCTCATCAGCGACGCCGGCACGCCCGGCATCAGCGACCCGGGGTTCTATCTGGTCCGTGAGGCTGTGCGCGCAGGCATCGAGGTACAGACATTGCCCGGCGCCACGGCGTTCGTGCCGGCACTCGTCAGCAGCGGACTGCCCTGCGACCGCTTCTGCTTCGAGGGGTTCTTGCCACAGAAAAAAGGACGGCAGAGCCGCATCGAGGCACTGGCCGACGAGCCGCGCACCATCATCTTCTACGAGTCGCCCTACCGGCTGCTGAAACTGCTGCAGCAGTTGGCCGCCGTCATCGGCAACGAGCGCAGGGCCAGCGTATGCCGCGAGATTTCCAAGCTGCACGAAGAGAGCTGCCGCGGCACGCTCGAAGAGCTGATAGCCCACTTCACGGAGACGGCACCCAAAGGCGAAATAGTCGTCGTGGTGGAGGGGAAACAATAAACATATAACTCAACTTTCGCAAGTTGCAGGAGTTAATGGAGTTAAAGACGTATGTTCTTTGCAAGCAAAGCGGCAAAGCCGAGCGCTGAAGGTTCCGACACCCTGCTCCTTGTGGGAATAATGAAGGGAAAAAAGGTATTGTCCTTTAACTCCTTTAACTCCCTTAACTCCCTTAACTCCAAGAAAGTGAGCGAATGTGAAACTTGAACATAAAAATAATATAGTATGAAAAAAGTATTTGTATTTGCGCTGTGCTGCATAGCATTGGCATCGTGCAACTTAGGTAAGGAGAAAGATGCTGACATCAAGGCATCGCAGGAGCGTGACTCTCTGAATCAGATTATCGCGCAAAAGGACAATGAGATCAACGAGATGATGGCTACGTTCAACCAGATTGAAGCTGGCTTCCGCGCCATCAGCGAGGCAGAGGGCCGCGTGACGCTTAACCGCACCGGTGAGGGCAGCAGCGCTCAGTCGCGTATTCAGGAGAACATGCAGTTCATCCAGCAGACCATGCAGCAGAACAAGGCGCTCATTGAGAAGCTGCGCCAACAGCTGAAGGGCAGCTCCGTGAAGAGCGAGCAGCTGCAGAAGACGCTTGACAACCTGACCAAGCAACTGGAGACCAAGACACAGGAGATTGACCAGCTGCGCGCAGAGCTCGCCGCACGCGACATCCACATCGCAGAGCTGGACGAGCAGGTGACCAACCTCAACGAGAACGTCAGCAACCTGACTGAGCAGAACCAGCAGCGTCAGGAGGTCATCACCACGCAAGACAAGGAACTGAACACAGCTTGGTTCGTCTTCGGCACGAAGAAGGAACTGAAGGAACAGCACATTCTGGATGGCGGCGAAGTGCTGAAGTCGAACTTCAACAAGGACTACTTCACCAAGATTGACATCCGCCAGTGGAAGGAAATCAAGCTCTTCTCGCGCAAGGCAGAGATGCTGACGCCCCACCCCGCCGGCTCTTACTCACTCGACAAGGACGATAAGGACCAGTACGTGCTCCACATTCTGGACGCTCAGAAGTTCTGGTCAACGTCGAAGTATCTCGTCATTCTCGTCAAGTAAGTGCAGATGAGAAAGTGGGCTTGGACATTACCGGCACTGCTGATGCTGGTGACGGCATGCAGCAAGGATGAGGGTTCCGGCAGTCTGACGGTCGGCACCAGCTCGTTCAACTGGGACAGCGACGTACGGTCGGCCCAGTTGAACATCAAGGCCGACGGGACTTGGACCGCTGAGAGCGACGTCAACTGGTGTGCACCGCTGAAGAAGAAAGGCAAGGACAACGCCACGCTTAACATCTGGGTCAGTCCGAACCTGACCGGAGAGGCGCGGTCGGGCCACATCACCATTGAGACCAACAGTCAGCACCGCATCATCGACGTGCATCAGCCCGCCTTCACGGGCAACATTGACGACTACGACTATCACCTGCCCGTCGTGTTCCACGTCATGTATAACGATGAGTCCAACGACACGCTCAACGTCAAGCAGGAGCATCTGGCCAAGATGCTCACCGAGGTCAACAAGCTCTATGCTGACAATCAGATGCACGTGGTGTTTGACCTGGCCCGCTATAATGACGACGGCGATGAGCTGGAGGAGCCCGGCGTCAGCCGCCATGAGGTGGACTTCGCCGACTACGAAGCAACGCTCTTCCTCGACACGTCGAACAAGGACAACCGCCAGTATGCCAAGTACACGCAGAATCTGAAGAAATACATCAACATCTTCGTCTTCCGTTTCAAACAGACGGAAGATGAGACGGTGACCATGGGCATCGCCACGACGGCCATTGTGCCCGAGTCGCACCCGCTGGACAGCCTGCGGGCTACCGATCAGGCCAACGAGTATGCCTACATCTCGTCGCCGTGGGGCGTCTGCATCAACAACAAGTTTATCTTTGAGTGGCAGGACGAGAAGACCGTCAACCCGCGTTACTCCGTTGCAACGCTGGCCCACGAGCTGGGCCACTATCTGGGACTGCTGCACACGTTCTCCAGCGACGAGTGTAACGTTGACGATGCGTGCGACGACACGAACATCAGCGACTACGACAACTACACGAAGAACGCCCTTGAGCTCATTCGCCAGATGCAGCAAAGCGGCAAGACGCCCAGCATGAAGGAAGTGGCGCTGCGCATTGACTGCAAGCTGGCCGTTGACTTCTTGGCGCACAACATCATGGACTATGCCTACACCTATGCTGACGAGTTCAGTCCCCAGCAACGGCAGCGCGTGCGCCATGTGCTGAAGTACGGTCCGCTGGTGCCCGGTCCGAAGCTCATTGACTACAACACCACGGGCATTGTGAACAAGAGCGAAGTGCCCAGCCTGTTTGACATGACGACACGCAGCGCGTCAGCCCACGCCCACGACGCTCCCACATTCCGCCCCTGCCCACCGCTGAGCGTAGAGCAGAAGGTAAAAAAGTAACGTCTGTAACTCCTGAACTCCTGTAACTCCTGAACTCCTGAGAAGTCCTACTTCTCCCCAATATACTTTGCAATCATGGCCAGGCACTCTGCCTGCTTGATGGGTTTCGACATGAAGTCGCCGCATCCGGCCTCCAGCGCACGCTCGCGGTCGCTATCGAAGGCGTTGGCCGTCAGTGCCACGATGGGCAACTGCGGACGCAGGGCCTTGATTTCGCGCGTCGCCTGCAAACCGTCCTTGATGGGCATCTTCAAATCCATGAGCACCAGTTCAAAACTCTCGTCGGCAGCTTTCTCCACCGCCTCCTGACCATTGCGGGCCCGCTCATAGTCGTAATGGCCACGCAGCACGTAGGTCATCAGCATGAAATTGCTGTCATTGTCTTCTGCTACTAAAATCTTCTTCATATTATTCACACAGTTCTTATTTGTTTCCCAATATTCGTTAATGAATTACAAATATACTGCATTTTGGCGTTATTCGTTTGTTTTTCCCGCATATTTTAACTAATTTTGTACGACGAAATAACAAAAAACCAGAAATACTAACATGAAACTCAAGTTATTTGCAAGTGTACTCACACTCATCTGCACGCTGACGGTCAGTGCGCAGAACAACGTCATGGACGTCAACACGAAGAAAGTCGGGGCACCGATACAATCGACGATGTACGGCATTTTCTTCGAAGACATCAACTTCGCCGCCGACGGTGGTCTGTACGGCGAATTAGTCAAGAACCGCTCGTTCGAGTTCCCCCAGTCGCTCATGGGCTGGCAGGCTTTCGGCCGCGTCACGGTCAAGGATGACGGCCCGTTCGACCGCTGCCCGCACTACGTCGTGCTCAGCGACCCGGGCCACAAGGAGCGCCGCACGGGTCTGGTGAACGAGGGTTACTTCGGCATCGGCGTTGAGCAGGGCGAGGCTTACCGTTTCAGCGTCTGGGCCAAGGCAGTGGGAGGCTCGTCGGCCACCATCCGCGTGCAGCTCATCGACGAGAGTTCCATGGGCGAAGAACAGCAGTTCGTGGAACAGGAAGTGGCCATTACGTCAGCCGACTGGAAGAAATACACCGTCACGCTGACATCGCCCCAGACCAACAAGCACGCCAAGCTGCGCATCTTCCTGAAGGGTCAGAACAGCGTGGCACTCGAGCACATCTCACTCTTCCCTGTCAACACGTTCAAGGGCCGCGAGAACGGCATGCGCCGCGACCTCGCACAGGCACTGGCCGACCTGCACCCGGGCATCTTCCGCTTCCCCGGCGGATGCATCGTTGAGGGTTGCGACCTGGAGACGCGCTACCAGTGGAAGAACACGGTGGGACCCGTGGAGAACCGTCCGCTCAACCAGAACCGCTGGGAGCACACGTTCGACTATCGCTACTATCCCGACTACTATCAGTCATACGGACTCGGCTTCTTTGAGTTCTTCCAGCTGTCAGAGGACATCGGCGCCGAGCCGCTGCCCATCCTGAGCGTCGGTCTGGCCTGCCAGTATCAGAACTGGGAACAGGAGTCAGCCCACGTCCCCATGGACCAGCTGCAGCCTTACATTGACGACTGTCTCGACCTCATTGAGTTCGCCAACGGTCCCGCTGACTCGAAGTGGGGCAAGGTGCGTGCCGACATGGGCCACCCCGCACCGTTCAACATGAAGTACATCGGCGTGGGCAACGAGCAGTGGGGTGAGTTCTACTACGAACGCCTCAAGCCTTTCGTGAAAGCCATCCGCGAGAAATATCCCGACATCAAGATCGTCGGCACCAGCGGCCCCGTGCCCGAGGACGTGCCTGATGCCACCTACCGCTTCGAAGACGGCTGGAAGGCCATGAAGGACCAGAAGGCCGACCTCGTCGACGAGCACTACTACCGCGACGAGCAGTGGTTCCTCACCCACGGTCTGCGCTACGACTCGTACGACCGCAAGGGTCCGAAGGTGTTTGCCGGCGAGTATGCCTGCCACGGCAAGGGCAAGAAGTGGAACCACTACGAGGCTGCCCTGCTGGAGGCTGCCTTCATGACGGGCTTCGAGCGCAATGCCGACGTGGTGTGGATGACCACCCCTGCCCCGCTCTTCGCTCACGTGGACGGCTGGCAGTGGCGTCCTGACCAGATTTGGTATGACAACACGGACATGTTCAAGACCGTCAGCTACTACGTGCAGCAGATGTATGCCACCAACGCCGGCACCAACGTGCTGCCGCTGACCATGCAGAAGAAGCCCGTGGCTAATCAGGAGGGCCAGAACGGACTGTTCGCCAGCGCCACCTACGACAAGGCGACCAACGAGGTCATCATCAAGATTGCCAACACGTCGCAGCGCCGCCAGCCGGTGCTGATTAACCTCAACGGCATGAAGGGCGACCGCATTGCCGAGACGTTCACGCTCTCCCACAACGGCATGGACGACGAGAACAGCATTGAGCGGCCCGACCTGATTACACCGGTGAAGGGCAACACCATCGTCTCGTCGGACAAGAAGCAATCAATCCTGAAGGACGACCTGCCTGCCATGACGTTCCGCATCTATCGTTTCGAAAGATAAAAGACCCTATCATCATTCCTGCACACTGGTGACTCCCGCTATCGTGAGTCACCAGTTTTTTTATGCAGACTTGGACAAAAGAGACATCCGCATGGGCAAAACGTTCAAAACGTGAGACATTACGTTAATTAACCATGCCGCATACGGTGTCAGTATGTCTGTTGCTGCTGGCTGCAATGCCGGCAGTGCTACTGAGCATGCCGTCTACAAAGACAAGAAGACAAACACGTACAAGCGGTACGTCATCTGCGCCAAGAAGCTCTACGACAATGACATGAAGGTGGTTAAAGGCTTCCCCGCTGCTCTGACCTACAAAGACATCGTGGCGGTTCAAGACAACATCTACGTTCATGCGCTTGGCTGTTTATCTGAAATAAAGCTGTGAAATCTGCGATGTGGTAGGAAAGAACTTCCGAAAACATGAGTCCCGGATTCCAGTATCATAAGCCTCGGATTCCGGAAACGTAAGTATCCGATTCCAATTTCGACGAATTTGCTTTGCAATTTCGTCGAATTTGGTGAGCAATTTCGTCGAATTTGGTGAGCAATTTCGTCGAATTTGGAACCGAAAACAAAAGCTTCTGGAACCCAATAAGTTAGAAACGGGAAACAAAAAACGCGCGCCACGGAGTCCGTTGGCGCGCGTTGCTGCGTTTATAATGCGGATTTTACTTGACTATCACCTTATGGCCGTTGTGGATGTAAAGGCCGGGACGGGTGGGCGCGGCGTCAAGCGTGCGACCGTCGAGCGTGTAGTAACGTCCGTCGGCAGGCTGCACGTCACGCTCCACGCTGCTGATGCCCGTGGTGGGAGCGAAGTTCTTGAGCTCGTAGAGCGCAGCCAGCGCCTTGCCGGTCTTGTAGTGGAACAAGGCAGCGTTCCAATAGCCTGAGGTGAAGTTCTTGCTCCAGTCCTCGCTGCCGTTCTTGAACACGATGTTGTTCAGCGTATATTCAGGATACCACCAGTAGAGGCCGTTGACGCGGGCGTGGCCGTTGAGCATGGTGATCAGGTCCTCGGTGAACTCGCGCTGACCCTCCTCGGTGATGGGCCACGTGCTGGAGAAGTTCTGGGTAGCTCCGCCCAGCTGCCACTCGAAGCCGTAGCCGGTCTCCACAATCATGATCTGCTTGTCGGGGTGCTGCCCTTCAAGCTGCACCAGCGTGCCCGACAGGACGTTCAGGTCGCCGTGATAGTCGGGATAATAGCTCAGCCCGATGATGTCATAGTCCACATCAGGATAGTTGGCCAGCTGGTTGTAGAACTTGGGCACGTCAGCCGGTGCATGCAGCTCGGTGTGAATGACAATCTGTGCCTCAGGGCACTCCTCGCGGCAGGCCTTGGTAGCACTGGCCAGATAACCGGCAAAGTTGTCCCATGAACCGCCCGCCGGTGCTCCGCCGCCGGCATAGATGCGTCCGGTGTTCCAGAGCATGCCCGTGGTGATTTCGTTACCTGCCTGAATGAAGTCGGGCGTGGCGCCAGCTGCCTTCAGTTGTTGCAGACAGTCCTTGGTGTAAGTGTATAGCTGCGCCGTCAGCTCAGTCACCGTCATGTTCTTCCATGCTGCAGGCGTGGCGTGGCTGCCCGGGTCGGTCCATGTGTCACTGTAGTGGAAGTCGAGCATGAAGCTCAGACCGGCATCCTTGATGCTCTTGCCCAGCGCCTTCACGTATTCCAGATCCTGAATGACGCCTTCCTTCTTATGGGTGTCGCTGGCGTTGGACGGGTCAACGAACAGGCGCACACGCATGGAGTTCCATCCCTGCTGCTTCATGAAAGCCAGCGGCTCAACGGCGTTGCCGTCCTTGTCATTGTAGACAGCACCTTCATCAACAAACTTTTTCAACATGGAGATGTCACCACCCACGTACTTCTGAGCCTGCACCATGCCAGCGCACAGCAACAGGGCTACTGCTAATAGGAGTTTTACCTTTTTCATAAGCAAACTAATGTTTTTTATTGTTTTTTACTCAAGTTTTTGAAGTTCTTTTCTACCACAGATTTCACAAATTTCACAGATTGTCGGTGCTGTGTTTTGTCGATGCATTTCGCGGATTCATCTTGGATTTCACGGATTTTTCATACAAAGCATAACAGACTCTCCTCTGCGTAGCCATCTGCGGAATCGGCCGCACAGCGGCTAAAATGTCAAGGCAGGAAATCCGTGCAATCTGTGCAATCTGTGGTCGTTTTTATACATGCGAAAGTTGAATTGTTTTTATAATCTTCATTTAATATAATATCACTCACATTCATCCCCCCAAGGGGGGGGGACAGAGGGGGGCTTCAGCGCTTATGCCTGTTGGCCCGCTGTTCGCGGTACTTGGCTTTCTGCCGGGCAGAGCCGCTGCCGTGAGCCCCGGTGATGTATTTCTTTTTCTTGGCCTTGGTCTTCACCTTGTCGTCCTCGCGGCGTCCCCCGCCCCGACCGAACGATATGCCGTTCTCCAAGATGCTCTGAAAGTCGTCTCCCATAATGCTTAATTATAATGCTTAATTCTTAATGCTTAATGCTTAATTTTTTGCCTGCACAGTTTTAACATTAGTGGTGGAACAACCTTACGCCGGTAAATGCCATGGCGATGCCGTACTTGTCGCAGGTCATGATGACATGGTCGTCGCGCACGGAACCGCCGGCCTGCGCAATGTACTGCACGCCACTCTTGTGAGCACGCTCAATTTTGTCGCCGAAGGGGAAGAAAGCATCAGAGCCCAGGGCCACGCCCGTGTTCTGCGCAATCCAAGCCTGCTTCTCCTCGCGCGTCAGCACCTCAGGCTGGCGGGTGAAGAACTGCTGCCACTGGCCGTCGCGTAGCACGTCGTCGTGCTCATCCTCCGAGATGTAGACGTCGATGGTGTTGTCGCGGTCAGCGCGGCGGATGCCCTCCTTGAACGGCAGGCCCATCACCTTCGGATGCTGGCGCAGCCACCACGTGTCAGCCTTCTGTCCGGCCAACCGCGTGCAGTGGATGCGGCTCTGCTGTCCGGCGCCGATGCCGATGGCCTGACCGTCCTTGACGTAGCAGACCGAGTTCGACTGCGTATACTTCAGCGTGATGAGCGCAATCATCAGGTCACGCTTAGCCTCAGCGGTAAAAGTCTTGTTCTGCGTCGGAATGTTCTCAAAGAGTGCCGGGTCATCCAGCCGTATCTCGTTGCGTCCCTGTTCGAACGTCACGCCGAACACCTGCTTGCGCTCCACGGGCTCAGGCCGGTAGTCGGGATTGATCTTGATGACGTTGTACGTGCCCTTGCGCTTGTCTTTTAACACCTCAATGGCCTCGTCGGTGAAGTCAGGAGCAATGACGCCATCGCTCACCTCGCGCTTCAGCAGCAGCGCCGTGGTCTTGTCGCACGTGTCGCTCAGCGCCACGAAGTCGCCATACGACGACATGCGGTCAGCACCGCGTGCACGGGCATAGGCACAGGCCACGGGCGAAGCGTCCAATCCCTCGATGTCGGCAACGAAGTAAATCTGCTTCAGCGTGTCGGACAACGGCAGACCGACAGCGGCACCGGCAGGCGACACGTGTTTGAACGAGGCGGCAGCGGGCAAGCCCGTAGCCTGCTTCAGCTCGCGCACCAGCTGCCACGCATTGAGCGCGTCAAGGAAATTAATGTAGCCGGGGCGACCGTTTATCACTTCAATGGGTAACTCGCCTTCCTGCATGAAGATGCGTGAAGGCTTCTGGTTCGGATTACATCCGTACTTCAGTTGTAATTCTTTCATTATAATAAGAAAAGATAGATGTTTTCTGCATGCAAAGTTAAAACAAATCGGGCTAAATGCCAAATAAATTTCGTTATTATTGCAAAATGTAGTATCTTTGCACGTCAAAAAGAACGAAACATGAATATGAAAACAATGTTACTTGCACTGCTCATGGCCAGTCAGTTGGCATGCTCGCCGACGCGCGGACAGCAACAGCAGGACAGCAACAGCGACACGCTGACCGCCGTCGCGGCCGACACGTCGAACATCACGCTGGCCATGACGGGCGACATCATGATGGGCACCACCTACCCCACCCCCAAGCTGCCGCAGCAGAACGGACGGCTGATGTTCAGCGAGGTGAAGGACCTGCTGAGCAGTGCCGACTTGGCGCTGGGCAATCTGGAGGGCACGTTCTCAGAAGGGCTGCCCAGCCGTAAGAACCCCGGCCCCTACAGCTACTCGTTCAGCATGCCGCGCAGCTACGGCCACTATCTCGTGGAGGCTGGCTTTGACTACTTGAGCGTGGCCAACAACCACACGTGGGACTTCAAGGATCCGGGCGTGCTGCGCACGGAAGTGGTGCTCGACTCGCTGGGGCTGCTCTACTCAGGTGCCGCCGGACGACGCGAGTCGGTGGTCATTGAGTGCAAGGGCGTGCGCGTCGGCATTGCGGCTTTCTGCCACGAGAAGTACACGCTGAATCTGGTTGACTCAGCCGAGGTGCGGCGCGTCATCGGCGACCTGAAGCCGCGCTGCGACATCATGGTGGTGAGCATACACGGCGGCGGCGAGGGGCGCGACAAGATGCACCTGCCGTACGAGGCGGAATACTTCCAAGGCGACAACCGCGGCTATCTGCGCAACACGGCCCACATGCTCATCGACATGGGCGTTGACCTGGTGTTCGGCCACGGCCCGCACGTGGTGCGCTGCGTGGAGATGTACCGCGGACACGTCATTGCCTACAGCCTCGGCAATTTCTGCACGCCCGTGGGCATCAACGTCAGCGGCGTCACAGGCTATGCGCCGGTGCTGGAGGTGACACTGGACCGCGAGGGAAACTTCGTCAGCGGACGCATACACTCATTCCTGCAGCAGGCCGGCTTCGGCCCGCGGCGTGACGACAAGCACACGGCAGCCCGCCAAATGCGCCAGCTCTCGCTGGAGGACGTACCCCACAGCGAAGCAATCATTGATAACGAAGGATGGATTAGGAAGAAGTAATTATTTTTATGATGGAGATAAAGGAGTTAGGAGTTAAGGGAGTTAAGGGAGTTAAAGGAGTTAAAGGAGTTAAAGACGTATGTTCTAAAGGCTCCGATGCCTCTCCCTACTCCATCATGGAAGCAAGGAAGGGAAAGAGGTATTGTCTTTAACTCCTTTAACTCCCTTAACTCCTTTAACTCCTATAACAAAAAAAATGAACTAATGGAAAGAAAACAACATGCACTGAAAAAGCTGCTGGAGGCTGTGGAGCACGAGCTGCTGCGCAAGCCGAACGCCAAGACGCTCGACCGGCTGTCGCTGCTGGCAGGCTTTCAGGACTGGGAGACCTTTCAGGAAACGCTCTACGGCGAGACCGACGGCGGCGTGAACTTTGAACTGGACCAAAAGAAAGAGGCACCCACCACGAAGTGAGTGTCTCTTTCTGTTTCCAAATACTTGAGCAGTAAGCTTAGTCTTTCTTGATGTTACCGCTGCGCTTCTCCTTGATGCGGGCTGCCTTACCTGTGAGTTTGCGCAGATAGTACAGCTTAGCGCGGCGAACCTTACCAATCTTGTTCACTTCGATGCTCTCAATGTTGGGCGACTCGATGGGGAAGATACGCTCCACACCCACGGTGCCAGACATCTTACGAACAGTAAAGCGCTTCTTCTCGCCGTGGCCGCAGATCTTAATCACTACGCCGCGATAGAGCTGGATGCGCTCCTTGCTACCCTCGATAATTTTGTAAGCGACAGTAATCGTGTCACCTGACTTGAACTCAGGGAACTTTTTGCCGGTTGCAAATGCTTCTTCAGCAACTTTAATTAAATCCATAATTTAATGCTTAATCTTTAATTTTTAATATGTTTTGCTGTATCGTTCCAACGCAACATAGACGGGCAACTCGTTACTTCCCTCCATCGGTTACGCCGAAAAGCGGGTGCAAAGGTACTAATAACTCCGCAAATAACCAAATCTTTTCCCTCTTTTTTATTTTCTATTCTTTAAATCAGAGGAAAACAGAGGAAATTAGAAAGCTATTTGCCAAACAGAGATGATACACTATTATGGTCAAGCAGAAAATCGAAAAGGCTCATCGTTACAATCCCTTTTTCGTTCACTTTACGCATAATATTGTCTCCAACGACAATCATTTTGCGGAAATTATCATTAATACCTGACAAGGGACGCTGTTCTTGACTTTCTTTTTCTGAAGTCGACATTCGGAAAGCCGATTGGATGTAAACACGCTCTGGACCGTGGTTTACAACAAAATCCACCTCCAAACGCTTACGGACATTTCGTCCTTGTTCATTTCGTTCCCATGTTTCCACCAAACCTACATCAACACGATAACCACGGCTGCGAAGTTCATTATAGATAATGTTCTCCATGATGTGCGTTTCCTCCTGTTGCCTAAAATTCAGTGCGGCAGCACGAAGCCCCAAGTCTGAGAAATAATACTTGTTTTCAGTTCCTATATATTTGCGTCCTTTGACATCGTATCGCTGTGCCTCTTCTATCAAGAAAGCATCCTGCAAGTAGTCTATATATTCCTTTATGGTTTTTCCGATGATAGAGATTCCCTCAACCGATTGGAATGTATTGCTGATGCGCTTGGGATTAGTTGAGGTTCCAACAGCCGATGCCAAAATCTGCGTGAGCTGACGTAAGCCATCAGGGTTTCGCAGGTGATTACGCTCAATCACATCATGCAGATAGGTCAGTTCATACAAATTGACGAGATATTCCATTTTCTTGGTAGCAGATTCAAATTGTACCACTTGTGGCAGTCCTCCGAATGTGTAGTATTCATTCCATGCTATGCTTCTATCACCCCCAATGACTTCGTAATATTCCATAAAACTCAATGGCCAGACACGGATTTCGTCACCACGCCCTCGAAATTCAGTTACGACATCCTTAGAGAGAAATTTTGAGTTCGACCCTGATACATATACATCCAAATAGCGTGTATGCATAAGACTTAACAGAACTTCGACAAAATCATCCACAAGCTGTACTTCGTCCAACACTACATAATATGTGCTACCGTCAGCAGACGTTTTTTTATCAATATACTCCAGCAGCATATCAGGATTGCGCAGCGAGCGATTTTTCCTGTCATCAAGCGAAAGCTCTATAATATGATTCTCATGGACTCCGTGTTTAACCAAATAATTGTGAAAGATGTCGAACAGAAGAAATGATTTTCCACATCTACGCCCACCAGTCACAATTTTCACAAGTCCATTTCCTCGACTTTCGACAAGTTTGTCAAGGTATCTTTGGCGATGAAAGTAGTACATATACGATAGTTTTTTTGTGGCATGCCACACATTTTGGTTGCAAAGGTAATAAAAATCCATGAAACAAAAGCATAATTTCAATCTTATTTGGTTAAATAGCGTTTTCAAATCGGCCGCTTTCTTGCTTGTGTTTAACATTCTTTAGTGTCAATGGCTTTTGAATCACGCAAATAATGCTTATCTTTGTCGTGTCAAAAAACTAAAACTACAATGAACAGGCTGATTCAGATTCTTTTCGCCACGTTGCTGTTGGCCCTGCTGCCGACGGTCGAGGCATCAGCACAGATACGTCGTGCGCAGCCGCACCGGAAACCGCCGACGAGTAACACCACCACACCGCCGAAGAAGAAACCGAAAAAGCCGACGACGACCACCACGCCTGTACGTAGCCGTATTCTTTCGGAGCTACTGTCGAACATGGTCTACGTTGCGGGCGGCACATTCATGATGGGTGCCACGAGTGAGCAGGGTTCGGATGCGGAAGATATCGAGAGACCTGCTCATCAGGTGACACTGTCTTCATTCAGCATTTGTAAGTATGAGGTGACGCAGGAGCTTTGGCAGGAAGTGATGGGTAGCAACCCTTCGGACTTCAAGGGCTCTCGTCGTCCTGTTGAACAGGTCTCATGGGAAGATTGTCAGGACTTCATCCGTCGTCTGAATGACTTAACGGGCAAGAATTTCCGTCTGCCTACTGAGGCGGAGTGGGAATATGCCGCGCGGGGTGGCAACCGTTCGAATGGTTACAAGTATGCTGGCGGCAGTTCCATTGACGATGTAGCTTGGTACCACGCCAACAGCGGCAGCCAAACTCACGACGTGGGCTTGAAACGGGCGAATGAGTTGGGCCTATACGACATGGCTGGCAATGTGTGGGAGTGGTGTCAGGACTGGTACGACTTTTATAACTCAGGCAGTCAGACAAATCCCTGTGTTCTATCGGGCTATCATCGCATATACCGTGGGGGCAGCTGGGTCTACTGTAAGTTGAACCAGGGGATTGGTCGCGTGTCGGATCGGGGCCACCATGAGCCGACACACCGCAACAAATGGCTCGGTCTGCGCCTTGCCCTTTGAGTTCCGCCACAGAAACAGCGAGTTTCCATTGCACTAACTAACCATAAAACAATAAATATGATGAACAGAAAAACAACTTTTTTCGCATTAGTAGCTGCGGCGCTGCTGGCCAGCTCGTGCAAATCACACTATGAAGTGACGGGCGTGGAGCGCACACGCATACTGATTGACAGCCGTTGGGATGCTCAGCCCGACCAACAGGCTCAGCAGTATCTGGTTCCCTTCAAGCACGACGTGGACAGCGTGCTCGGCCCCGTCGTGGGAAACGTGGCCCGCAACATGACGCCGCACCGCCCGGAAAGCGAGCTGTCGAACCTGCTGCCTGACATCCTGATGTGGGCCGCCAAGGACTACAACGAGCAGCCGGTGTTTGCCGTCTACAACATGGGCGGCATACGCAATGACCTCATCAGAGGTGAGGTGACCTACGGCGACGTGCTGAACATTGCGCCGTTCGAGAACAAGATTGCCTTCCTGACGCTCAGCGGGGCTGACGTGCTGGAGCTGTTCGGACAGATTGCCATGCGTGGCGGCGAGGGCGTGAGCAAGGCCGTGCACATGGAGATCAGCAAGGACGGCCGACTGCTGAAGGCCACGCTCAACGGCGAGACCATTGACCCGCAGAAGGACTACCGCGTGGCTACCATTGACTATCTGCTCGGCGGCAACGACCAGATGACGGCCTTCACCAAGGGACGCAACATCAACTCACCGCAGGAGTTCAAGAACAACACGCGCTTCATCATCATGGACTACTTCCGCGCCATGCAGGCACAGGGAAAAGTGGTGGACGCCGAGATTGAGGGACGCATTGTCGTCGATGAATAAATTGAAAGTTGAAAGTTGAAAATTGAGAGTTGAAAAGTTAAAATTGAAAGTTATGTATATAAACAGGAATACAAAAAGGAGTCAATGGATGAGGGTGATTGGTTTGTCATTCATCATTTGTCTTTTATCAGTCGGCCCTGCAAGGGCACAAAAACAACTGCTCATTCTTCACACGAATGACACGCACAGCTGCATACTGCCGCTGAACCCGAACATGGCCGACACCATGCTGGCCGGACGCGGCGGCTACCTGCGCCGCATCGCCATGCTGAAAGAGGAGCGCAAGAAGGACCCCGACCTGCTGCTTTTCGACAGTGGCGACTTCTCACAGGGCTCTGGCTACTACACCATGTTCAAGGGCGAAGTGGAGGTAGGACTGATGAACCAGATGGGCTACGACGCCGCCACCATCGGCAACCATGAGTTTGACTTCGGGCTCGACAACATGGCCAAGCTCTTCCGCCAGGCTAACTTCCCCATTGTCTGCTCTAACTACGACTTCACGGGCACCGTGTGCGAGGGACTGGTCAAGCCTTACATCATCCTGAAGCGCAAGGGCGTGAAGATTGGTGTCTTTGCCTTGGCGCCGATGATGAAGGGACTGGTCAGCGACAAGAACTGCGAGGGCGTGAAATACCTGAACCCGGCAACCGTAGCCGTGGAGACGGCCACCATGCTCAAGCAGCAGAAGCAGTGCGACGTGGTCATCTGCATCTCGCACTTGGGATGGAACAAGCCCGGCTACGAGGACGACGAGTACATGATCAAATACTCACGCAACATTGACATCGTGCTCGGCGGACACTCCCACACCTATCTGGAGCATCTGGAGTACGTGCCCAACCTTGACGGCAAGCTCGTGCCGGTTGACCAGAACGGCAAGCACGGAATCTTCATCGGCCGCATTGTCATGGACTTAAAAGAAAAATAAAGAATGAAGAATGAAGAATTTGCTGCCGCCGAAGTTGACTGGTAAATAGTCAGAAGGGCGGCAGCAAATTCTTCATTCTTCATTCTTCATTCTTCATTTTTAATTTTACTCAAAGTATAGCGTAAACACGATCATCTTCGAGTGGGCACTGCTGACGGAGTTGGCGAAGACGCGCAGGTTAGCGTCGCGCAGCTCGTCGCTGTGGCTGGTGTCAAGGCTGCTCGTCAGGCTGTAGCAGAACTTCAGTTCGGGGTTCAGCTTGAAGAACGGCAGGTAGAAGTCGCAGCCAAGACCCACCTCCAGCATCAGGTCATGACGTTTCAGCTGTAAGTAGTCCTGGTCCTTGCGCGTCAGGTTGAGCATCGGGTTGATGCCCGCCATGACGTAGGGACGGTAGTTGTTGAAACGCGGTGCCGAGAACTTCACGTCAATGGGAAACGAGATGTACGTGTTCTTCAGGTCCTGCGTCGTTCGGCGCGGCGCACCATTCTGGTCAAGGTCGTGCAGGCTGAGGAACGTCAGATGCTTGGCACCGAAGTGCATGGACGGCGCGAAGCGCAGCGCGAAGTGATTGCTCAGGCGCCCCTCGGCCAGCACGCCGACGGTGAAGCCCGGGTTCCACTTGTCAGCATCCACCACAACGGTCTGCTCGGCCATCGTACCGTCCTCCAGCTCCACCAGCTGCGGGCCGACGTTGTCGAGCTCCACGTCTTGGAAGTTGGTACCGATAAGTATGCCAAAGTGCAGCGGCCGCAAGTCAATGTACGGCTTGTTCTGCGGCTTGCGCTCCTGGCCTTGGGCCGTGAGCAGCGTTGCTGCCAATGCGATGAGCGTGATAATTCGTTTCATATTACTTCTTTTATAACGCAGAAAAAGCGTGTTTATTATATAGAGAGTTATTTCGACAATGTATAAATTATTAAATAACCACGTAAAAAAGTACCAAAAGTTAGGTATTATTCAAAAATAATTCCTACCTTTGCATCATCATATTTGAGTATTCATTTAAACATTTAAGATTATGGCTTACGTTATTGGTGACGATTGTATCGCTTGCGGTACTTGTATCGACGAATGTCCCGCAGGAGCTATCTCCGAAGGCGACAAGTATTCAATTAACCCCGATGTGTGCACTGAGTGCGGCACATGCGCAGATGTTTGCCCCTCTGAGGCAATCAGCCTGCCCTAATTGAATCCCCACTCAATAGAACAAGGCCTCCCGTGCACTGCGCGGGAGGCCGTTTTTTGTTTGATTATTGTCAACCTGAGTTCGGGATAAGCCACGAAAAACATGAAGAAAAGTGTTGCCAAAAGGTTTCTTTTCAGTCGTCAAAAGGTTTCTTTTCAGTTGCCAAATGGCTACTACACGATTGTCAATGTGCTTTCTTATGTTTGTAATATAGATTATATTGCATTGTAAAATAGACTATATTACAATGTAAAATAGACTATATTACAACGTAAAATAGATTATATTACAATGCAATATAGACTATATTACAAATCAATAGTGCCTTTTTGTCAATTGCAAAGCGCCGCTTTAGCAACTGATTATCAGCACTTTGCCAACTGAGAACATAAAGAAACGATTTGTGTTTAGTTTGAAAACCATAGTTTTGTTCCACGATAACGTACAAAAAAACAGCGAGAGGCTGCACCGTCAGGGTGCAACCTCTCGTCGTTATGATGGCTTTCGCCGGATGAGTGCGATTACTGCAGGAACTGGTCAGCCTCGGTGTTGCTGGGGTCGAGCTCCTTCACCTTACGCCAGTAGCTCTGGCACTGCTCCTTGTTGGCCTGCTCGTTGTAGTACCAGCCGAGGTAGCGGTAGCACTCAATGAGACGGCT